>NZ_JBIAUL010000008.1:0-183346 GCF_042892755.1 Streptomyces sp. NPDC001714
ACCCACACACCAACCGGCGAGCGGAAACCCACCACGACCCGGCCCCCACCGATGACATGCCCGCAACCGGTCCAGGGCGACCGGCACGACGAGGGTGCGGGCGAGTGGCGTGGAGGGGAGCTGGCTGATGATCTGGTTCAGCTCTCCGCCGGAGACGGCGCCGCCCAGGGTGGTCAGGACCGCGCTGGCGTCCCACTCCGCGGTGCGCGGCCGGGCGCCGGTGCGCTCGGCGACTCGGCGGTAGAACTCCTCGATGCCGAAACTCTCCGCCTGCGCCTGCTTGGCCTGGGCCAGTGCCTGTCCGAGCGGAGCGGGCAGCTGGGGAGGCAAGGTCGTCGACCTCACCCGGGCTGATGCGCTGGGCGAGCACGCTCAGCACCGCGTTGGTGACCTTCGCGGCTTCGTCCTGGCTGGCGTATTCGCCGAGCTCGCGTACGCGAGCGAGGATGTCGAAGGCGATGCCCTCTTCCCCGGTACCCAGATGGGGGGGGCAAGCCTGTCAGTTCCGCATGACAGGCAACGGCGGCTCGTCTGGGCGTGCGGATGGCCCCCGTCCGCCGCACTCCGGCGCCGGTGCGCTCCTCACGGGCGGGGCCGGCCCGGTGACCTCCACAGTCGCCGGGCGCAGCAGGTTCTCGCCCAGCCGGTAGCCGGGACGCAGGACCGCCGAGCACACCAGGCGGTCCGCGGCGGCGCAGACGTGGTGGGTGAGGGCGTCGTGGCAGGCGGGATCGAACGGATCGCCCACCTCACCGAACGAGGTGACGCCCAGCGAGCCGAGCTGCTCCTCGAGGCTGTCGGCGATGTCCTTCAGACCGGGCGTGAGCGGTTCGTTGGCGCACGCCCGGTCGACGGCGTCCAGCACCGGCAGCAGCGCCCTGAGCACGTTGGCTGCGGCGATCTCGCGCACGGCCAGGCGGTCCCGCCGCACCCGCTTGCGGTAGTTGTCGTACTCTGCCTTGACCCGCTGCAGGTCGGCGGTCCGCTCCTGGACCAGGCGCCGCAGCTGGTCCAGCTCGGTGCTGTGCGGGCCGCTCCTGGTCATCGTCAGCCAGCCTCCGGCTTGTCGTCATCAACGATCTCGGCGTCCACCACGTCGTCCTCGGCCGGATCACCGCTCCTGCCACCCGCGGAGGCTCCGGTCGGCTGCTCGGCCCGGGACTGCTGATACATGGCGGTGCCGATCTTCTGCGCGGCCTGGGCGGTGCGGTCGATGGCCTGCCGGATCGCGGCGGTGTCCTCGCCCCGCAGCTTCTCCTTCAGGTCGGCCAGCGCCGACTCGGTCTCGCTCTTCGCGTCCGCCGGGATCTTGTCGGGGTTGTCCTTCAGGAGCTTCTCGGTGGCGTAGACGAGCTGTTCACCCTGGTTGCGGGTCTCCGCCCCCTCACGCCGCTTGCGGTCTTCCTCGGCGTGCTGCTCCGCTTCCCGGACCATGCGGTCGATGTCGTCCTTGGGCAGCGCGGAGCCACCGGTGACGGTCATCTTCTGCTCCTTGCCGGTGCCCAGGTCCTTGGCGGAGACGTGCATGATTCCGTTGGCGTCGATGTCGAAGGTGACCTCGATCTGCGGCACGCCGCGCGGAGCGGGGGCGATGCCGGTCAGCTCGAACATGCCGAGCTTCTTGTTGTAGGCGGCGATCTCCCGTTCGCCCTGGTAGACCTGCACGGTCACCGAGGGCTGGTTGTCCTCGGCGGTGGTGAAGATCTCCGAGCGCTTCGTCGGGATGGTGGTGTTGCGCTCGATCAGCTTGGTCATGATGCCGCCCTTGGTCTCGATGCCCAGGGACAGCGGGGTGACGTCGAGCAGCAGGACGTCCTTGACCTCACCCTTGAGGACACCGGCCTGCAGGGAGGCGCCGACGGCGACGACCTCGTCGGGGTTGACGCCCTTGTGGGGGTCCTTGCCGGTCAGTTCCTTCACCAGCTCGGTGACGGCCGGCATCCGGGTCGAGCCGCCCACCAGGACCACGTGGTCGATGTCGGACACCTGGATCCCGGCGTCCTTGATCGCGTTGTGGAACGGCGCCTTGCATCGCTCCAGCAGATCGGCGGTCAGCTGCTGGAACTGGGCGCGGGTCAGCTTCTCGTCCAGGTGCAGCGGGCCCTCCGAGGAGGCCGTGATGTAGGGCAGGTTGATGGTCGTCTCGGTGGACGACGACAGCTCGACCTTCGCCTTCTCCGCCGCCTCCCGCAGCCGCTGCACGGCCATCTTGTCCTTGGACAGGTCCACGCCGTAGTGGTTCTTGAACTGCGTGACCAGGTGGTCGACGATCCGCTGATCCCAGTCGTCACCGCCCAGACGGGTGTCACCATTGGTGGCCTTGACCTCGATGACGCCCTCACCCATCTCCAGCAGCGACACGTCGAAGGTGCCGCCGCCCAGGTCGAAGACGAGGACCGTCTGGTCGTTCTCCTTGTCCAGGCCGTACGCCAGCGCCGCCGCCGTCGGCTCGTTGATGATCCGCAGGACGTTCAGGCCCGCGATCTCCCCGGCCTCCTTGGTGGCCTGCCGCTGGGCGTCGTCGAAGTACGCCGGCACGGTGACGACGGCGTCGGTGACGTCCTCGCCCAGGTACGCCTCCGCGTCCCGCTTCAGCTTCTGCAGCACGCGCGCGGAGATCTCCTGCGCGGTGTACCGCTTGCCGTCGATGTCTCCGTGCTCGGGGAACCGCCAGGCGTGGTCGCCCATGTGCCGCTTGACCGAGCGCGCGGTGCGCTCCACGTTCGTCACGGCCTGCCGCTTGGCCACCTCACCGACCAGCACCTCAGCGCTCTTGGCGAAGGCCACCACCGACGGGGTCGTCCGCGCGCCCTCGGTGTTGGTGATCACGGTGGGCTCGCCGCCCTCCAGGACCGAGACCACCGAGTTCGTCGTACCCAGGTCGATACCAACCGCACGTGCCATCTGAGCTCTCCTCCTCGTCCTCACCTCGTTCTTCGTCTCACCGGCCGGGAATCCACCGGACCGGCCCCGCACGGAGCGGCGGCTCGGGACGCACGTCCCCGAGCACCACCGCGTACCGCCGTACGGGCCGCGCCGGCACGGTAGGGGCAGCACCTCGATCGGGCGACGGCAGCATGCGCTCCAGGCGCTGGTCGTAGGCCGCCCGCAGGAGGGGATCGCGCAGCGTCTCGTACGCCGCCCGAACCTGGCCGAACCGTGCGGTGGTGTCCGCGTCCACTCGGGTGTCGGGGCGCAGTTCCCATACCCGCGCGCGGAAGGCCGAGGTGATCGCCGCGGCCGACGCCGAGGGCTGCACCCCCAGCAGCGCGTACAGGTCCGATTCTGGCTCCGGCGCCTGCACCTCCGGCCACCTCCTTGTCCATGCTGAGCCGCTTTTCCCTACTCTCTTGCCTACCTTTATGGGATAAAACTTGAGTCTTGCATTGTCAAGTCTGGGCGAGGTATGGGGGAGGTGGGGTCCGCTGCACTCCGGGACTGCGGAACGCTGAGCGGTGCAGTGGGCGAAGGAGTGGAAACAGAGATCAGGGCCCGTGGTTCGCCGGGGGGCTCGGGCAGGCACCGGGAAGCGGACAGCGGGGTACCTGGCCCATACCGAGGCCGACGGCCTCGACGCTCTGATGTCCGTGCGGACGCTGCTGGACCAGGACCAGGGGGAGCTACGCCTGGTATGCCCGCACAGGCGGACGGAGCGGCTGCTGCGCGGCGGCGGCGCTGCTTCCGACCTTCCCGTGTATCCCTCTCTCGACGCGGCTCTGTGGGCACCCCGGACCGTTCCCGCACACCGGATGGGAGGTGCAGTGCAGTGATCACCGAACTCGCGGTCGAACGTGTGGAGTTCACCTGCGGCTCGTGCCGGAACCGCTGGAGCGTCGACTACGACGTCCAGCGCTACCGAGACGCTCTCGACGCCGAGTGGGAGGTCTTCTATCGCGACAACACCGCCGTCGTCTCCCCGTACACGCCGCAGGGCGCACCGCCCTGCGAGCACTGCGGCCGCCGCCGGGTCGGACGCCTGGTGGCGCGCCGGCCCGTGCCGCTGCCCGGTGGCGCCGAGGCGCCCCGCAGCCGCGTCCCGGCCGCGGGCGGCCATCGCCCCGAGCGGCACACCGCACCGATGCTGCACGCCACCGGCCACCCGCAGCCGCAACCCGGCGCACGAGCAGCCCAGCCGTCCACGAAGCCGTCCAGGTGATCCGGACAGTGCGCACCTGTCCCGTGACGGCGGGCGCGCACTGTTGGTGGCAGGGACCTCGTACGGCGACCTCCTGGGCCCTTCGGCGGCCCGAAGGGCGGCACGATCGGCGCTCCCGTGTGAGCTGCGGCATTGCCGGTCCACGCGGTCGACCTCCACGATGACCGGACCAGACGAGGTCAAGGAGGGCAGCTCCTCATGGGTGATCATGTGCACGTGCGGCTCAGCCAGGGGCTGAGCGTGTCGGCCGAGGGGGAACTGATCGAGCACTCCCGCTGCCGGTGCGGGGCCACCTTCACCAAGGTGTTCGACGCGGACGGCGGGAATTCCGAGGGCCCGGCCCCGTCCTGATGCGCTCCCAGCGCCGCAGGCAGGTGGCCGGCAAGTGAGCCATGACTGCCTCCCCCGGTCTTCCGGGGCCGGCACGTGCCGTGCCCGTGGGAGCCAGGGACGGCGTCAGGGCCCCGGACTGGTGCCCGAGGCCCTTGAAGAGGGGAGTTGCGGTGGCGTCAGCTGCCCAGTTCCTTGCGGTCGCTGCCGCCGCTGATGGCGATCTTGCGGGGCTTGGCCTGCTCGGCGACCGGGATCCGCAGGCTCAGCACACCGGCCTCGTAGACGGCTTCGATCTTGTCGGCGTCGAGGGTCTCGCCGAGGAACAGCTGCCGGCTGAACGTCCCTGCGGGCCGCTCGGTGACCACCGTTTCGGTGTTCTCGCCGTACGCCGGCTTGCGTTCGGCCCTCACCGTCAGGACGTTGCGCTCGACATCGAGATCGATCGACTCCGCGTCCACGCCCGGCAGGTCCAGCTCCACGAAGAACGTGTCACCCTCACGCCAGGCGTCCAGCGGCATGCCCGCCGGGTGCGCGGCCGTACCCCAGACCCGCTCGACGAGCCGGTCAAGCTCGCGGAAGGGATCCGTACGCATCAGCATCTGTCATCCCTCCTTCACATCGTTCCTGTGTCCAATTCGCTCTGCTACTTCTGATATAGCACCACGCCGGAAAATTGCCAACCATCGGCTCAACTTTTCGGGCCGTTCTGAGCGGTGACCTGCCGCAGCCAGGCCGCGTCACCCTCCGGGTCGGCGGTGGACACGGCCAGGCGGGTATACGGGGCGTCGTGGGAGAAGGCCGTCACCACGAGCACCGGGCCCCGGGCGCGCAGGGCGGCGAAGTCCCGGCCTCGGACGCCGCAACCCCGGCCTGCCCGACCACGACACCTGGGAAGACCTCGACCGCTACCAGCGACTGCGGAGCGTCCTGAGCACCGACGACCACGCCACCGCGGCGTGAGTCGGGTGAGCGCGAGGCCGCGAGACACATCCTCAGCGCGGGCGAGGTTGCGGGGTGTCCCTCCACCCATCGCTGAGCTCCGCGCGGCTGCCCCGTCAAGACCGGACCCGGCGGCCGTGAAGATCAGCCGGCCCCGTCGTCAGTGGCTGCTTCGCAGCCCCGCACCGGTGTGCTCCTGCGGACTGGTGTCGCCGCCCGGGTGCCATTCGGCCAGGACGATGGTGGCATCGTCCTGCAGCCGGCCGTGGTGGTGGTCGAGGATGGCGTGGATCAGGCGGCGCAGGGCTTCGGGAGCGGGTTCGCCCGCGGCGAGCGCACGGGTGACGAAGTCGACGAGCTGATCCTCGCCGAAAGGCCGGCCGTCGGCGGATCGCGCCTCGGTGACGCCATCGGTGTGGATCAGGACGCGGTCGCCGGGCGCCAGCTGGGCCTGGCGCACGGTCCGCGAGGGCTGATAGCCCGGGCCCAGGCCGAGCGGCAGCTCGCCGTGGGCCTCCAGCGCTCCGGGCACGACGTGCCGGGCGCGGATCAGGAGCGGCGGCGGGTGACCGGCGTTGATCCAGGCCAGCCTCCCGGTATCGAGGTCCAGGTGTGCGAAGACGCCGGTCAGCAGGCCACCGGGCCGCCATCGGTGCAGGTCTGCGTCGATCCGGTCGGCGATGTCACTCAGGGTGCCGCCTGCGCGGCGGGTGGACCGGCAGCCGGCCAGAGCGACGGCGGAGGCCAGTCCCGCGGCCAGGTCGTGGCCCATGGCGTCGACCACGGTCAGGTGCAGACGCCCGTCGTCCAGCCCGTGGTCGAACGCGTCCCCGCCGACCTCGTAGGCGGGCTCCAGCGCCGCACTGGAGGTGACCCTGTCGGTGCCCAGGGTGCGCGGCGGCAAGAACGCCCAGACCATCTCCGCCGCGGTGGTCATCGGGCGCTGGCGGGAGATGCGGCTGAACAGGTCACTGAACCCGCTCTTGGAGACAACGGTCAGCGCCGCCACCGCGGCCAGCTGCCTGGCACCGTCCAGCAGAGCGGGGGTGAGCTCATCGGCGGTGACACGCAGTACGCCGATCCGTGCGATGCCGTCGACCAGAGGCAGCCACACCACCAGCGGCTGCCGCCGCGACAGCCGCAGCGACATGGTCCGGTACGCCCACCCGGCCACCGTCCCCTCGACCGACAGAGCGGTCCCCTCCTGGTCGTCGGGGCCGGGCAGGGGCACCAGCTGGTCCTCCTGCACATCCGCCAGGTAGACGACGGCCGACACCATCCCCAGCCGCTGGGCCACCTCGTCGACCAGCTGCGCAACCTGCAGCGGGGAGACGGTGTGCGAGCGCTCCAGAAACAGAGCCAACGCGGCCCCCGGTTCCTCCGCCATCACCCACCCGCCCTCTCGATCGCCGTCTCGGCCCCCTTGTCAAGTCTGAGACCGGTCGGCTCCGCGCGCCGCCCGCCCGAGTACGGCTTCGCCCATCTGCTCGACGTGTGCACCGCCCTCGCGCCCGATGCACTCCTCCAGGCATCCCCGTCCTGCTTCTGCAGCTGTGCTCCGTACGAAGCCTCCGCCACCAATGCCCACCGGGACCACGGCCTCGGCTGTCCGGCCCCCTTGCGAAGGAGCCGCATGACGACCACGACTGCCACCGCCGACTACTGGGAGCCGCTCTGGACCTCCCCTCCCCCGCCGGAACGCCGAGATCGATCACCTGCCGGCGACGGGTGCGGAACGGTTCTGGATCATTGTCCGGACCTCGCCGCCGTCATCAGCCGTCGGTGACATCCATGCGCGGCCGTCGGTAGGGCCGCACCGCGCGGCGCGCTATGGCGAAACGGTGCGTCTCCGACGGCCCGTCGTAGATCCGGAACGGCCGCACCTCCCTGAACAGACGGGCCAGCGGGGCGTCTGCGGCCGAGACGCCGAGGGCTCCGCAGATCTGCACCGCCCGGTCGACCACCCGGTTCACCGCCTCCGCCACGAAGGTCTTGGACACCGAGGTGAGCTGCGAAGCGTTGACGGAGCCGGTGTCCAACTCCCAGGCGGTGCGCAGGATCAGGGCGCGGCTGGCCTCGATGTCGATCTCGGAGTCGGCCAGCATCTGCTGGACCATGCCGAGGTCTCCCAGCGCCGAGCCGAACGCCATCCGGCTCCCCGCCCGCTCCAGCGCGACGTCCTGGGCGCGGCGGGCCGCTCCGAGCCAACGCATGCAGTGGGTCGTCCGGGCGGGTCCGAGCCGGACCTGGGCGCCTTCGAAACCGTGGTCCACCGCGCCCAGCACCTGCTCCTCCCCCACCACGCACCCGTCGAGGACGATCTCGCTGTGCCCGGCGAAGAGCGACTCGTCCAGGGTCTCGATGGTCCGGACGAGACGCATGCCGGGGGTGCCGGCGTCGACCAGGAACATGGTGGCGCCGCCCGGGTCGCCGGGGCTGCCGGAGGTCCGGGCCATCACGATGGCGAAGCCGGCGCCCCGGGCACCGGTGATGAACCACTTGCGCCCGTCGAGACGCCAGCCGCCGGGAACCCGTGTCGCGGTGGTCCGCAGGGAGCGGGGGTCGGCACCCGCTCCCGGAGCCGGTTCGGTCATGGCGAAGCAGGACCGTGTCGCGCCCGCGGCGAGCGGACGCAGATACGCCTCCTTCTGTTCTTCGGTGGCCACCTTCTCCAGCAGGTGCATGTTGCCCTCGTCCGGGGCCGCGCAGTTCAACGCCAGTGGTCCCAGCAGCGAGTAGCCCGCCGCTTCGAACACCACCGCCTGCCCGCGCAGGTCGAGCCCGTGTCCGCCCCAGCGCGTCGGTACGTGCGGAGCGAACACGCCCGCGTCACGGGCGGCCTTCTGCAGGCTCTCCCGCAGGGCCTCGGGGGCGTCGTGCACGGAACCGCCGCACTCGCGCTCAGCCGGAACGACCACGTCGTGCACGAACTCGGCGGTGGACTCGGCAAGTTGGGCGACATTCGGATCGACATCGAACTGGATGGGCACGAGACCTCCCGCCGACGGGCGTACGGGCATCGGCTCCCGTCGCGTCCTAGAAACTGTATAGCGTCTTCAGTATCTTGCCGGGAAGCACCCAGCGACGGGAAGCACCCGACCGACGGGAAGACGACGGGAGAAGCACCCATGAGCCCGACCGCGAGCACCGGCCCGTTCCGGATCGTCCGCCACCCCGACGGAGTCGTCGAGCTGAGGCTGGACGATCCGGGGCGGGGCAACGCCCTGGACCTGCGGACGGCCGAGGCACTGCGGGACACGGCCCGCGAGGTGGCCGGGGACCCGGGCGGCGCGGTCCTGCTGCGAGCGGCGGGCGGCACCTTCTGCGTAGGCGGTGACCTGCGAGCATTCGTCGGTCGCGGCGAGGAGACCGGCACCTACGTGCATGCCGTGGCGAGCGCGGCGCACGCCGCGGTGCTGACCCTGCACGAACTGCCCGTGCCGTTGGTCACCGCGGTGCGCGGCGCGGTCGCGGGCGGCGGAATCGGTCTCGCCCTCGTGGGCGACATCGTCCTGGCGGCCCGGTCCGCGCGGTTCCGGCTGGCGTACACGGCGATCGGGCTCACGCCGGACTGCGGGGCGTCCTGGTTCCTGCCACGCCTGGTCGGACCCCGCAGGGCGGCGGAGCTGATCCTGACCAATCGGGTCCTCACCGGCGACGACGCCGAACAGTGGGGCCTGGTCTCCAGATCCGTCGACGACCAGGAGCTGGACGACACGGCACACCGGACCGCGGCCGGTCTGGCCGCCGGCGCCACGGGCGCGCTGCGCGCCGCGAAGGGCCTGCTGCGGACCGACGCCGGCGACGAGCTGCGCCGCCACCTCGCCGAAGAGGCGGGGTCGATCGCCGCCCTGGCGGACGGCCGGGAGGCACAGGACCGCATGGCGTCGTTCCTCGCCGCGCGGGGCCGCCCGACGGCGGGCACCGGCCGCACCGAAGCCAGGGAATCGGAAAGTGTTTCT
Organism: Streptomyces sp. NPDC001714; assembly: GCF_042892755.1. NCBI lineage: Bacteria > Bacillati > Actinomycetota > Actinomycetes > Kitasatosporales > Streptomycetaceae > Streptomyces > Streptomyces sp. NPDC001714. The sequence continues at coordinate 9,391 of NZ_JBIAUL010000008.1, forward strand.
TGATTCCCTCTTCACTAACCTGCGCGCCGGGGCGTAACCTCCGGGCAACACAGAACCGAGGTACCGGTCACCACAGACCCAGGGAAAAGGTATGGCGATGCAATCTGCTGCCGTGGACCTTCCGGACGCGTCCGACGAACCCCTCACCGAAGCCGTCGTCGACCTCGTTCTGCGTGGCATGTGGCGCGGTAGGCCGGAGTCCGAGCACCGTCCGCTGGTCGACGCCGGGCTGGCGATGGTGAAGGGGCCGGTGGTGCTGCCGACCGAGCGGGCCAAGGCGGCCGCCGCGCAGGTCCTGCGGGTCCCCGCCGGCTCCGAGCAGGAGGAGCGGATCACCGCGGCGTACGAGGCGTTCCTGCCGGTCAACCGGAAGATCCGCGACGTGTGCACAGCATGGCAGTGCCGCCCGGACGGCACCGCCAACGACCACTCCGACGACGTCTACGACGCCGGGGTGCGGGAGTCGCTGGAGGACGTGCACGAGGCCATCCAGCCCGTGCTGCGCCGGCTGGACCGGGTACTCGCGGGCAGCGGACGGTATCTGACCGCCCTGGAGGACGCCCTCGACCGCTTCGACGAGGGCGCGGTGGAGTGGCTGGCCTCGCCACTGTGCGACTCGTACCACACCGTGTGGATGCGGCTGCACCAGGAGTTGCTGCTCGTGCTGGGGATCAGCCGGGCCGAGGACGAGGCCCGTGAAGAGGAACTGGTCACGGGGAGCCGGGGTTGAGCGTCACCGACCGCGGGGCGGGCCCGCTCGGACAGTCCGAGGCGTCCCTCGCACCCGCCGGGAACCCCGGCCGGATCCTGGTGCCCTACGGGCAGGGACGGATCCGGGGCCTTGATGCCGATGCTCTCGGCGCGCACGGCGCTGCGATGGACCGGCTGGTAGCCCTCGGCCTGCCGGTCGTGCCGGGGCTCACCGTGCCGGCCGGCGCCGCCACGTCGCTGTGCGAGGCCGACACCGCCGAAGCCGCCGTGGAGCTGGTCGAACAGCTCTCGGGACGGCGGATCGGGGACGCGGCCCGGCCGCTGCTGCTGCGCCTGTCGGCGAGCGCGCCGACCGAGATCGCCGGCCTGCCGCCCGACCTGGCCTGTCTCGGCATCGCCCCCGACCGTGCCGACGACCTGTGCGCCGTCATCGGTCGTGCGGACGCGCTGTACGAGGTGTGGGCCGCCACCGTGCGGATGATCGCCGAGTACGCCCTCGACGTGCCCGGAACGGTTCTCGACGACGCCCTCCTGGACACGCCCGGGCCGCGGGCGCGGGCGGAGCTGCTGCTGTCCCTGGTGGCGGAGCACGGCTCCCGGCCCTTCCCCGACGACCCGGCGCGGCAACTCGCGCTGGCCGCCCGGGCCCTCCTCGCCCGGTGGGACTCGCCGCGGGCGAGAAGGTCCCGCCGGACCCAGCACCTCCCCGCCGATCTGGCGCTCGCCCTGCATGTGCAGGCCCTGCGCATCGGCCCGGCCGACCACTCGGGCTACGGCACGGCGGTCAGCCGCGATCCCGAGAGCGGGCGACTCTCCCCCCGGGGATCCTTCTTCCGGGGGGTGCGCCGCAGCGCCCCGCCACCACACTCCGGTGAACCGCTGGACCGGCTCGCGGGCGGCACCGCGCTGCTCGAGCACTCCCTGCTCACCCTGGAGCGTCATCTGCGCGCGCCGGTGTCGGTCGAATTCGAGGTGCGCGACGACGAGATCTCCCTGCTCGCCGCCTCGGCGCAGCTCCGCCCGCCGCTTCGGGCGTCGGTGTGCCTGGCCGCGGACCTGGCCCGGGACGGGGCGCTCGGCCGTGCGGAGGCCGTGCAGCGGATCACTCCGGCGCAGGTGCAGGAACTGCTGCACCCCCGGCTCCGGTTGACCGGCGCGGAGGAACTCCTGGTGAAAGGGCTGCCCGCATCGCCGGGGGCGGCGAGCGGAACGGTCGTGCTGTCCAGTGAACGTGCCCTCGAACTGGCCGCGGACGGTGCTCAGGTCGTGCTCGTGGCTGCCGAGACGACCCCGGCGGACGTCCCCGGGATGCTGGCCTCGGTCGCCGTGCTGACCGGCAGCGGCGGTATCGCCTCGCATGCCGCCGTGGTGGCACGGGGCGCCGGCAAGCCCGCGGTGTGCGGTGCCGAGGGAATGCACGTCGACCCGGCCGAGGGGACGGTCCGCTTCGGGGAGCGGGTGGTGCGCGAGGGTGACCCGGTCTCGCTGGACGGCCGTACCGGCGCCGTCTACGCGGGGACGCTGAGCCTCGGTGTCACCGGACCGCCGGCCGAACTGTCCACCCTGCTGAAGTGGGCGGACGGCATGCGCCGGCTGGGCGTCCGGGTCAACGCCGACACGGCCGCCGAGGTGGAGACCGCCCTCGCCATGGGCGCGGAGGGTGTCGGCCTGTGCCGTACGGAACACCAGTTCCTCGGCGAACGGCTGCCACTGATCCGCCGGGTGCTCCTGGCCGCCGACCCGGCCGCCCGCGACGAGGCGCTGCTGGCGCTGGAGCGCGCCCAGCACGAGGACTTCCGGGCGCTGCTGGCGGCGGTCGGGAACCGCCCGGTGACCGTGCGCCTGCTGGACGCCCCGCTGCACGAGTTCCTGCCCGCTCCCGGGCAGGCCGTGGACCCGGCCGAGGAGCAGCGGGCCGCCACGCTGCGCGAGGCGAACCCGATGCTCGGGCTGCGCGGGGTACGCCTGGCGATGCTGCACGAGAGGCTCTACCCGGCGCAGGCCGAGGCGCTCTTCACCGCCTGGGCCGAGATCGCCGCCACCGGGGTCCGGCCGGAGCTGGAGGTGATGATCCCGCTCGTCAGCCTGCCGGAGGAGCTGGCCGCCGCGGCCGCGTACGTACGCGGTGCCGCCGCCGCGGTCGCCGCCCGCACCGGGGTGGAGGTCCCGTACCGGCTCGGCACGATGATCGAGACTCCGCGAGCCGCGCTGCTGGCCGGCGAACTCGCCGAGCACGCCGAGTTCTTCTCCTTCGGCACCAACGACCTCACTCAGCTCACCTACGGGTTCTCCCGGGACGACGTCGAGCGCCAGGTGCTCGCCTCGTACCAGGATCGCGGGTTCCTGACCGCCAGCCCGTTCGCCCGGCTCGACCCCCACGGGGTGGGTGCCCTGGTCGGCCTCGCCGCCGAGCGGGCAAGGGGCGTACGGCCCGGCATCAAGCTGGGTGTGTGCGGTGAGCACGGCGGGGATCCCGAGTCGATCGCCTTCTGCGACGACCTCGGTCTCGACTACGTCTCCTGTTCCGCACACCGCGTCCCGGTGGCCCGGATGGCGGCCGCGCACAGCGCCCTGCGGCAGCGGCGCGACGAGAGCGGGAGCACACGATGACGGACACCGTGACCGACGGCACGGCCCTGTCGGACACCGAGCTGGAGGACCTGCGCGAGACCGTTCGGTCGGTGTGCGCGGACGCCGGCGGCACCGCCGCGGTACGCCGGCTGTCCGAGCAGGCTCCCGGTATCGACGCTCGGTTGTGGGACGCCCTCGGCCGGCAGGTCGGCCTCGCGGCCCTCGGTCTGCCCGAGTCGGCGGGAGGCGTCGGCGGGCTCGCCGGGATCGCCGTCGTCTGCGAGGAACTGGGCAGGACCCTGGCTCCGGTGCCGCTGCTGTCCTCCACCGTGCTGGCCGGCCAGGTGCTGGCCGGCTGCGGTACGGCCGACAAGGCGCTGGCCGGGCTGGCCGGGGGAACCGTCCATGCCCTGGCGGTGGCCGCGCCCGACGGGACGTGGCGGGCCGACGCCGTGCCGGTGGCCGTCTCCTGGCAGGGCAGCGTCCCGGTTCTGGACGGCACCGCGCCCTTCGTGCTCGACGGCGCCGACGCCGAGACGCTGGTGGTGGCCGCGGCCGGGACCGACGGGGTGGACCTCTTCCTGGCCGACCCGCGCGGGCCGGGGGTCACGGTGCGCCGGGTGCCCACCCTGGATCTCAGCCGGGGCCAGGCGGTGGTCACCTTCCGTGGTGCCCGGGCGCGGGCGCTGACCGCCGGCGGCGAGGGGGCGGACATCGTCCGCCGCGCCCTGGACGTGGCCCTCGTGGCTCTGGCCGCCGAGCAACTGGGCGGCGCGCAGGCCGCCTTGGACATGGCAGTGGCCCATGTGCGCGACCGCACCCAGTTCGGCAGGGCGATCGGCGGTTTCCAGGCGGTCAAGCACGCCTGCGCCGACATGCTGCTGCAGGTCGAGGCCGCGCGGTCGGCCGTGGTGCGAGCGGTGCGGGCGGACGGCTCACCGGAGACGCTGGCCGAGGCGGCGGCAGTGGCCCAGGTGTGGTGCGGCGAGGCGTTCGTCTCCGTCGCCGCGGAGTGCGTACAGCTCCACGGCGGGATGGGCTTCACCTGGGAGCACGACGCGCACCTGTACTTCCGGCGCGCCCAGTCCGACGCGGTCCTGCTGGGCGGCGCCGCACACCATCGGGAACGGCTGGCCGGGCTGCTGGGCTGGTGACATGGAAAGGAGGGCGGAACATGACCACGAGGCTCATAGACGAGTCGCTGTTCGAGAACCGGGGGAAGCGGGCGAAGCGGCCGGACCGGGAGAACCGGGAGTTCGACGGCGGGGATCCACCGCGTCTCGTGGGCGCACGCTGCTCCGGGTGCGCCACCGTCGTCTTCCCCCTGCAGGACTCGTGCCCGCGGTGTTCGGGCGGGGTGATGTCCGCGCGGGTGCTGCCGGTGAGCGGGCGCGTGTGGTCGTGGACGCTCCAGGCGTTCCCGCCGAGACCGCCGTACCGGCCACCCGCCGGTGGCCACCGGCCGTACCTCGTGGGCTATGTGGATCTCGGTGAGGTGCTGGTCGAGACGCGGCTGGCGGTGTCCCGCGCGGAGATCCGGATCGGTCTGCCGGTCCGTCTCACCATGGTGCCCTCGTACCGGGACGAGGACGGCACCGAGGTGGTGACCTTCGCGTTCCGCCCGGAGCGGGAGGGGGAGCGATGAGCCGGCCCGACGACGTGTACGTGGTCGGATGCGGGATGCCTCCCTTCGGCCGCGACGAGAGCGTCAGCGCGATGGACATGGCCGAGCGCGCGGTCCGCGAGGCACTGGCCGACGCCGGTGTCGCCTGGGAGGACATCGGCTACGCGGCCGGCGGCTCCGACGTGTCCGGCAAGCCCGACACGCTGGTGGGCCGTCTGGGCCTGACCGGAGTGCCGTTCGTCAACGTGCAGAACGGCTGCGCCACCGGTGCCTCGACCGTGCTCGCGGTGGCCAACGCGCTGCGCGCGGGTCTGGCCTCCGTGGGCCTTGCGGTGGGGTTCGACAGGCACGAGCGGGGCGCGTTCCACGTCTCCGCGGCCCGCTACGGTCTGGGCGACTGGTACGCCGAGACCGGCATGATGCTCACGACCCAGTTCTTCGCGCTGAAGACCCAGCGGTACCTGTACGAGCACGGGGTCTCGGAGCGGGCGCTGGCGAGGGTCGCCGCGCGCGCCTTCCGCAACGGCTCGCAGCACCCCCTGGCCTGGCGGCGCAAGCCGTTGACCGAGCAGGAGATCCTGGACTCCGCCGAGGTCAGTCCCCCACTCACCCAGTACATGTTCTGTTCGCCCGGACAGGGCGCGGCGGCACTGGTGCTGGCGCTCGGCGACCGCGCGTTCGACCTGTGCGAGCGACCGGTCAGGCTGGCGGCGTCGGCCTTCCGGACCCGTCGGTTCGGTTCGTTCGAGGTGTTCTCGCCCTGGCTGCCGCCGGGACCGCACCGCAGCCCCAGCGTCGACGCCGCGGAGGCGGCCTTCCGCGCGGCGGGGGTGCGGCCCGCGGATGTGCAGGTCGCCCAGTTGCAGGACACGGACAGCGGCTCGGAGCTGATCCACCTGGCGGAGACCGGGCTGTGCGGCCACGGCGAGCAGGAAGAGCTGCTGGCCGCCGGGGCCACCGACCCCACGGGCCGGATACCGGTCAACACCGACGGCGGGTGCCTGGCCGGCGGGGAGCCCGTCGGCGCCTCCGGTCTGCGTCAGTTCCACGAGGTCGTACGGCAGTTGCAGGGCCGGGCGCCCGGTGTGCAGGTGCCGGGCGCTCCCCGGGTGGGCTTCACCCATGTGTACGGGGCGCCAGGGATCAGCGCGTGCTCGGTCCTGACGGTGTGAGAGGCGGCGGGCGAGCGATGAGGCAAGGCGGCAGAACCGCACTGGTGACCGGCGGGGCACGTGGAATCGGCCTGGAGATCGGGCGACAGCTCGCGGCGCGGGGCTGCGGGTCGTGGTCGGGGCGCGGCAACCGGAGGCGGCCGGGGAGGCGTGCCAGGCGCTGACGGACTCCGGCCGCCACCCCGCCTACCGGATCTCCAAGACGGCGCTCAACGACCTGACGCGTTTGCTCGCGGCCGAGCCGGCCGGCGCAGGTGTCCTGGTCAACGCCGCCGACCCCGGCTGGACCCGCAGCGGCACGGGCGGCCCGGCCGCCCCGCGCGAGCCGGAGGAGGGTGCGGACACGCCGGTCTGGCCGGCGACCCTTCCCGAGGGCGACGGGACGACGGGCGGCCTGTTCGCCGACCGCAGGCAACTGCCCCGGTGAACCGCCTCAGGCCGGTGACCCGGCCGACTTCGACGGCGTGGCCGGCTTCTCCGCGGCGACGATGCGCAGCGCCAGCGCCCTGACCGCCTCCAGCACGGACCGGGAAGGCAGCTGGGACAGCGGTCCGCCCTCCGCCCGGAGCGCGGTGACGAGCATGGTCGTGCTGATCAGCGTGCGGACCGCGAGCGCCTGTCCCGCGTGCCGGGCCTTCGCCGCCCGGGGGCTGCGCGTGGTCCCCTCGGGCAGGTAGTCGTAGCCACGCTGGATGTGCCGCTGCTCGAACTCGTCCCGCAGCACCTTGACGTTGCCGTTGGCGGAGGCGACCTGTACCTGGTACAGCCGGGCCTCGTCCGGGTTCTGCTCCACCCACTCCCACACGGCGTCGATGACACGGACCAGGCCCTCCGCGTCACCCGGCTCGGACTCCGGCCGCGCCGCCTCCACGACCGCGTTCAGCTGGTCGAAGACCCGGCGCATGGCGAGTTCGAGCAGCTCCTCCTTGCCGTCGAAGTGGTAGTAGACGGCCGTGGGCACCACCTGCGCCTCGTCCGCGATGTGCTGGATGCTGGTCTCCGCGAATCCGTTGCGCCCGAACACCCGCACGGCGGCGGTGATGATGTGCTGCCGACGAGACGGCCGGTGGGCGGGCTGCTTGCCGTTCTTCGTGGTGGCCATCTGCTCCCTGCCCGCTGCCGTGAGCCCGCGTCGGGGCCCTGATACTGACCACTATATCCAGTAACTCCGACCGCATGCCCGCGTAACTCATGCTGCACGTTGGCTTCCGAGGGGCCTTGGGCCCGGCATACTTGAGAACATGACGACTTCCGGGACCCGCGCCGCTCACCGCCCCTCGCGCAAGCAGTGGGTGATCGAGGCGGCCACGGAGTTGTTCGCCACACAGCCGCCGGACGAGGTGACGGTGGCCGACATCGCCGCCCGTGCGGAGATGACCTCGGCAGCGGTGTACTACCACTTCTCCTCCAAGGACCAGATCCTGGCGGAGGCCATGCGGGCGTTCGCCGCCGCACTGCGCGAGCAGCTGCGGGCGGTCACGGAGGCCCACGAGCCCGGATCGGACACTGGAGCGGCGATCACCGCGCTGCTGGCCTGGATGGGCGAGCACCGGTCGGCCGCCACCGTGTTCTTCGTGTCGTCGGCCGGCATGAGCCAGGACGCGGAGGCGCTGCGGCAGGAGAGCCGCACGGGGTTGCTGGAGGAGCTGGTGCGGTTGATCCGCAAGGCCCGTGAAAACGTCTCCGACGCCGAGGCGGCGGTGGTCGGCCTGGGCCTGCTGGCGCTCCTGGAGACCGCGGCGATCTCGCAGGTCCGGGGCGACGACGTCTACCGGTCGCTGGGGCACCGCTCCTTCGTCCGCGAGGTCGGCGATCTCGCCGAGCGGATCACCGACCCCACCGCATAGGCCTCGGATCACACCAGCAGGCGGAGGGGTTTGGCCAGCACCTCGCCGACCGTGCGCAGGTACTCGGCGGCGGGTGCCCCGTCGACGGCGCGGTGGTCGAAGGTGAGGCTGAGCGTGAGCACCCGTGTCCGCAGCGGCCGGTCGCCCACCCACTCGACACCGTCCCTGAGTCTGCCCACCCCGAGGATCGCGACATTGCCGGGGTTGATCACGGGGGTGAAGAAGTCGACGCCGTATCCGCCGAGCGAGGTGACGGTGAACGTGGCCCCTTCCAGCTGTGCGGGGGAGATCCGCCCCTCACGCGCGGCCTGGGCCAGGGATCTCGACCGGCGGGCGATCTCGGGCAGCGGCAGCGTCACGGCGTTCTCGATGACGGGGACCATGAGGCCGCCCGGCACGGCCACGGCGAAGCCCAGGTGGATGCCGTCGAGCAGATGGATGCCGTCGTCCCGCACCGTCGCATTGAGCAGCGGATGCTCCCGCAGGGCCAGGGCGGCGGCCTTCAGCAGGAAGTCGTTGACGCTGGGCACGGGCAGTTCGCCGTCGGCCCACTCCTCCTTGAGCCGGTCCCGCAGGGACACCACGGCGTCCATCCGCACCTCGTAGCCGTGCGTCAGCTGCGCCATCTCCTGGAGGCTGGCGTGCATCCGGCGGGCGATGGTGCCGCGCATGCCGGTGAGCGGAATGACCTGGCGGGATCGGGCGACGGTGGGTTCGGACGCCGGAGTGGCTCGCTCCAGATCGGCCCTGCGGATCCTGCCGCCCGGCCCGGTGCCGTTGATCCCGGAGAGGTCGATGCCCCGTTCCTTCGCCAGCTTGCGGACCAGCGGCGAGGAAGGGGTGCCGTCCGGCCGGACCGGTGCGGCGGGGTCGCCGGGGTCGCCGGGGTCGCCGGGGTCGCCGGGGTCGCCGGGGAGGGTCGCGAGGAACTCCTCCACGTCCTCGGAGACGATCCGGCCGCCCGGCCCCGTGCCGCGTACGGCGGTGAGGTCGAGGCCGGCGGCCGCGGCGACCCGCCGGGCGTTCGGGGAGGACAGCACCCGCCGGCCGGTGCCGTGCGGAGCAGGCGCCGCGCCGGCGTCGGCCTCGGGTGCGGGTGTCGGCGCACCCGCACCGCCGCCGGGGCCGGGCACGGCAGCCACCTTCGCACCACCACCGCCCGGGCCAGGCCCGGCAGTTGTCTGCGCACCCGCCCGGGACCCGGCGGGTGCCGGCGCGGGCGCCGCCCCCGGTGGCTGCTCGCCCTCGGCCAGCAGCCAGCCGATGAGCGCCCCGGCCGGCACCGTGGCCCCCGCCGGGACCGCCGGGTGGAACAGCCCTCCGGCCTCCGCCTCGACGTCCACGTCCACCTTGTCGGTGGCCAGCCGCAGCAGTGCGTCACCCTCCGCGACGGCCGTGCCGGTGGGCACCAGCCATTCGTCGATCGTGCCTTCCTGCATGGTGAGGCCGATCTTCGGCAGCAGAACCTCGACCGCCACGTCGGTCACGACCTTTCGAGGAGACGCCGGCAGCCCTGGGCGATGCGGGCGTGATCGGGCACGTACGCCTTCTCCAGGACGGGTGAGAAGGGGACCGGGGAGAAGGGGGCGCCGATGCGCAGCACCGGCGCGTCCAGGTAGTCGAAGACGGTGTCCTGGATCTGGGCGGCGATCTCCGCTCCGAGTCCGCCGAAGGTCACGGCCTCGTGCACCACGAGCACCCGGTTCGTGCGGCGGACGGAGGCGAACATCGTCTCGGTGTCCAGCGGCTGCACGGTGCGGGGGTCGATCACCTCGATCTCCACGCCCTCGGCGGCGAGTTCGTCGGCCGCCGCGAGGGCCTCCCCCACCATGCGGCCGAGGGCTATCACGGTGACGTCGGAGCCCTGCCGCGCGGTGTGCGCCTGGCCCAGCGGGATGCCGTAGATCTCCTCGGGCACCTCGCTCCTGCTGCCGAGCAGGACCTTGTTGAGCATCACGACGACCGGGTTGTCGTCGCGGATGGCCGAGACGGTCAGGCCCTTGGCGGTGTACGCGTCGCACGGCATCACCACCTTGAGGCCGGGCACGTGGGCCAGCCAGGCCTCCAGGCTCTGGCTGTGCTGTGCCGCGGCGCCGAGGCCCGCGCCGGAGGCGGTGGTGATGGTGAGCGGCACGGACAGCGCGCCGCCGAACATGTACTTCATCTTCGCCGCCTGGTTGACGATCTGGTCGAGGCAGACGCCGATGAAGTCCATGAACATCAGGTCGACGACGGGGCGCAGACCCCGGGCGGCGGCTCCCACGCCGAGGCCGACCAGAGCGGCCTCGGAGATCGGGGTGTCGATCATGCGGCGGGGGCCGAACTCGTCGAGGAGGTTGTCGAACATGCGGAACACTCCGCCGTATCCGGCCACGTCCTCGCCGGCGACGAAGACGTTCTCGTCCTCGCGCATGGCCTGCGCGAGACCCTCGTTGAAGGCCTTGACGTAGGTGAGTTCGCGCGTGGTGGCGGCCGCGGTGGCGGCCGGCGCTTCGGTGCTGGTGGTCATGGCGGTCATGGCGGTCATGGCGGTCATCCCGAGTAGACGTTGAGCAGCAGGTCGGCGGGGGCGGGCAGCGGGCTCGCCTCGGCGTACGCGATGGCCTCCGCGATCGCCTCGCGCGTGCGCCGCCATACGTCGTCCAGCTCCGCGCGGGTCGCGGTGCCGTCGGAGACCGCCCGGTCCTCGATCAGGTCGATGGGGTCGCGGGACTTCCACTCGGCGACCTCCTCGTCCGAGCGGTAGGGGTGTCGCAGGCCCTTGACGCCCTGATGGTCGAAGTACCGGTAGGTCTTGGCCTCGATCATCATCGGGCCGGCGCCGGACCGGGCCCGTTCGACGGCTTCGGTGGCGGCGCGGTGGACGCCGACCGCGTCCATGCCGTCGACGATCACGCTGGGCATGCCGTAGGCGGCGGCCCGGTCGGCGACATCGGTGAGCAGCATGTGCCCGGACTGCGGGGTGAACTCCGCATAGCCGTTGTTCTCGCAGACGAAGACCACGGGCAGGCCGAGGATCGCGGCCATGTTGGCGCCCTCGTGGAAGGCGCCGATGTTGGTGGCGCCGTCACCGAAGAAGGTCACGGCGACGCTGTCCTCGCCCTTGTAGCGGGCGGCGAAGGCGGCACCCACGGCGATCGGGACGCCGGCCCCGACGATGCCGTTGGCGCCGAGCATGCCGCGGGTGAGGTCGTTGATGTGCATGCTTCCGCCGCGGCCCAGGCAGGCGCCGGTGACCCGGCCGTACAGCTCGGCGTACATCTCGCGGAAGCCGACGCCCTTGGCCACGGCGTGCCCGTGGCCGCGGTGGGTGGAGGTGATCTGGTCGTCGTCGCGCAGAGCCGCCATCACGCCGGCGGCCACGGCTTCCTGGCCGACGTAGAGGTGGAGGAAGCCGGGCAGTCTGCCTGCCTCCATGAGCCTTCCCGCCTCGGTCTCGAACAGCCGGATGCGCACCATGCGCTCGTGCAGGTCCTTGATGACCTGGACGCTGACCTGCGCGGATTTCTTCGACGCCGTTGACGCTCGTTGAGCCATCGTCCGCCCCTTCGCCCGAGGGAGGTTGCCAAGCAATCGGACTTACTTGTACTGGTCTACAGTAACCAGCACGGGGCACCTTACTGAACAGCGTCTCTAATTACTATGCCCCGGAGCCGGGTTGCCGCCCCGCGCGTCCACCAACTCCACGGCATTGCCCTCCGGATCCGCCCAGAAGCTGATCCGCCGACCCCCGGCCCGGACGACGACCGGGTCCGACAAGGGCCGGGCACCCGCGGCCGCCAGCGCCGCCACCACCGGGTCCATGTCATCGAGATGGAAGGTGAGATACGACAGCCCCGGACGCCCCGCCGACCAGGGCGCCACATGCGCCGCCACCGGCTCCGACCGGGGAAGGACCAACTTGACGCACCCCCCGGAGGGCACCCGCAGCCAGACGACGACCAGCTCGCCGCCGAGCCCCGCCGGGCCGCCGACGGACTCCGGTACGCGTGAGCGGTGTTCGGCGCGACAGCCGATGACGTCGCGGTAGAAGCGCTCCATCAGCTCCAGATCCCGGACCACCACCCCCACCTCGAAGGGCCGCGTCATGACCATCACACCCACCCCCACGGGACACCGAGCGGCAACTTCGACACTTTCTATTGACAGAGCACACTAAGTCCTGTTGCAGTTTCGGACACAACCCAGCTGTCGCGTTCCGAAGCCGGTCACCGGCTCGCGGCTGGGAGGATTGTGAGGACATCGTGGTCCAGATCAGTTCGCCGACCTCGGCCCGCCCCGCCGCCCCCTCCGCCCCCGAATACTCGTCGTGGATCAGTCAGGACCGGTCCACCGACGCCGCGTCCGAGACGATGCGGCGGGAGGCGGCCGAACTCGTCGAGCGGGTGGTGACGCACTACCGCGACAACACCACGCACGAGGCCGACGGCCAGTGGACGGAACCCGTCGCCCACTACCTCGACGCCGACCGCTGGCAGCGCGAGACGGACGCCGTCCACCGGAGCGTCCCGCTGCCGCTCGCCATGTCCTGCGAGTTGCCCGGGCCGAACACCTACAAGGCGATCGACGTGCTCGGCATCCCCGTGCTCATCACCCGGGACCGGCAGGGCACCGTGCACGCGATGATCAACGCCTGCCGGCACCGGGGGGCGAAGCTCCTCGAACCCGGTTGCGGGGTGTCGAAGCGGCTCACCTGTCCTTACCACTCCTGGTCCTACGACCTGGCCGGGGAGCTGCGGGGCGTGTACGCCGAGAAGACCTTCGGTGAGGTCGCGCGCGAGGGCCGCAGCCTGGTCCGGCTCCCGGCCGGGGAGCGCGCGGGGATCGTGTTCGTCTCGCTGGACCCGGCGGCCGAGCCCGACCTGGACAGCTGGCTGGGCGATCTGCGGCCTCTGTTGGAGGGCCTCCGGCTGGCCGAGTGCCACCACTACTCCACCGGCGAGCTGACCAGTCCCAACTGGAAGGTCACCCTCGACGGGTATCTGGAGACGTACCACTTCGCCTCGCTGCACCCGAAGACGGTGTTCGAGACGAACCTCTCGAACATGATGGCCCACGACACCTGGGGCCCCCATCAGCGCATCGCACCGGCCCTGCGCCCCATCGCGCAGGCGGTCGACCTGCCGCCGGACCAGCGCGACCCCGGGGACTGCGTCGGCCCCATCTACTGGCTCTTCCCGGGCCTCGCGATCGCCGGCGGCTGGCGCCAGAAGATCGCCGTCTCCCTGGTACTCCCCCGCACGGCGACCGAGTCGGTGACCCAGCAGATCATCCTGCTGCGCGAACCGGCGGTCACCGAGGAGGAGCGCCGCGCCGCCGACCGGTTCGGCGAGTGGTTCCACGAGGTGGTCCGTGACGAGGACTACGCGACCACCTACGGAGTCCAGCAGGGTCTGAAGGCCCTCGACGGGACCGACTTCGTCTTCGGACGCAACGAGCCCGGGCTCCAGCACTTCCACCGCACCGTTCACGAGCACCTGGACCGAAGAGCCGCCAGGTGACGAACCAACAACCCTCGCAGGAGAACAAGATGGTGGCTACGGGCAGCCTCGACGGACGTGTCGCGGTGATCACGGGCAGCACGCGCAGCATCGGCCGCGCCATCGCCGAACAGTTCCTGGCCGACGGCGCCACGGTCGTCGTCAGCGGCCGGTCGGAGATCAAGGGCAAGCAAGCACTGGAGGAGATGGGCGCCGGGGACCGGGCCCTCTTCCACGCCTGCGACGCCGGCAAGCAGGAGGACATCGAGAGCCTCGCCGACTTCGCCGCCGAGCAGTTCGGGCGGCTCGACATCTGGGTCAACAACGCCGGCGGCTCCCAGGGCTTCGCACCGATCCACCAGCTCAGCGACGATGCCTGGAACCACGCCCTGGCCTTCAACCTCAACGCCTACTTCTACGGCACCCGCCGCGCCCTGCCGAAGATGCTCGCGGGCGGCTGGGGCCGGATCATCAACATCTCGTCCGTGGAGGGCAAGCAGGCCAACAAGCCCGCGATCAGCCACTACATCGCCAACAAGCACGCCATCCACGGCCTGACCAAAGCGACCGCCTTCGAGTACGGCACCCAGGGCGTCACCTGCAACGCCATCTGTCCCGGAGCCGTCGACACCGACCTGATGCGTGCCGCCGGGCCGGCCGCCGCCGAAGCCGAGGGCATCACCTACGAGGACTGGCTGGGCCGCTTCGCCGAGCACGCCGCCACGAAGAAGATCACCACCGTGGAGCAGATCGCGGCCGTCGCCTCGCTGCTGGCGAGCGAGGCCGGGGCGGGCATCACCGGCGCGCTGATCAGCGTCGACGGCGGAACGGCGCAGTGGTAGGCGAGAGATGGGCAGGGGCAGGCACGGGTACGGAAAGCAGGAGACCTCGGTCATGAAGAGCTGGATCACGGACTGGCAGCGCAGTGAGCGGCTGCCGCACTACACCCGGGCCAACGCCGGCGAGACCCTGCCGGACCCGGCCAGCCCGCTGGGCTGGACCCTGGTCTGGGGGCGCGGCCTCGTGGGCTGGCGGCACGGCTTCGTCGGGTTCGGCATCTACCGCGAGGAGGAGGTGGCCGGCTCCCGGCCGCCGTTCGTCGGCATGTTCGGCGGCCACTTCTACCTCAACCTGTCCCACATGCGGCTGTTCGGCATCCGGATGGGGCAGACGGCGGACCAGATCGACGCGGCCTTCGTCGGTCAGCGATCCGACACGCCGGTGTACGTCGCCCACCCGGACGACCAGGACGAGGAGCTGACCGGCAAGGCGGGCGCGACGCTCCAGCGGATGCTGGGCCAGGCCACGTTCCCCGAGGCCGATGCCGACCGGGAGCGGCTGCGCGCCCTGCGCCGCTCGCGGCCCGGTCTGACGCAGTTGTCCGACGCAGAACTGGTGGCGCACGCACGGTCGTTGCTGGACGAGGTGGAGACGACCTTCCAGCGGCACGTCGAGTCCTCGCTGCCCGCGTCCGTCGGACCCGCGATCCTCGGCCCGCTGTGCGCGAGCGTGAACCGCCCCGAGGCCATGCTCGACCTGATCGGCGGTCTCGGCGACGTCGACTCCGCCTCCCCCTCGACGGGGCTGTGGACGCTGTCCCGCCAGGTGGCGGCCTCGGCCGAGCTGAGCGCGCTGTTCGACCGGGGGCCGGCCGCGGTGGAGCAGGCGCTCGACACCGCGACCGGGGACGTGAAGGCGTTCCGTGACTCCTTCGAGGAGTTCCTGGCGGAGTCCGGCGACCGCGGCCCCAACGAGTGGGACATCCACGCGCTGTCCTGGGAGGCGGCACCCGTCCAGGCGCTGGCCCTGGTCGACCGGATCCGGCGCAGTCCCGACGACGACTCCCCGGCCGCCCGCCGCAGGCGGCTGACCGAGGGGCGTGAGCGGACGGCGCAGGAGATCCGGGCCGCGCTGCCCGAGGAGACGCGGGCCATGTTCGACGCCGGTGTGCACGCCTCCCAGGTGTGGATACCGGCCCGCGAGCGCACCAAGGCGAACTGCGTCACCGTCGTCAACGAGATCCGCATGGCCGTACGGGAACTCGGTCGCCGCGGTGTCGAAGCGGGACTCTTCGCCCGGCCCGAGGACGTGATGATGCTGCTGGACGCCGAACTCGACGACTATGTCGCCGACCCGGAGTCCTTCGGCCCCGTGATCGCGCGGCGGCTGGAGGAGTACGCGGGCCTGCACGACCTTCAGCCGCCGTTCTTCGTCGCCGACGACGCGCACACCGAGATCGACTCCTGGCCCCGACGCGCCGAGGAGCGGACCCCGGCGGCCGTCGGGGGCGATGTGCTCGGTGGTGTGGGCGGCAGCCACGGCACGTACACCGGCAGGGTGCGGGTGGTCACCGACCCGGCCTCGTGCGAGGCGCTGGAGCCCGGCGAGGTGCTGGTCGCGCCGATCACGGACGCGGCCTGGACCCCGCTGTTCCTGGTCGCCGGAGCGGCCGTCGTGGACGTGGGCGCGCTCAACAGCCACGCCGTGGTGGTCTGCCGTGAGCTGGGCATCCCGGCCGTGATCTCCGTCGAGAGCGGCACCCGACGGCTGCGGGACGGCATGGTGATCACGGTCGACGGCGACCGGGGCACCGTCACCGTGGACAGCGTGCCGGCCGCGCCCGGCGTCTGAGAACGCGTGGGCCCGCCGCTCCCCCTGACGGAGCGGCGGGCCCACGGCCATGACCACGAAAGGAACACGCCATGGCAGACAAGAGCGCAGCGGAAATCATCGTCGCCGGCTGGATGGACTACGAGCCCGGCGACCGCGACAGGATGCTGGAGCATCTGGTCGTCCTGGGACACCGGACCCGTGCGCAGGAGCCGGGCTGCCTGGACTACGCGATGACCGCGGACCCGGACAGTGAACGGCGGATCCGGGTGTACGAGCGGTGGGTCTCCCAGGAAGCCCTCGACGAGCACTTCGCCACCGCGCACATCAAGGACTTCCGGGCGGCGGCGGCCGGGCTGACGCGCGTCGGGGTCTGCTTGCAGGCCCACACCGTGGCCTCGTCACGAGCCATGCGCTGACTCTCCGAGCCGCACCAGCATCTTGCCGACGTTGCCGCCGCCGAGCAGGGACAGCAGCGCCCCCGCGGCGTTCTCCAGGCCGTCCACGACCGTCTCGCGCGCGGTGATCCGGCCCTCGGCGAGCCAGCGGGCGACCCGCTGCTCGAACTCCGGCCGCAGGTCGTCGTGGTCACGGACGATGTAGCCGCGCAGCGTCAGCCGCTTGAGGACCGCCTGGATCAGCTGGTTGATGTCGGTGGACCGCCGGTCGTCGCCGAACTGCGACATCATGCCGCACAGGGCGACCCGGCCTCCGGTGCGCAGCGCGTGCAACGCGGCCGCGAGCTGCTCACCGCCGACGTTGTCGAAGTACACGTCGATGCCTTCGGGGGCCAGGCGGGCCAGCGCGTCGCGCACCGGCTCGGCGCGGTAGTCCGCGGCGGCGTCGTAGCCGAACTCCTTCACCAGCAGGGCGCACTTGTCCGGCCCTCCGGCGGTACCGATGACGCGTCCCGCGCCCAGCAGGCGCGCGAACTGGCCGGCGGCGGTACCGACGGCCCCGGCGGCCGCCGACACGAACACGGTGTCCTCCGGGCTCAGCGCCGCGATCCGGGTCAGGCCCACGTACGCGGTGAACCCGGTCTGGCCGAGCAGGCCCAACCAGGTGGGCAGCGGCGCGAGCCGGGGATCGATACGCCCCGCGCCGTCGGTGCCCGCCGCGTCCAGCACGGCCCGCTCCCGCCAGCCGAGCTGATGGCGTACGTACGTGCCCGGGGGTACGGAGGCACAGCGGCTCTCCTCCACGACCCCGAGGGCACGGCCGTCGAGCGGCGCGCCCGGGGTGAAGTTGTGCGTGTAGTGCTTCTCGGTGCTCTCCAGGCGCCCGCGCATGGACGGGTCGACGCTCATGTAGAGGTTGCGCACGAGCAACTGCCCCTCCCCCAGGGGCGGCAACGGGCGTTCCTCGAGGGTGAAGTCGGCCGGGATCGGTTCGCCGTCGGGCCGGCGCACCAGGCAGACCACCCGGGTGGTACGGGGCGTCACCGGGTCACGCCTCCGGCTGCGGGGACGTACGTCGCTGGGCGAGGCGACCCACCCAGCCGGCCATCTGGAGGTCGGCGTGGCGCAGTTCGCCCGACTGCCACCGGGCCTGGAAGTCGAAGACGCCCTGCGCCCCCGTCGAGGGATCGGTCACCTCGACCAGTCCGTCCTCGGTGAGCCGGTACACGTGCCCGGTAAGGGGGTGGATCACTTGTCTGGCCATGGGGCCTCACTCCTGCACTCGGCGGCGCACGCCGCGCTTGGTCACGGTCACCGGGCCCTCGACCCGAAGCCGGCAGGCGAGCCGGGTCAGGCCGTCCACCGGCCTGCGCAGGGCCTCGATGCCCTCGCGTTCCAGCGGGCCCACCGGGGAACAGTTCTCGGCGCCCTCCTCCACCTGGACGAAGCAGGTACGGCAGGTGCCCTTGCCCCCGCAGACGGTGGGCCAGCGGTAGCCGAGTCGCCGGGCGGCGGTGAACAGGTCCTCGCCGTCGAGGACTTCGAGTTCGACGCCCAGGGGTCTGACGGCGACCCGGTGGGTCACTTCTCCATCCACTGGTCGAGCGTCCGGTTGAAGTGGCGGATGCGGCTCTCCTGGTAGTTGGCCAGGGTGATGCCCGGTTTACGCATCGCCTTCAGACCCTGCTGGACGTAGGGCAGGTTCTCGCAGTCCTGGTCGAAGACGGGTCCGAGCACACCCAGTTCGGGAATGTCGGCGAACAGCATGTCCTGCGGCACCCAGCGGATCTTCGCCGGAGGCGGCGTCTCGCCGGGCTGCTTCGGGGACGACATGAAGATGATCTCGGCGGTGCAGGAGTCGGGGTCGAGGCCGTTGGGCCGGAACCGGTAGATGATGTTCGACTTGGCGCCGCCCCAGGGGTTGAAGTTGGGGAACAGCAAGTAGTTGATGGCATCCAGCAGTTCGGTGTCCGGGGTCTGCGAGAAGTCCTGCTGCGAGGTGGCCGCCAGTTGGGCGCGCATCCGCTCGGCGAGGACCTGGCGGGCGGTGCCGCCGGGCGGGATCGCCGGCAGTTCGTCGCCCTCCTGCCTCACCAGGTCACGGCCCTGGGCGGCGGCGTAGAACGCGCGCGAGTCGTAGAAGGTCTCCAGGACGTCCTCCTCCGTGACGGAGTCCGCCACATGCGGGCTGGGAGCGCCCTGGATGTTGATCATCCGGTTCCAGTTCGGCTGGTCCGCCATGACGTCGTACTGCGAGTTGGCGTCGGCGAGCCACGGCAGCATCTGCGGGTGGGTGGCGATCACGTGGAAGGACTCGATGAACGCGTCCTGCGCGACCTTCCAGTTGCAGGGCAGCACCTTGGCGATGTGCAGCGACTTGTAGCGGTTCTCCAGCGGCCAGATGTAGTAGTCGTCGAAGGTGCCGCGGTAGCTGTCGAAGGACTCGGCGTACGGGTCCATGTTGACGAAGACGAAGCCGCGCCAGGTGGCCACCTGAGCCTCGGGAAGCGCGAACTTCTCCGGGGTGACGTGGGGGAAGTCCCAGGCGCACGGCGGGGTCCGCATGCTGCCGTCCAGGTTCCAGGCGAAGCCGTGGAACGAACAGCGGAACTCGCTGACGTTGCCGCCGCCGGTGCGCAGTTTGCGTCCGCGGTGCAGGCAGACGTTGACGAAGGCACGGATCTCGTCGGGGGCCGTGCGCACGACGATGAGGGAGTCGTCGCCGATCTCGTAGACCTCGTGGTCGCCGATCTCGGGAATCTCGCTCTCCAGGCAGGCGAACTGCCAGACGCGCCGCCAGACCTGCCGCATCTCGCGTTCGGCCCACTCACGGGAGGTGAAGCGGCCGGTGTCGATGTCCTCACTGCCCAGGTGGTCGTTGCGCTCGTACCTCAGGGCGGGGGGAACGGGACGGCTGTCCTGGTCGAGGTAGTCCTGGACGCTGGGCCCGGGGCACCGCGCAGTGGCCGGCTCCGACGTTTCGTCCATCATCTCTCCTCCGGCAGAAACTTTAGAGTGAGTGTAGTTACCGGCTACGGCCGGGAGCAACACTCGCGTCGGCGAACGAGCCCCACACCTTATTTTTTGCGGCGACCCTCTCCCCAAGCCCGCCAAGGCATGTCACACTCCGACCCACTTGAGGCTGTAGTGCGTCATAAGTTTCTCGACAGCTTCCCCTTCCGGACGGCGTCTGTCCGGCCCGGCCCCTGCCCTGCGGCGGTCCCGCCCCGGGGCGACACACCACGGGAGTGCTCAACGATGAGTTCCAGACCCCGTCGCGCGGTCCGCCGCGCCCTCACCGCGATCGTCCCCGTCACCGGCCTGCTCGCCCTGGCGGCGTGCGGCACCGGCACGACCCCGGCCGCCGGTTCCGCCAAGGCGGCGGCTTCGGACTCCCCCGGTCTGACCGCCGCCCGCAAGGCCGTGGAGAAGTACTCCGAGCACCCGGACCGGATCCCGGTCACCGAACCGGTCGGCAAGAAGATCCCCTCGGGCAAGAAGATCGACTTCATTCTGTGCGGGGTGCAGTCCTGCCAGGACCTGGCCGACTTCTTCACCGCGGGTGCCAAACAGCTCGGCTGGCAGGTCCGGCAGATCGCCACGCAGGGCACGCCGGAGTCCGTCCAGGCCGCCTACGAACAGGCGCTGCGCGACAAGCCGGACGCCGTCGTCTCCTCCGGATTCCCGCGCGCGGTGTACGCCAAGCAGCTCGCGCAGCTGAAGGCGGCGGGTGTCCCGGTCATCCAGTCGAACGCCGACGACGTGGTGGGCGACGGCATCTCCCTGCTCAAGAACGGGCCCCACGACGTCGCCGTCCAGGGCGAGATGCTCGCAGCCTGGGCGGTGTCCGACAGCGACGCCCAGGCCGACACCGTCTACTTCGACCTGCCCGCCTACACCATCCTCAAGCCCGTCAAGGACACGTTCGCGGCCAAGTACAGGGAGTGGTGCGAGGGCTGCGGGCTGGACACCGTCGACGTGCCGATCACCTCGATCGGCAAGGACATGCCGGACCGGGTGGTGTCGTACCTCCGCTCGCACCCGAAGGTGACCCACGTCGTCTTCTCACTGGGCCTGCTCAACGTGGGCGTCCCGGCCGCCTTGAAGACCGCCGGCATCACCGGCAAGCACATCGCCGTCAACGTCGGTGACGGGCAGAACTACCAGTACATCAAGAGCGGACTCAGCGACGCCGCGATGGCACTGAACTCGCACGAGGCCGCGTGGCTCCAGGTCGACGCGCTGGCCCGCCACTTCACCGGCCAGTCCATGGACGTGGACCAGAAGGCGGTGCTGCCCAACATGCTGATCACCAAGGACAACATCCCGAAGGCGCTGGGTGACTTCCCGCTCGTCGAGGACTACCAGGCGCAGTTCAAGGCGCTGTGGGGACTGAGTTGACCGGGCCGGTGCTCCGGGTGGCCGCCCTGTCGAAGAGATTCGGCGGCACCCGGGCACTCGAGGACGTCGATCTTGAGGTCTCGCCCGGCGAGATCCACGCCCTGATCGGGCCCAACGGCTCCGGCAAGTCCACCCTGATCAAGATCCTCGCCGGCTACCACCACGCGGAGCCGGGTGCGGTGGCCGAACTCGACGGTGAGCCCTTCGACCTCGGTCAGGTCGCGGCTTCCCGCCATGACCGGCTCCGCTTCGTCCACCAGGAGCTGGGCCTTGTGGGCGAGTTGAGCGCCATCGACAACCTCGCGCTGAGTCACGGCTTCGCCCGTACGGCCTTGGGCAACATCCGCTGGCCGGAAATGGAGCGGCGGACGAGCGCACTCGTCGAACGGTTCGGCCTCGGCATCGATGTGCGCCGGCCGCTGGCGACGGCGACCCCCGTCCAGCGCACGGTGGTGGCCATCGCCGCCGCGCTGCAAGGCTGGGAGGGCCACCGCGGTGTGCTGGTGCTCGACGAGCCCACCGCCGTGCTGCCACCCGGCGAGGTGGCCCGCCTCTTCGACATCGTGCGGGAGATCCGCGACGCCGGTGCCGGCGTGCTGTACGTCTCGCACCGGATGGACGAGATCTTCGCCCTCGCCGACCGGGTCACCGTGATCCGCGGCGGACGCCGGATCGCCACGCGCCCGGTCGCCGAGCTCACTCCCCGTTCGCTGGCGGAGCTGATGGCGGGCGAGGAGCTGGAGACCGGCCACCGTCCCGCGCCGCCTTCCGGCCTCGCCGACCCCGTGCTGGAGGTCCGCGACCTGCGGGCCGGGCCACTGCGGGGAATCGGCTTCGACCTGGCCGGGGGCGAGCGCCTGGGCATCACCGGTCTGGTCGGCTCCGGTCACGAGATCGTGCCGTATGCGGTGTGCGGGGCCCATGCCGGGCGGGTGAGCGGCAGACTGCGGCTGCCGGAACGCTCCGAGCGGTGGACCGAGGCGCGTGACGCCGGCCGTCTGGGCCTTCCCCTGGTCCCGGCGGACCGGGCGGGCGAGGGAGTGATCGGCGATTTCTCGGTCGGCGAGAACCTCACCCTGCCGCTCCTGGACCGGCTGCGCGCCCGGTCCGGGCGGCTGCGCCGACGCCGCGAGTCCGCCCTTGCGGACGACTGGATCCGGCGGGTCGACGTGCGTACGGCCGACCGCCGGCCGGCCGGCGCCAGGATCACCACACTGAGCGGTGGCAACCAGCAGAAGGTCGTCATGGCCCGCTGTCTGGCCCAACGCCCGCCGGTGCTGACCCTGTGCGAACCCACGGCGGGCGTGGACATCGCCACCCGCCTGCAGCTCTACGACCTGATAGCGCGTCAGGCCGAGGACGGCACGGGCGTCATCGTGTCCTCCTCCGACACGCAGGACCTGCTCACGCTGTGCACCCGCGTCCTGGTGGTGCGGGACGGCCGGATCGCACGGGAGATCAGCGGACGGGACATCACCGAGTCCGCGCTCGTGCACGCCATGGAAGGAACCGAGTGACATGAGCACTGGAAGGAACCGAGCGACATGACGTCCATCCCGACCCGGGCGGCCGAGCTCCCGCCGCCCGCACCGGAGAGACCGGCGGTGTCCGCACCGGGTACACCGATCCGACGGGCGGCGGCCGCCCTGTCGTTCCGGAACATCGGCGCCGTGTACGTGTGGCTGGTCATCGTCGTGCTCTTCTCCGTGTGGGCGCCGGACACGTTCCCGACCACCGTCACGGTCAAGCAGGTGCTGAACGGCAACGCCGTGGCAGGCCTGGTCGCACTCAGCGTCGTACCGCCGCTGGCCGCACGTGTCTTCGACCTCTCGATCGCCTACACCATGTCGCTCACCAGCGTGCTGACCGCCCACTTCATGGTCTCCGCCGGACTCGGGCCCGCCGCGGCCATCGCCCTGGCGATGACCGCCGCGCTGCTGATCGGAGTGGTCAACGGCATCGTGGTGGTGGTCCTGCGGGTCGACTCGTTCATCGCCACCCTGGCCACCGGCGCGCTGATCCAGTCGCTGATCACCATGGTCACCAACGACAGCTCGATCACCGGTGTACAGCTGCTCGCCACGCCGTTCGCGAACATCGCCCAGCTGGACGCGGGCGGCATCACCCTGCCCGTGCTGTATCTGCTGCTCGCCGCCCTCGCCATCTGGTTCGTGCTGGAACACACCGCCACCGGGCGCCGGTTGTACGCGACCGGTTTCAACGCCGACGCGGCCCGGCTGCAGGGGGTGCGCACCGACCGGCTGCGCTTTCTGACCCTGCTGGCGTCCGCCCTGCTCGCCGGTTTCGCCGGGGTCGTCTTCGCGTCCTCGGTCGGATCCGGATCGCCCACCGCGGGCACCCCGTACCTGCTGTCCGCCTACGCCGCCGCGTTCGTCGGGGCGACCCAGTTGCGCGCCGGCCGCTTCAACGCCTGGGGCACGGTCCTCGCGGTCCTCCTGCTCGGCACGGGCATCACGGGGCTCGGGCTCGCCACCAGCGCCCAGTGGGCCGCGAGCCTGTTCACCGGCTCGGTGCTCATCGTGGCGCTGGTCCTCACGGGTGGCCGGATCGCCCTGCCCACCGTTCTGCGCCGCCGGACGGTGACCCGTACGGATTCGGCTACCACCAAGGAGGTCCGGGGGTGAAGGCTGTTCAATACCTGCGGGTGGGTCACGCCCCCGAGGTCGTGGAGGTTCCGGTGCCCGAACCAGGCCCGGGGCAGGTGCTGTTGAAGGTGACGGCGGCAGGGCTCTGCCACTCCGATCTGGCCGTGATGGGCTGGCCCGAGGAGCAGTTCCCCTACGCCCTGCCGATGACACTCGGTCATGAGGGTGTCGGGACGGTGGCGGCGGTGGGCACCGGTGTCACCGCCGTGGCGGAGGGCGAGGCGGTGGCGGTGTACGGCCCGTGGGGCTGCGGCCGCTGCCACCAGTGCGCCGCGGGCAAGGAGAACTGCTGTCCGCACGCCGCCGGACTCGGCATCGTCCCGCCGGGGCTCGGCCGGCCCGGCGCCCTGGCGGAGTACATGCTCATCGACTCGCCCCGCCACCTGATTCCGCTGAACGGGGTCGACCCGGTGCAGGCCGCGCCCCTCACGGACGCCGGGCTGACGCCGTACCACGCGATCCGCAGGTCGCTGCCGAAGCTGCTGCCCGGGAGCACGGCGGTGGTGATCGGCGTCGGCGGTCTGGGACATCTGGCGCTGCAGCTGCTGCGGGCGCTCACCCCGGCCCGGGTGGTCGCCCTCGACCGAAGCACGGAGAAGCTGGAGCTGGCAGCCAAGGTGGGCGCACACGAGACGCTGCTCTCCGACGGCGAGGCGGCCGCGAGAATCCGCGAACTCACCGGCGGTACGGGAGCGGAGGTCGTCCTGGACTTCGTCGGAGCGGAGGCCACTTCGGCGGTCGCTTCCGCGTCGGTGGCGGTGGCGGGTGATGTCACGATCGTCGGCCTCGGCGGGGGCACGCTGGCCGTCGGCTTCGGGGGCGGGCTGCCTTTCGAGGTGTCGGCCTCCTTCCCCTACTGGGGCAGCCGGACGGAGCTCATGGAGGTCCTCGCACTCGCACGGCAGGGTGTCGTGTCCTCCCACGTCGAGACCTTCACCCTGGAGCAGACACCCGAGGCGTACGAGCGTCTGCACGCCGGGGAGATCAACGGCCGCGCGGTCGTACTGCCGCACGCCTGAGCCGCGAACCGCGAAGGGCCGGCGCCCGGAGCTCCTCGCTCAGGCGCCGGTCCTCTCCTCCGCCGGGTTGCGCACCCCCACCACCCGCTCGACGCAGCGCCGGAGCACGGTCAGGAACTCCGGCGTCTCCCACGGCCCCACGTCCACGCGCCCGGTGTCGGCCACGCCCAGGTCCTGCATGTCGTAGCGGCCCCGGCAGTGGCCGAGGGTGAAGTAGCAGACCTCGCCGAGGCCGTGCCTCTTGAGGTACAGCACAGGCCGGGGCGCGGTGTCGGAGGCCGCGGTGTCGCCCTCGGCGAAACCACGGCACGGCCCCGTGTACTCGGCGTGCAGCAGCACCTCGGGCTCCCCGTGCACCTCGCACACGTACAGCTCGTCGGTGACCGTGAACGGCGTGATCCCGGCGACCAGCGGATGGCCGGGCCGGGTCACCCGCACCTCGTACGGCTCGATCGGCGGGTGGGCGAGGAACTGACTGCCGAGTACCTGCGCCAGTTCCCCGAGGAGCCGTGGTGTCGTGAACACCCGCGGCCCACCACTCGTCGACGGCTCGATCACCGCGTTGGTGCCGTGCAGGGCGAGCCAGCGCCCGCCCCGCTCGACGAACCGTGCCAGTGCGGCCCGCTGCGCCGGGCGGGGCCGGACGTCGCAGGTGTAGGTGACCAGAAGGTCGGCCTTGTCGAGGGCGGCCACGCAGTCGTAGTCCTGGTACACCGTGGTGCGCACCCGCGGATGCTCGCCGAGCAGTTCCAGCAGCCGCAGCCGCGCGTGGTCGAAGTCGTGCCAGCGGCCGCCGCAGACCAGTACGGCGTCCAGGCGGCCGGCCGGGCCCGCCACGGCTCAGTACTGGACGCGGGTGAGCAGCCCGCCGTCCACCACGAGGTTGACCCCGACGCAGAAGGAGCCGGTCCGGCCAAGCAGGAACGCGACCGCCGCGGCCACGTCCTCCGCGGTGCCGTAGCGGCCGACGGGCAGCTTGGCGAGCACCTCCTCGTACACCTCCGGGCGGCTGGTGCGGATGGTCTCCCAGGCGCCGCCGGGGAAGTCGATCGGGCCGGGCGACACGGTGTTGACGCGGATGCCCTTCGGCGCGAGGGCGTGCGCGAGGGCCGAGGCGTGCTGGACGACGGCCGCCTTGAGCGCGGAGTACGAGTTCGCTCCGGCCGGGCGCGCCGTGTCGGAGGCGTTGGTGGTGCCGATGGCCACGACGGCGGCCCGGTCCGAGGCCTCCAGGTGCGGAAGGGCCGCCTCGACGAGTCCCGCGAACGGGATCAGGTCGCCGCGCAGACTGGCTTCCCACGACTCGGGGCCCTTCACGTTGCCCGCCGACACGTTGGACACCAGCAGGTCCAGGCCGCCGAGTTCACCGGCCGCACGCTCCACGAAGCCCGCGAGGGCGGCCGGGTCGGTGACGTCGACGGGTTCCGCGAACACCGTGGCCCCCTCGGCACGCAGTTCGGCGGCCGCCTTGGCCACCCCTTCCTCGCCCCGGGCGCACAGGGCCAGTGCGCAGCCCTCGGCCGCCAGGGTCGCGGCGATCGCCCGGCCGATGCCCCGGCTGGCACCGGTCACCAGCGCGTTCGCGCCTGTCAGTCCCAGATCCATCGATGTCACTCCTTCGTGATTGCCCGCTGCGACAGCCCTGTGTGACGGCCTGTGTGATGTGGTCTGTGTGACGTGGTTTGTGCGATGTGGTCTGTGCGGTGTGGTCTGTGTGATGGGCAGAGACGGTCCCGGTCGCTCAGTTGCCGGGAAGCTGTGAGAACGGCATCCGGTCCGCCCGCGGCTCCGGCGGCAGCTTCAGCACCCGTTCGCCGATCAGGTTGCGCTGGATCTGGTCGGTGCCTCCGGCCAGCCGGTAGCCCGGGGCGCCGAGGACATGCTGAGTCCAGGCGAAGGTGCCCGGTTCTCCGGTGTCGGCGCTGATCCGCGCTCCCAACAGCTCGGCGGCGACCTGTCCCGTGCGGGTGAGCAGTTCGGAGGCCATGAGTTTGGTCAACGACGCCTCGGGACCCGGCCGGCCGCCGGCGGCGCTCGTCCTCGCGACGCGGTCGACGGTCGCCGCGCGCAGGGCGGCGCGTACGTACAGGTCGGCGAGGCGCTGGCGGACCAGCGGGTCCTCGGTACGGCCGAGGGAGCGGGCGAGCGCGAGGACGTCCGCGAAGGTGCCGCCCTTGCGGCGGTTGCCGCCGCCGGAGGCGGTGCGCTCGAGGGCGAGGGTGGTGGTGGCGACCTCCCAGCCCTGGCCCGGCCGCCCGATCCGGAGCCGGTCCGGGACGCGTACGCCGCTGAGGAAGACCTCGTTGAAGGAGACACCGCCGCTCATCTGGCGGATGGGGCGCACCTCCACTCCGGTCGCGTCCATCGGTACCAGGAAGGCGGTGATGCCGGCCTGCTTGACGACGTCCGGGTCGGTGCGGGCGAGCAGCAGACCGTAGTCGGCGAACTGGGCGCCCGAGGTCCACACCTTCTGACCGTCTATCACCCAGTCTTCGCCCTCTCGCCGGGCACGGGTGCGCAGGGCCGCGAGGTCCGATCCGGCACCGGGCTCGCTGAAGAGCTGGCAGGCCAGCAGATCGGTGCGCAGGAACGCGCGTGCGTGCTCGCTACGCTGCTCCGCCGTTCCGAACAGGGCGACGGCCATCGCGACCAGGCGCACGGTGACGCTGATCAGTTCGGTGGAGGGCGGCACCTCGAAGGCGGACTCCTCCTGGGCGAAGACGGCCGCGTGGGCGGCGGTCAGACCGGCGCCGCCCTTGTCGGCGGGGAGGGTCAGCGCCTGGTAGCCGGCGTCGAAGCGGGCCCGCTGGTAGACGCGGCAGCGCTCCAGCAGCAGGCGTTCCTCGTCCTGGGGGAGGTTGTGGAACACGGCGAGGTCGGGGGCCTCACCGGCGGACTCCGGCGCCCCCACCGGTTCGAGCACGGTGGCCAGCCACTGCCGGACCTGCGTGCGCCATGCGTCCGGATCGGGCTGGGACATGGCTCCTCCTCGAACACTTACCAGATGACAGATTGAGTAACGGGAACAGGGGTGAGTGCCTCCCTGCCCGCTGAAACATGCGGGAACACCTTCGTCTGGGATCAGAGTGTTCCGCACTTTCTTGATAAACGCTACAGTCTCAGCATCTCCTCTCCCCGCGAATCGGGAGAGGTCCGAGGAGCCGCCGGAGGAGCCATGTCGCTGCTGCCACTCGACCGTCGCGCCCAGGAGACACCTGACGAGCCCGCCCTGGCGGACGACTTGGGCGTGCTGTCCTGGTCCGCTCTCGCCGACCAGGTGACGCGGGCGGCGGCCCGGCTGCTGGAGCTCGCGCCCGGTCCCGACGACCGCATCGCCGTCCTCGGCGACAACGCGATCCCCACGCTGGTGGCCCATCTGGCAGGCCTGCGAGCCGGTGTGGGGACCGTGGCCACGTCCCGGAACCTCACGTCGGGCGAGCTCGTCGACCAGATCATCGACGCGGGCGTGACGGGGATCATCGCCGGACCCGTCGGCGCGGGTGCCGCCCTCGACGCGGCCCGGGAACTGGGTCTGCCGGTCGTGACGCACGCGGCCCCGGAGACCGGGCACGCCTTCGACTGGGACCGGTGGCTGGCCTCCGCGCCCGCCGGGACCCCCCTCCGGACCGACCGGCCCGCCCGTCCTCCGCTCGTCTACACCTCGGGAACCACCGGACGGGCGCGCGGCACCGAGGTGCGCTGGGTGAGCGGCCCGGTCACCGACAGCTCCGCCTACCTCGCCTCGATGTCCGCCCGGCCCGGATTCCCGCCGGGACCGCACCTGGTGTGCGGCCCCCTGCAGCACAACGCGCCGCTCACCTCGCTGCGGCACCTGGCGGCCGGTCAGCCGGTGGTCGTCCTCGGCAGATACGACGCGGAGACGTTCCTCAGCCGGGTGCAGAAGTGGCGGGTCTCCTCGACGGTCATGGTGCCCACCCACTTCCAACGCCTGCTCGCCCTCCCGGACGAGGTCCGCGCCCGGTACGACGTCTCCAGCCTGCGGCAGGTGTCCCACACCGGCTCCGCGTGTCCGCCGGACGTGAAGCGAGCCATGATCGAGTGGTTCGGCCCGGTGCTGACCGAGTCGTACGGCGCGAGCGAAGCCGGAACCGTGGCCCGCATCAGCAGCGACGAGTGGCTGGCCCACCCGGGCTCGGTCGGGCGCGTCCGGCCTCCGTTCGAGGTCCTGGTCACCGATGACGACGGCCGGCGGCTGCCGCCCGGCGAACGCGGGTTGCTCGCCTTCCGGGCGCCCGACGGCCAAGGCGTCCGCTACCACGCGGATCCGGCCAAGACCGAGGCCGCCTATCTCTCCCCGGGTGTCTTCACACTCGGCGACATCGGCTACGTCGACGCGGACGGCTACATCTTCATCACGGACCGGGCCGCGGACGTCGTGGTCTCCGGCGGCGTGAACCTCTACCCGGCCGAGAGCGAGGCGGTCCTGCTGCAGCACCCTGCGGTCGGCGAGGTCGCGGTGATCGGCGTGCCCGACCCGGACTTCGGCGAGGCGCTGCGGGCGCTGGTCGTGGCGGCCGGGGACGAGCCGCAGGCCGACGAGCTGGACCGGTTCTGCCGCGAGCGCCTCGCCGCCTACAAGTGCCCGAAGTCCTACGAGTTCGTTCCCGAGCTCCCGCGCAACGCGATGGGCAAGCTCGACAAACGCGCCATGCGCCGCCCCTACTGGAGCTCGGAACGGACCATCGCCGGCTGAGCCGGCCCGCCCCCTCCCCTGTGTACGAAGGATCTCCATGACCGAACTCCTCCTCGTCCGGCACGGCCTCCCCGAGGCGGGCGTGTTCGACCCGGGGCTGTCGCCGGAGGGCGCCGCTCAGGCCGAGCGCCTCGCCGCCTGGCTCGGACCCGAGGACCTCGACGCCCTGTACGTCAGCCCGCTGCGGCGGGCCCGCGAGACGGTGGCGCCCCTGGAACGGCTCACCGGCATGACCGCTGCCGTCGTCGACGACCTGCGCGAGTGGGACACGGACGTGTCCCAGCCCTACACACCACCGGAGCAGATCGGCGCGGACGATCCCCGGGCGGCGGCGCTCGCCGAAGGACGCTACGAGGACTTCGTGCCCGATCTGGACTGGGACGCCTTTCGCGCTCGTGCCCTGCGGGCCATGGACACCATCCTCGACGCCCATCCCGGCGGGCGGGTCGTGGCCGTGTGCCACGGCGGCATCACCAACACCTACCTGGCGACGCTGCTCGGCCTGCCCACGATGTTCTGGTTCCACCCCGGCTACACGTCCGTCAGCCGGGTGCGGCGCATGCACGGCGGCCGGATCGTTCTGCACTCGGTGAACGAGACGGCCCACATGACCGCAGAGCGTGCCCTCGGCCCGGTCGCCTGACCGCGTCCCACACCCCAGGAGGTCCCGGTCATGCCCGGATCCGTCATCGTCGCCGGGGCCAGGACGCCCATCGGCAGGCTGATGGGCGCCCTGAGCACCCTGTCCGCTGTCGACCTCGGCGCCCACGCCATCGGCGCGGCCCTGGCCGCCGTCCGCCTGGACCCGGCGGACGTGCAAGCCGTCGTCATGGGTCATGTGGTGCAGGCCGGGGCCGGTCCCAACTCGGCACGGCAGGCCGCGGTCAGTGCCGACGTCCCCCTCTCCGTCCCCGCGAGCACCGTCAACAAGCTCTGCCCGTCCGGTCTGCACGCCATCGCCCTGGCCGACCTCATGATCGCCTCCGGCCGGCACGAGGTGGTCGTCGCCGGTGGCATGGAGTCGATGTCGGGCGCCCCGTACCTGCTGCGCGGAGCCCGCACCGGCTGGAAGTACGGCTCGGCCGCGGCGGAGGACGCCCTCGACCGCGATGCCCTGATCTGCGCCTTCGACGGCGTCTCCATGGGCGCGGCCACCGAGCGCTACCAGCAGCCGTTCGCCCTGACCCGGGAGGAACAGGACGAGTACAGCGCGCTGTCCCATCAGCGGGCCGCCCGCGCCCAGGAGTCGGGTGCCCTGTCCGAGGAGATCGCTCCCGTCACCGTGGCCGGACGCCGGGGCGAGACGGTGGTGGACACCGACGAGGGCGTACGGCCGGGAAGCACCGCCGAGAGCCTGGGGCGCCTCGGACCGGCCTTCTCGGGCGCGGGCACCATCACCGCGGGCAACTCGTCGCAGCTCTCCGACGGCGCCGCGGCCGTCGTGGTGATGAGCACGGAGCGCGCCCGGCGGGAGGGCCTGACCCCGCTCGCCGAGATCGGCGCCTACGGCACGGTCGCGGGCCCCGACCCC
Source organism: Streptomyces sp. NPDC001714 (assembly GCF_042892755.1). Taxonomy (NCBI): domain Bacteria; kingdom Bacillati; phylum Actinomycetota; class Actinomycetes; order Kitasatosporales; family Streptomycetaceae; genus Streptomyces; species Streptomyces sp. NPDC001714. The sequence continues at coordinate 40,135 of NZ_JBIAUL010000008.1, forward strand.
TCCCTGCTCGTCCAGCCGGCCGGCGCCGTCCGCGACGCCCTGTCCAGGGACGGCCGGCTGACGGCCGGCGACCTGGACCTGTTCGAGATCAACGAGGCGTTCGCCGCAGTCGCCCTGGCCTCCGTACGAGAGCTGGACATCCCCCTGGACAAGGTGAACGTCAACGGCGGTGCGATCGCGCTCGGGCATCCCGTCGGCATGACCGGAGCCCGGCTGGTGCTGACCCTCGCGGCGGAGTTGCGGCGGCGCGGAGGCGGCAGCGGAGCGGCGGCCCTGTGCGGAGGCGGCGGCCAGGGCGACGCGCTGCTGCTGCATGTCCCGGCGCAGGCCTGAACCCGGAGGCGAACCACCATGAACGACCAACTGCCCACGGTCGACACGACCCTCGTCGTGGCGACCCGCATCCTCGCCGCCGACGGCGTCGTCTCCCTCACCCTGCGCCGCCCCGACGGCGGGACGCTCCCCGCCTGGACACCGGGCGCCCATATCGACGTACTCCTGACCGGCGCCAACGGCGACGGCGCCGATCTGGTCCGTCAGTACTCCCTGTGCGGACACCCGGCCGAACGAGAGGCCTGGCAGATCGCCGTGCTGCGCGCGCCGCAGGGCCGCGGCGGCTCCGCGTACGTCCACGACCATCTGCGCGAGGGCGCCACCGTGCGGGTCCGCGGGCCGCGGAACAACTTCCCGCTGCGCCCCGCCGCACGCCATCTGTTCATCGCCGGCGGCGTCGGTATCACGCCCATCCTTCCGATGGTCGAGGCCGCCGAGGCCACGGGCGCCGACTGGCGTCTGCTGTACGGCGGCCGCACCCGGACCTCCATGGCGTTCCTGGACCGCCTCGCCCCGTACCCGGACCGCGTGCTCATCCGTCCGCAGGACGAGTACGGCCTGCTGGACCTCGCCGCCCACCTCGGCGTACCCGAGGAAGGCACCCTGGTGCACGCCTGCGGTCCCGAACCCCTGCTGCGGGCGGTGCAGGAGCAGTGCGCGGGCTGGCCGCCCGGCACGCTGGGCGTCGAACGGTTCGTCCCGGTGCGCACGGCCGAAACCGGCCCGACGGAGGCCTTCGAGCTGGAGCTCGCCCGATCCGGACTCACCCTCACCGTTCAGCCGGGCCGTTCGGTGCTCGAAACCGTCGAGGAGGCCGGTGTCGCGGTCGACTTCTCCTGCCGGGAAGGCACCTGCGGCACCTGCGAGACCGACGTACTCGACGGCAGGCCCGACCACCGCGACTCACTGCTGACCGAGGACGAACGCGCTGCCGGCGACACCATGCTCATCTGCGTCTCCCGCTCGCGCGACCCTCGCCTCGTCCTCGATCTGTGACGTCGATCGCCTCCCTCAAGGCTCCGGGACGCCGTCGGCGCTCTTGGCAGCGGCTCACCGGCGAGGACCTCCATGGAATTCCCGCAAGCCGTCCCGGCGTAGTCGGATGCGGCGTCATGGGCTTCCGGCATCGCCGAAGTCGCCGCTCGCGGCGGCATGGACGTCCGTGTCGCCGAATCCACACCGGACGCGGTCGAGGCGACCGGGCACCACAGCAGCACACGCAAGCGCATGAAGGAGGAAGCCAAAGGCCGCCGATACGGCAGAACACCCGCGCCCGGCCGGGAGCCGGAGGCGGGTGTCGGTCTGCCCTGCCCGTGAAACGGGACTCAGGGGGCAATGGTGTCCGAGGGGGGAGTTGACCGTCGACGACACGGCCGTGGTGGCGCAGGGCAAGCTCTGCTTCTGAAACCGACGTGCGCCAAGAAGCAGGGGTGTCGGGCAGTGACCGATCAGGTCAGGACGAGTTCCAGCACGGTGACCGAGAGCGGCGGCACGGTGCTGGTGAAGGACGCTGCCGCGCCGGTCACGGTGCTCGTCCTGGGCACCACCGTGTCGGGGTCCGCCAACGTGTTGGTCGTGGCGCGCGAGGGGCCGGTCAGGACCGTTGCGGTGGCACGCCTCTTGACCCCCTTCACCAGCCCCTTCAGCTCGACCGGCACGTTCACCTTCTCCGTCCCGGAGTTGACGACCGCCAGGTAGAGGCGGTTCCTGGAACGGGTGGCCACGGTGGCCAGACCGGGCAGCGCCCGCGCGGTGGCCGGCAGCACCGTGTTGCCGACCCTGCTCGTCAGCATGTGCTGTGCCCAGTAGCTGGGCGACACGTAGCTGGTCAGGTTGTCGTAGGCGATCAGGTTGGTGGCCCAGACGTTGTTCTCGACGTGGGAGAAGAGCGGCGCGTAGCACTCCATGAGGACCTGGTCCGAGTTGCGGATCAGCCCGGCCAGCCAAGCGGCGTCGCCGAGTGCCGCGTTGAGGTCGGGTGTGGGGCGGCCCTCCTGCGCGGCCCACTCTCCGACGAATACCTTGGTCGAATTGCGGTCCCGGTTGTCGTACTTGTGGGTGGAGGCCTGGGCAGCGGACGGCGCGAGGTAGTAGTGCTCGTCGATCAGGTCCGGGGTGCGGCTCGTCACGGACGTCGTGGCGATCAGCTTGAGATGCGGGTACTTCGCCTTGATCGCGTCGTAGAAGGCAGCGAACCGCTCGTTGTAGGACCCGGAGGAGTCGAACCAGTCCTCGTTGCCGATCTCCACGAACTCCAGCGGGAACGGCTCCGGATGTCCGTCGGCGGCACGTCGTGCGCCCCAGGCGCTGGTGACAGGACCGGTGACGTACTCGATCTCGTCGAGTGCGTCCTGGACGAACGGCCCCAGCGCGTCGCCGGTGACGTGTTCGCCCTTGAGCGAGTAGCCGGCGTAGACGGCGAGGACCGGCTGGGCGTGCATGTCCTCGACCCATTGCAGGTATTCGAGGAGTCCGAGGCCGTCCGTGGACCAGTAGCCCCAGGCGTCGTCCATGTGGCCGGGGCGCTCCCAGACCGGACCGATGGTGTTCTTCCAGTTGAACCGTGTCGCAACGGTGTTGCCTTCGACGAAGTTTCCGCCGGGGAAGCGCAGGAACTTCGGCTTCAGAGCGACCAGTTTGTCCATCAGGTCGATACGCAGGCCGTTGGGCCGGTTGTTGTACGTGGGCGGGAAGAGGGACACGTGCTGGAGCCACAGGGTCTCGCCCGCCGCCTCAGGGTCGGCCGTGGTGACGGTCAGCCGTGCGTCACCGACCACGGGGGTACGCGAACTGGTGCGCAGGGTCAACTCGAACGGGCGGCCTGGGAAGACGGTGCCGATGTGGGGCACGTGGGCGGATGCGTACACCGTCGTGCCGTCCGCCGACTCGATGGCCACCGTGAGCGGGCCGATGCGTCGCGACGCCTTGGCGAACAGACGGGCGGTGTAAGTGGTTCTGGGCCGCACGGGTATCCCCCAGAAGCCGTCGTTGGCGACACCGGCCCGGTTTCCAGCGCCGGTGCTGCTGGACAGCACCACCTTGAGGGAGCGGTCGAGTGCGGCGTTGAGCGGGGCGGCGGTGTCGAGGACGAGGGTCGTTCCGCCGACGGCGGACCAGTGGACGGGCGACGTGTCGTCGGCCATCATCGAGCGGTTCTGCACCAGCTCCGCGTAGATGCCGCCCTCGCCGGAGTGGTTGATGTCCTCGAACATCAGGCCCGGAAGGATCGGCGACACGGCATGCGCGGGGGTGCCGACGTCCACGCTCAGCAGCGGCGTCGTGGTCTCCACCGGGACGCCGGCCAGTGCCGCGATCTGGTCGGAGGTGAGGACGGACGGGAACATCCACACGTCGTCGATCAGGCCGTGCCACTGGTCGACCTGCCCACCGCCGTAGAGCGCACGGCCGATGGCGGTGTCGCCGCTGCCGGCCCAGCCCGCGGCGTAGGCGGTCTCCCCCTCCAGAACGCCGTTGACGTAGAGGCGAATGACACCGGCGGTCGGGTCGCTGACGCCGACCAGGTGGGTCCAGGTGCCGGTGGTGGGCGCTGAAGCGGCGGCCGCCACCGCGGCACTCTGAGTGGCGTCCGAGTCGAGCCGGGCGAAGGCGAAGGTGCCGGTGTCGTCGCGCAGTCCCAGGTAGAAGGCGCTGACGACCTTGCCGTCGATGCTGACGGCGGTCTGATAGCCGCCGAGTTGAGCGAGGTTGACCCAGGCGCCCACCGAGAACGCCTGGGAGGTGTCAAGGGCCGGCCCGGACGCCGTGGCGTTGCCGCCCGCCTTGAGGCTCAGGCTGTGGGTGCCGACCTTGCCGGTGTCCCAGCCGGCCGCGCCCTGGATCGCCGCGGTGCGACCGTTGCCGGAGGAGTCTGCGGCGGAGGTGCCGGAGCCTTCGTCGAAGGTCCAGTGGGCGGCTGCGGCGGGGAGGTCCGCGGCAGTGGCGCTCAGGGCTGTGCCGGTGAGTTCGGCGGCCCCGGCGGGACCGGCGGCGAAGGTCCCGGCGAGGGAGGCGGCGCCCAGGACGGTGAGGACAGTTCTGCGCGGCACTCCGGATTCTGCAGGCATGCGGCTCATTCCTTTGTGACAGACCGTTGCGTTGCGTACCGGCCGGAACAGGGCAGCCCGTCGAAGCCGCCAACCGACCTTGTTCGGTATCTCGTACAGCGATCGGTACTTCGAGCAGCAGTGATCTTAAGGTGTCGGCGAGGTCCGTCAATACCCCTCGTACGACTTGCCGGTACACGGGAGCTTGAAGCCGTCGACGCACTTCCCCGCTGCGTCGGAATTGCCGCTCATCGGCGACCTGCCGCGTCCGCCGACTCCTCAGCGGGCATTCACCTCGCAGCTCAACGACGGTAGCCCCCACAGCTCCAGCCTGCCGCTGACCAGGTCCGCCATGAACTGGGCCACCCCGCCCTCGTAGTGCCACCAGGCGCCGTTGCGTGAGGCAACCGTGACCGTCCACTCCTCCGGTCCTTCCCCACCGGTGCTCCACAGGAAGATGTCACCCTCGTTCGACGTCGACCACGGCAGCAGGCCGCCCGGCGCGGGATACGTGTGCAGGGGGACGGTCAGGTTGGCGTACCCGAGCCACTCGTCGATGATGTCAAGCTCCTCGCGTGCGCCCTTCAGCCAGAGATGCTCATGGCCGGGGTCAGGCCCGCCGAAGGCCATGAAGTTGCCGAGTTCGAACGCCGGAAACAACTCGCAGAGCAGCTTGTAGTCGGCGGGCAAGGCCAGACCCGAGTTCGCTTCCAGCCTTGTCCAGTCGAGGTCCAGTGGTACCGCGAAGCGGAGTGCGGCAAGGCCCGGCACAGCGCGCTCCAGCTCCGCAACCGCTTCAGCGGCCTCCGTCAGACGGCGGAGCGGCTTCTGAATACCGACGAGATCATCCACGGCATCAGACTGTCAGAGCAGCACCTCGTGCCCCGCAGACTTCCAGAACTCGGGGTCGAGAGAGCCTCGCCCTTGCCTCGAGATGCAGGGTGTACCTCGTCTCCAAGCACGGATGAGGCAGGGCGCGTGGAAGCGCCGCAGGTCGCCCATGGCATGGAAGGCCAGGCGCAGTTCGGCGTGGATGCGGAGCATGAAGTCCGCCAGTCGCGGTGATTCGGTCAGCCGTACGATGCCGTGGTGGAAATGCAGATCGGCGGTGGCGACATCGGGCCGGCGCTGCTCGGCTGCCGCCCGCTCGCCCTCCTCCACGGATGGGCGGATCTCCTCGATCACCCGGTCGGGGGCGCCGGCCACCTCCCGCACGGCCGCGCCCTCCACGAGTCGGCGCAGCCGGTACAGCTGTGCCACGTCGTCGCCGTCCAAGGTGCGTACGAATACGCCGCGGTTCAACTCGCGTACCAGCAGCCGCTCATGGGTCAGCAGTCGGAAGGCCTCACGCAAGGTGTCGCGGGACACGCCCCGGGCCGCCCCCACGACTTCCTCGGACAACCGTGTTCCGGGCGGGATATCACCCTCCGTCACTCGTCGGCGTAGCACACCGGCCACCCGCTCAGCGGTGCTGCCGCGACCGAGCTGGTCTCTGTCCCTCTCCAGTCCGGCAACCCCCGAGCCGAGTGCGCTTGTGCCCATCCGCCCTCCTCGACCGTCACCGGATCTGCTGAGTGCCTCGAATCCTCGTTGAACAAAACCTGCCCCCATCTGCCCAGTTGGGGATTCCAGGGGAGAGGGATGCCTACGTCCGCAGGAATGACCTCTTGTAGGATCGTTGAACAATCTCTACTTTGTGGAGTCGAAGCCTCGTGCGGTGGCTGCCGGGGACCATGCGGGTTGCGTGGAGGACGGAGACGGGCATGGGCACGGACGAAGAGGACGCCGTAGGGAGCCCGTCGGGCCCACGGCTCCCCACGGCAGGAGCGTTCATCCGACGGCTGGGTCCCGCTGCGGCAAGCGTCGGGGGCGCGTGCGGGTTGTGGGCGATCGTGCGCCTGATCGCGCGTACCTCCTTCTTCAGCCAGGCCGAGTGGATGGACCTCCTGGGCGTGCTGGTGCTCCTGGGTGCCTGCTTGCTTCCTGGCGTCTGCCGCTTGGGCCTGCGGTGGGTCCTGGGCGTGCTGTGTCTGCTGGCGGCTTTGGTCCTGCAGAGGTCCGAGCTGGACCAGCAGGAGTTGCACCAGCACGGGCGCACCGAACACGTCACGGTCCTGGGGGTCCAGGTAGCCGAGGACGGCATGAGCGGTGGGAGTACCGAGACCTACACCGTCTCCGTCCTCGACGGCCCACCGTTGGCCCCGATCCAGGGGGGCACCCTCGTCGGCTGGCACTGGGTGGTGGGTGGCACCTACATGGTGACCGTCGACACCCGGGGGTTGGCCCCGGCCGAGCGGGGAGGCGCTCCCGGCCCCGCGGTGGTCCAGCAGGTTCTCCAGGTCCCGCTCGTGCTCGGTCTGGCCTGGGCCCTGTGGCGAGGGGTGCATCTTCGCCTGCGCCGCAGCCGCCCGGCTGAGCCGCGCCTTGAGGGGCTGATGCGCTGATGGGGGGCGATGGCATGCATGGCTGGTCCGATGGCCGCGGCGTCGAGGGCGCTGACGCCGAATCCGCCGGTGCGGAGGCGAAGTTCCTCGATCCGGTGTTCCTGGTGCACGCCGACCCCGAGGCGGTGCTCGAACTGTTGGCCGCATCCACTGGGCCCGCCGGGCGGTTGGCGGCAGCGGTGTACCGGGCATCGGCGCATCTGCACCGCCAGGCGAGTCCGGGGGTGCGTCGGCAGATGCTGGCGCTGGACGCCGCCCGCTACGGGGCTCCGGGCCTGTCGGCGCGGCTCAGCGCCGTGCCGGTCGACGACGGTGCGGACAGACGATGGGAGGTGGCCTGGGCCACCGGCAGCACGGTCGACCACCGGTTCCGTCAGGCTCTGATCGGCCACACCGAGCGCGTGCGCGGGGTGGCGACGGGGATCGTCGGGGGGCGCCCGATCGCCGTCACCTGCAGCAGCTACGACCGCACGGTGCGGGTGTGGGACCTGGCTGCTGGGAATCCAGTCGGCGAACCCCTCACCGGCCTGGACGGCGAGGTCTGCGCGGTGGCGACGGCTGTGGTGCGGGACTGCCCGGTTGTCTTCGGAGGCAGCCGGGACGGGACCGTACGGCTCTGGGACCTGACCACCGGACGCCCCGTCAGCACACCCCTCACCGGCCACACCGCAGGCGTCACAGCGGTGGCGACGGTGGTGGCGGACGGGCGCCCGCTCGGCATGAGCAGCAGCCGGGACGGGACCGTGCGGGTGTGGGACCTGACCACCGGCCGGCCCGTCGGCAAGCCCCTCAGCGGCCGCGACGGCCCGGTGGAGGCGCTGGCGGCGGGGGTCGTGGACGGCCGCCCGGTCGCCGTCGCCGGCACCTGGGAGGGGACGGTGCGGGTGTGGGACCCGGCCACCGGCCGCCCGGTCGGCGAACCGCTCACCGGTCACAGCTCAGGGGTGCGGGCCCTGGCCACCGCGGTGGTGGACGGTCGTCCGGTGGCTGTCAGCGGCAGCCACGACGGGACCGTGCGGGTGTGGGACCTGACCACCGGGCGCCTGCGCGGCGAACCCCTCACCGGCGCCCCCGACGGGGTGCAGGCACTGGCCACCGGGACGGTGCAGGGCCGTCCTGTCGCGGTCGGCGGTGGCCAGGCCGGGATGGTGCGGGTGTGGGACCTGGCCACCGGCCGCCCCATCGGCAGACCGCTGGCCGGCCATGTCGACGGGGTGTGGGCGGCGGCCACCGCGGAGGTGAACGGTCGTCAGGTCGCTCTCACCGGTGGCAACGAGGACGGAGAAGTGCGCGTCTGGGACCTGTCACCCGGCAGCCCCGTCGGCGCCCCCCGCATCGGCCACACCGACCACGGGCGAGCCGTGGCCGAGGCGGTGGTGGACGGCCGCCCGGTCGCGGTCACCAGCAGCCGGGACGCGACCGTGCGGGTCTGGGACCTGGCCACCGGTCGGCCCGCCGCCGCACCCGTCACCGGCTCCCTCATCGTGGAGGCGCTGGCCACCGCCGTGGTGGACGACCGCACGGTCGTCCTCACCAGTGGCTGGGAAGGAACGGTGCGGGTGTGGGACCTGGCCACCGGCGCACCCTTGGGGCAACCCCTCGTCGGCCACACCGGGCCGGTGTGGTCACTGGCGACGGCGGTGCTGGCGGGGACCCCGGTGGCCGTCGCCGGCGGCCACGACGGAACGATCCGGGTGTGGGACCTGACCACCACCCGCCCCGTCAGCGAGCCCCTCACCGGCCACTACGGCCTGGTGGGGTCGGTGGCGACCGCAGTGGTGCGAGCTCGCCCGGTCGCGGTCTCCGGAAGTTGGGACACGACGGTGCGGGTCTGGGACCTGACCACCGGACGCCCGGTCGGCGATCCGCTCACCGGCCGCATCGGCTTGGTCCGCGCGATGGCGACGGCGGTGGCGACCGCGGTGGTGGACAGCGGCCCGGTCGCCGTCACCGGAAGCCGGGACGGGACGGTGCGAGTGTGGGACCTGACCACCGGGCGCCCCGTCGGCGCCCCCCTCATCAGCCACACCGAGGAGGTGCGGGCGGTGGCGACGGGAGTGGCGGACGGCCGTCCGATCGCCGCCAGCGGCAGCCGGAACGGGACCGTGCGGGTGTGGGACCTGACCACCGGGCGCCCCGTCGGCGCCCCCCTCATCAGCCACACCGAGGAGGTGCGGGCGGTGGCGACGGGAGTGGCGGACGGCCGTCCGATCGCCGCCAGCGGCAGCCGGAACGGGACCGTGCGGGTGTGGGACCTGACCACCGGCCGTCCGACCGGACATCCCTTGGTGTTCCCCGCGCCCGTCCATGCGGTGAAACTCACCCCGGACGGCCGACTGCTGGTGGGCTTCGGCTGGGAGGTCGCGGTCCTGACCCCGGTCACGCAGCCCCGCAGCGGGACGACGACCTGAACGCGATGCACCGTCGGACACATCGCCGCACCGCAGGTGCCCGAGCGTGAGCAGGGCCTGGCGGCCTGTGGACGGCCGTCACCATCGACTGCCGATCTCACGACGGCGCCGGCGCAGGTGACGCGCGAGGAGCCGCAGGGTCGAACTGGACAGGTCGATCCCGGACGGGCAGACAAGCACGGAAGCTCCTGGTGGACAACGGGTGATCTTGGTTGTGAACCCGTCTGCCAGGAGCTCCACTTCGTTGTACCGCCCTCCACGACCAACCCGGCGCCCCGGGAATCAGGCCGCGACGAGCTCCCGCTCGCGGTCCGGCGTCTTGACCTCGGGCTTGTTGTTCGGCAGCGAGAGCCGGAAGACCTTGCGCCACGCGGAGAACACCTGCTTGGGCAGCGGACCGGTGACGTACTCCAGCTCGTACTTCTCGAACAGCGCGCGCACCTTCACCGCGACCTCGGCGTACCGGTTGCTCGGCAGGTCCGGGAACAGGTGGTGCTCGATCTGGTGCGAGAGGTTGCCGGTCATGAAGTGCATGGCCCTGCTGCCGCTGATGTTCGCCGACCCCATCATCTGGCGCAGGTACCACTGGCCGCGCGTCTCGCCCTTGATCGACCGGCGCTCGAAGACCTGCACGCCCTCCGGGAAGTGCCCGCACATGATCACCGAGTGGGACCAGATGTTGCGGACCAGGTTCGCGGTGAACGTGGCCGCGAGCGTGGGGAGGAACGACGGACCCGACAACAGCGGGTGGATCACGTAGTCCTTGAGCACCTGCTTGCGGATCTTGCGGCCCACGGCCCTGGCCCGCGCGCGGAACTCCGGGTCCTTGCGGCGGCGCTTGCGCAGGTTCTTGCCGAGCTCCAGGTCGTACGCTGCGATGCCGTACTCGAAGAAGCAGGCGTTGATGAAGTTCCACAGCGGCTGGCCGAGGTGGAACGGGTGCCACTTCTGGTCCTCGTCGACGCGCATGATGCCGTAGCCGAGGTCGTTGTCCTTGCCGATCACGTTGGTGTACGTGTGGTGCAGCTCATTGTGGGAGTGCTTCCATTGGTCGGCGGGTGAGACGTGGTCCCACTCCCAGGTGGTGGAATGGATCTTCGGGTCGCGCATCCAGTCCCACTGGCCGTGCAGGACGTTGTGGCCGATCTCCATGTTGTCCATGATCTTCGCCACGGACAGCCCGGCGGTGCCGAGCAGCCACGCGGGCGGGAAGATCGAGAACAGCAGCACGCCCCTGCTGACCAGCTCCAGCTTGCGCTGCGCCGAGATGACCTTGCGGATGTAGGCGGCGTCCTTCTCGCCGCGGCCGGCGATCACCTCGTCGCGGATCGCGTCCAGCTCGCGGCCGAGCTCCTCGATCTGCTCCGCGGTCAGGTGGGCGGTGGGGTCGATGGCGGTCAAGGTGCTCCTACCGTTCGATGTCGCAGGGGCCCGCCGCGGCGGACACGCAGGTCTGGATGAGGACGCCCGGCTCGGCCTCGGTGATCTCGCCGGTACGCAGGTCGCGGACGGCGCCCGCCTTGAGCGGCGTGACACAGCCGAAGCAGATGCCCATGCGGCACCCGGAGGGCATGAGCACGCCGGCCTCCTCGCCGATGTCCAGCAACGGCGTGCCGCCGTCCGCGTCGACGGTCTTGCCGGTGGCGCTGAACGTGACCTCGCCGCCGTCGCCGGCGACGACGATGCTGGGGCGGAAGCGTTCGGTGTGCAGGCGCTCTCGGACTCCGTGCTCGGTCCAGTGCTCTTCGGCGGCGTCGAGCAGGCCCGCGGGCCCGCAAGCCCAGGTCTCGCGCTCGGCCCAGTCGGGCACGAGTTCGTCGAGACGGGCGATGTCGAGCATGCCGTCCGTGTCGGTGTGCACCTCGGTGAGCCGCAGCTTCTTGTCCGCGACCAGGTCGTGCAGTTCGCTGCGGAAGATCACGTCTTGTGGCTGTGGCGCGCAGTGGACCATGACGACGTCGTCGAACTCGGTGTCGCGCAGCATGCCCATCACAGGCGTGATGCCGCTGCCGGCCGTCAGGTAGAGCACCTTGGCGGGCTTGGCCTGCGGCAGCACGAAGTCACCGGTCGCCTGGTCGAGCTGGATCAGCGTGCCCGGTTTCGCCCCGCGGACCAGGTGGTTGCTGACCTTGCCGTCCGGGATCGCCTTCACGGTGATCGTGACGCGGCCGTCCTGGCGGTCCGTCGGCGAGGTGAGAGAGTAGGCACGCCACAGGCGCACCCCGTCGACATCGACCCCGATCCGCACGTACTGACCGGCCGTGTGGCCGCGCCAGCCCCGTCCCGGCCTGATCACTATGGTCGCGGCGTCACCCGTCTCGGGGAGCACGGCCTCGATGCGCCCACGCAGGTCAGCGCCCGCACGCAGCGGGCTGACCAGGTCGAGGTAGTCCGACGGCAGCAGCGGCGTCGTGACCATCTCCAGTAGTTTCCACGCCCTGCTGCGAAGGGCTGCACTCGTCATGACTCCAGCTTGCTGCGCCACAAGGCGTAAAGTCCTGACCGCAGGACGTAAATCTGGTCGGCTGAATTGTTCGCAGGGAACAAAAACGTGAGCCATGCAATCCGGAGGGCCAGCGAACTGACCCTGGACGAGACGACGGTCACCGCACTTCGGGCCGCGCTGAAGACCACCGCCGACGAGGTCGTCCAGGCGATCATCGACGAGGTCCCTCCCTACGCCAACGCACTGGCGGGCCACATGGGCGCCACCATCCGCCGAGCCGTCCGCACCGCCCTGGGGCACTACCTGGACCTGGCGAGCGGGAACGCCACAGGTGGCGACGCCGGTGACGCGGCCTACGAGCTGGGCCGCGGCGAGGTCCGGGACGGCCGTTCGATGGACGCCCTGCTCAGCGCCTACCGCGTCGGCGCCCGCGTGGCCTGGCGATGCCTGGCTGCGGGTGCCGTACCCGCAGGTCTGCCCGCCGCCGAGGTCGCCAAGTTCGCCGAACTGACCTTCGCCTACATCGACGAGCTCTCCGCCGCGAGCGCCGCGGGCCACGCCGACGAACTGGCCGCCCGGGGCAGGGCCCACGAGCGCCACCTGGAACACCTGGCCCGCGACCTCCTCGCCGGCGCGAGCCCGGACGTGCTGCTGGCTTCAGTTCAACGGGCCGGGTGGCAGCCTCCGGTTTCGCTGACCGCGGTCCTGCTGCCCGCCGCCCACGCCCGGCCCGCCTACCGCACGCTCGACCCGAGCACCCTCGTCCTCGACGATCTGCCGGACGCCACCGGTGTACTGCTCGTCCCCGATGCCGACCGACCGCATCTCCTGCGGCAGCTGACCGACCGCACCGCCGTGGTCGGCCCGGCCCGGCCGTGGACTCGTGCGTCCGCCTCGTACGCACGAGCCGTACGCGCGCGCTCCCTCTCCCCTGATATTCGCGACACCGAGGACCACCTGCCCGAGCTGGTGCTGAGCGCCGACGCGGACGCGTTCGCAGACCTGCGTGCCCGAGCCCTCGCACCGTTGCGGGCCTTGCCCGTCGCGACCGCACGGCGGCTGGAGGAGACGTTGCGGGCGTGGCTGCTGCACCAGGGCAGACGGGACGAGGTGGCGGCGGCGTTGTTCGTCCATCCCCAGACAGTCCGGTACCGGATGTCACAGCTGCGGGAGCTGTTTCCGGATCTCGCATCGCCACACCGGGTCCTTGAACTGACGCTGGCGGTCGGTCTCCGGGTCAGCTGACGCGCACGTCGACCGTCCACGACCGCATCCGCGAGCGGTCCAGGAATCGTGCCGTGTTCTCGGTGCCCACCGAACCGCTGATGAAGGGGAAAAGCCGGGCCGAAGGCACCGCAACGTCGAACGCCCGCCCCAGCCAGGAGCCGGAAGCGGGTGCCGATGTCCCCTGCCCTGAAACAGGGCGCTGTGGGGCAACTCTGTGTCCGAGGTCCGAGTTGAACCAAAAGCCCAACCGGTCGTGCTGCGGGCCGATCTTCAACTTCAGCGGGATGGTCGGGGAAACACGGGAGCGGTGGATGCCTTTGACTCCGCACCGCAGGATCGACCAGAACCATCCCTTCCGGACGACCGGATTGACCCGCGGGGCAGGACCACATGAGGGGCCGACCGCAGCCATCCCTTCGGCCCCTGCCCGAGGGGCGACGACCTCGTGAACAGGCAACGGCCTTCCGGTCCGTCACCGTGATCATGGGTACTGTCGTCGGCCTGACCTTCCTGTTCGGCTTCGGCAACGTATGGGCCCTGGCGACGCGCCTCGGCGTACCCGGCCTCGTCGCGCCACTGGTGGCACCCGCAGTCGACCTCTCAGTCCTCGACCTCCTCCTCGCCATCGGCTATCTCGCCGTGAAAGGCGCGCCCTCCGAACAACTACGCTCGGCACGCCGATTGCTGATTCTGTCCAGCCTGATGACCCTGGCCCTCAACATCTCGGACCCACTCCTGTCCGGCCAGACCGGCAAAGCCGCCTTCGACGCAGTGGGCCCCTTGCGACTTCGAGCTCCTGCCGAAACACGTCGAGCGCACCCGCGCCAAGATGAAACGCCTGGTCACCATAGGAATCCTCACCGAGGCCGAGCCCGGCACCTTCAGCAAGAAGCAGTAACCAAGTCCGGAACGGACATCAACTCACGAACCGCCCACTCAGTGGGGCGAGATGCTCGGTGAGGCTCCGTCCAGGCAGTGATCGTATGCAGCTTGCATGGAGGGATACGACGCGCTCAGAGCGATCCGACTGCCCGGAGCATCGTCTTCGCAGGCATATCCCCCTGGGCCCGAAGCTGTCTCGACGTGCAGCATTACTTCGTAGGAGGACATGTGCACGGTGCGATGTGCCCCCGCTGGGATGACTCCTAGGCTCTGCTCCTCCGCGCATTCGTTGTCCCCGTCGCCGGCACACCAGAAGACGCGCACTGGGTTCGATGTGCTGTTCACCAGAGCGATCGGATCGACGTTCTCGGGGTCGGTCGGATCAGGGTTGCAACTGGCGATAGCGAGTGCAGCCAAGCCCAGCAGGATCATGGTCGCAAAGCGGGCAACACGGCTGTTCAGCAGATCCACTTGCTCTCCGAGGGGGCGTCATATGACGCCCGCACCGTATCGCAAGACCGCCGCCCCGGGACCTCAGCTCGGGAAGCTTGGGTCTCCTAGCGACGGGTGCTGTGCTGACCTGCGGCGGAGTGGCATTGGAGTCCCGGTCACCCCAGGGCAACTTCCCGCTGTTCCCCGTGGCTCCCCGCAGGATCTGGCACGCGAATGGCACGGTCCCCTCGCCTCGAACGCCCCTTGGCGAGACGGACCCCTGGGTGTCTGAGCCTCAGCCAACGATGATCTACCAGCACTCCGATCACGACCGCCAACGGGAGGTCGCCGCCGGGCTCGACGGGATGGTGCGCGCCGAGCGTGCGAAGCACCACACCGACGGCCGTCCGCACCACACTCAGGAGTCCTCAGCGGGCTAATGGTGCGCTAGTGGTGCGGCACTCGCCCACAGGTCTAGACAACAAAGAACCCCCGGACCTCTGGCCTGAGGGTTCCGCATGGAGCGGGTGACGAGAATCGAACTCGCGCTCTCAGCTTGGGAAGCGACGGCGCTCACGTGGCCATGCCGCTTCTGACCTGCATGTATGTGCTTCAGGTGGGCTCGCGGCGGTATCGGATCGCACCGCTGTCGACCGTGGTTGTCCGCCCTTACGGGCACGCTGTGGGCACGGAGTCGCGGAGTGGACGAGAGCAACGCGTCTGTGGTGTCGCCACCACACGCCGAATGCATGGAGCCCCAGGGCGACGTAAGGGCGAGTTGCGACCGCACGGGTCACGGAGTGCCTGTCGCAGAAGGCCTGGCGGATTGCCCGGTGAGGTTCTCCGGCCGCAGGATCTTGTCCAGTTGGCCGGTACCGAGGAGGCCGGCCTCGGCGGCCAGGTCCTTGACGGAGCGGCCGGTGGCCAGGGCCTGGCGGGCGAGGGCGGTGGAGGCTGCGTAGCCGATGTGCGGGGCGAGTGCGGTGACCAGGCCGATGGAGCGGTGGACGCTGTCGTGGAGGTGTTCGCGGTTGGCGGTGATGCCGGGGACGCAGCGGGTGGCAAGGGTGTCGCAGGCCGCGCGGAGGTGGGTCAGGGAGCGCAACAGGCTGTAGGCGATGACGGGCTCGAAGGCGTTGAGCTGGAGCTGTCCGGCCTCGGCGGCCATGGTGACGGTCAGGTCGTTGCCGATGACCTCGAAGGCGACCTGGTTGACGACCTCGGGGATCACCGGGTTGACCTTGCCGGGCATGATCGACGAACCCGCCTGTACCGGGGGCAGGTTGATCTCGCCGAGCCCGGCGGTGGGGCCGGAGGAAGTCAGCCGCAGGTCGTTGCAGGTCTTGGAGAGTTTCACGGCGACTCGCTTGAGGACACCGGACAGTTGAACGAAGGCGCCGCAGTCCTGGGTGGCTTCGATGAAGTCGCCCGCGGGGCGGACCCCTTCGCCGCTGATGTCGGCGAGGTATGCGCAGGCGAGTTCGGCGTAGCGGGGGTGGCCGTTGATGCCGGTGCCGATGGCGGTGCCACCGAGATGGGACTCCAGCAGCAGGGCCGCGGCCTCGGTGAGGCGCCGACGGTCCTCCTCGATCATGACGGCGTACGTGGTGAACTCCTGGCCCAGTGTCATGGGTACGGCGTCCTGGAGCTGGGTGCGGCCCATCTTCAGTACGTCACTGAACTCGGCCGCCTTCTTCGTGAACGCCGTGGTCAGCGCCCCCAGGGAGGCGTCGAGCCGGCGCAGTGAGGCGACCAGGGCCAGGCGCACGGCGGTGGGGTAGACGTCGTTGGTGCTCTGGCCGAGGTTGACGTGGTCCAAGGGGTGGATCACGTCGTAGCAGCCGCGAGGGTGGCCGAGGATCTCCAGGGCCCGGTTGGCGATGACCTCGTTGGCGTTCATGTTCGTGGAGGTGCCGGCGCCGCCCTGGACGGGGTCGACGACGAACTCCTCGATGAGCCGCCCTGCGCGGATCTCCTCGCAGGCGCTGATGATCGCGCCGGCGAGGGCCGGGGGCAGCAGTCCAAGATCGCGGTTGGCTCGCACGGCCGCCTGCTTGACCGCCGCCAGTGCGGCGATCAGGTCGGGGAATTGGGCGATGGTCGACCCGGTGATCGTGAAGTTCTCCACGGCCCGCACGGTGTGCACGCCGTAGTAGGCGCCCAGGGGGACCTCCTTGTCCCCGATGAGGTCGTGCTCGATGCGGGTGGCCTGCGCCATGTGTTGCTCCTCGTTCTCGCGGCACCCCTTGACAGGCCACCGTCGCCGGCCTCAGTGTTACCGGCCAACACGCAGAACGCAATATATTGCATATGGCTGGAGTCTCATGGACACCGTTCACCCCCGCCCCACCGGCACAGACGCCTCCCCAACCCGCTGGCGGCGATGTCTGCGGATGCCGATCGGCATCCAGTCGGTCATCGCCGTAGGTCTCGGCGCCCTCATCGGAACCTTCGCCCCGTCCGCGGGCGAGCAGATGAAGATCCTCGGCGACGTGTTCCTGAATCTCGTGCAGGTCGTCGTCCTGCCCCTGGTCTTCCCGCTCATCGTGCTGGGCATCGCCCGCATGGAGTCGGTCAAGAAGGTCGGCCGGATCGCAGGCAAGGCGATCCTCTACTTCGAGGTCGTCACCACCGTGATCCTGCTGATCGCGGTCGGGCTGGCGAAGCTCGCGGGCATCGGCACGGGCGCCCCAATCCACGCGGCCGACGCCAAGGACCTCGCCGGCCTGAGCCAGGGCATCGACTTCCACGAACTGATCCTGCACGCCGTACCGAAGAACATCTTCGCCGCGTTCGGCGAGGGAAACCTGCTCGGCGCGATCGTCTTCGCCGTCCTCGTGGGCGTCGCGATGGCCGCGATCGGCGAGAAGTCCGAGCCCTTCGCGGGTGTGCTGGAGTCGGTCGCGGCGGTGATGTTCAAGGTCGTCGGGTACGTCATCCGCGTCGCGCCGCTGGGTGTGCTCGGCTTCATCTCGTACGACGTCGCGTACTACGGCTTCGGCAACCTGCGCAGCCTACTGGGCTTCATCGCGGTGGTCTACGCGGGGCTGGCCGTCGTCGTGGGTGTGCTGTTCCCGCTGATCGCCGCTGTCTACCGCATCCGCTACGTCGAACTGCTGAAGTCCGTCGCCGGTCTGGCCGGGATCGCCTTCGTCACCCGCAGCTCCGAATCGGTCCTGGCCCCGCTGATGGGCAAGCTCGAAGCCTTCGGCCTCAACCGTTCCACGACCTCCTTCGTGGTCCCCCTCGGCTACTCCTTCAACACCGACGGCTCGGTCCTCTACCAGGCCGCCGCCCTGGTCTTCCTCGCCAACGCCTATGGCGCCGACACCTCCCTGCCCGCCCTGCTCCTGATGGTCGGCGTGCTGGTGATCCTTTCCAAGGGCATGGCCGGCGTCGCCTCCGCCTCGATAGTCGTGCTCATCGCCGCCGGCAGCTCCCTCGGCCTGCCCGCCGAAGGCGTCGCCCTGCTGCTCGGCGTGGACTTCATCGTCGACATGGCCCGCACCGGCGTGAATGTCATCGGCAACTCCCTTGCCGCCGCGGTCGTCGACAGCTCCGAGAATCGGCGCGCGGCCAAGCGCGGCAGTCGCGAAACCACCCCGGCCAAGCCGGAGACCACGGTGCTGAAGAAGGAAGCCGCACAGTGACCACCAGGACCCGCACGGCCACCGACGAGATCATCGGCATCCTCGGCGGCATGGGCCCGGCAGCCACCGCTGACTTCTATGCCAAGCTCGTCGCGACCACACCCGGCACCAGTGACCAGGACCACCTCCGTACGGTCATCTGGTCCGACCCCACCATCCCCGACCGCACCGAGGCCCTGCTGCGCGACGGACCCGATCCCACCCCCTGGCTCCTGCACGGCAGCCACGTCCTGCGCGAGGCCGGTGCCACCGTGATCGCCATCCCCTGCAACACCGCCCACGCCTTCGTCCCGCGCATCGCCGACCACGTGGGCCTGCCCATCGTCCACATGATCGGCGAGGTGGCCCGGCACCTCACCACCCTGAGCCCCGGCGTCCACACCGTCGGACTGCTGGCCACCACCGGCACCGTCCGCACCGGCCTCTACCAGGAACGCCTGGAGAGCTTCGGTATCCGCCTCGTGCTCCCCGACGCCGCCGCCCAGGACACCGAGGTCATGACGGCCATCCAAGCGGTGAAGGCGGGCACCCACGACGACAGGACAACCGCGCTCCTGACCCGTGCCGCACGGCACCTGACACAACAGGGCGCGCAAGCAGTGATCGCCGGCTGCACCGAAATCCCTCTCGGCCTGTCCACCGACGCCGCGGACGTCCCCGTCGTCGACCCGGCGCTCGTCCTGGCCCAGGCTCTGGTCCGCCGGGCCAGGACTGAAGGCCAAGGGGGAGCAGGAGGACAGTAGGCCGACGACGAGCGATGTACTGTACGCAATATGTCACTTGACCGCCCTGTCTCTCGCCGACTCCTCAGCGACGAGGTCTTCGAGCGCCTCCGCGACTCCATCGTGCGCGGCGAACTCGTCCCCGGTGAGAAGGTCAAGGACGGTGACCTTGCCGAGCGCCTTGGCCTCAGCCGTACCCCGGTGCGCGAGGCCCTCGCCCGGCTCGCCGACATCGGCCTGGTCGAGGCCAAGCCCGGCGTCTACACCCGCATCACCACCCTCAACCGCCGCGACGTCGAAAAGACCCTCGCCGTCCTGCGCTCCCTCGACCAGCTCGCCATCGAGACAGCTGTCCCGGTCATGACCGAGCAGGACCTCGACCGCATGCGCGAGGCCAACCGCGACTTCGAACGGGCCGTCGCCGACAACGACACCACCGCGGCTCTTGCCGCAGACGACCGCTTCCATGCCGTCCCCATCGCGGCCGCGGACAACCCCGTGCTCAGCCGGATCGTCGAGCAGCTCCACCCGCAGATCCACCGCATCCTCTACCGCAAGTTCTCCACCCTGCTCGGCGGCCGCAACACCATCGAACACCACGACGAACTCATCACCGTCTGCGCAGGCGGCGACGCCCGAGCCGCCGCCGAACTCTCCGGCCACCACTGGTCCGAACTCGGCGGCCACATCAGGGAACTCTTCGACACCAACCAGTTCGCCGAAGCAGCGACCGGCTGAAGGGCGTGCATTCCGCCAACCGGTCCGCACAACGATGAACCCCCGATCCATGCTGTGGGCACACCTCCGGTCGAGGGCCCGGGCGGGCGCTCTCCGCGGCTGACGAATCACACACGCTCGGAAAGCGCGCATCGGCCAGAAGGGCGACATCGCAGGTGCGCACAGAGCGTGGCTCGCTGTCAGCCATGGAGCGACCGAATCCACCCGCCTCGTGGCGCCGGCGAATGTGCGTCGGTTCGGGGCCTGTCCGGCGCTCGGAGGCACGGCCGCACGGCGCCCTCCGCTCGCTCATTCGGCACCACCCAGGACGGTCATCGGTGTGACTCGGGTCGCGCGGCGGGCGGGGAGCAGGCCGGCCAGAGCGGTCAGGGCGGCCAAGGCGCCGAAGACCAGGACGAGTTGGGCTCCAGGCAGGACCAGAGGCGCGTTCGCCACGGTGATGCGGACGAGGAGCCAGGCGTACGGGACGCCGAGCGCGAGGCCGAGGGAGGCGCCGAGGACGCCGTACAGGCCGGCCTCCATGGTGATCGTGCGGCGCAGTGCTCCGCCGCCCAGGCCCAGCGCGCGCAACAGGCCGAACTCGCGAGCGCGTTCGATCGCGGTGAGGCTGGTGGTGGCGGTGACGCCGACGACCGCGATGAGGACGGTCAGGGCGACGAGGCCGAGCGCGGTGACGCCCATCGTCCGGATCTCGGCCCGGCTGTTGTCCCGGTCGTCCGCCAGGACGCTGATGTTGACGCCGTCCGGGTCCGGGACGTGCTCCCGTATCACGGTCTCCAGGGCCCGCCCGGCCTTGCCGCGGGCGGCGAGGCCGGACGTGGCGGCGTCGGCGAAGACGCCACTCGCGTTCTCGGCGGCGCCCATGCGGTTCAGGTCGGCGGGGACCACGAGGATGTCGGCCTGTCCCGGGCCGTCTTCGGGCAGCGTGGCGGCGACGGTCAGCCGGATGTTCCCCCGGCTCGAGGTGACGGTGAACGAGTCGCCCGCCCGCACGCCGAGTGCGTCGGCCACGGCGGACGCGACAACCGCGCTGCCGGGGCCCAGATCCGACAGGGACCCGCTGGCGGTGTCGATGTACCGGCCCGTGGGCAGGGCGTCCGGGTCCAGGTCCGACGCCTCGTACTGGACGCGCGGGTCCTCGGGACCGGCGGTGACCTGTACGGTCCGGTAGCCGGTGACGTGAGTGAGCTCGGGCAGTGCCGCGAACCGTCGTACGACGGCGGCGTCCAGGCCTTTGGCCTCGGACGTGACCCGGAAGTCGGCGGGGGAGTCGACGGCCTCGGTGCGCTGGTCGTAGCCGGTGAGACAGGCGACGGCGACCAGGGCGCCCGACACCAGGGCGACCCCGAGCGCGACGACGACGGAGACCGCCGCGGCCCGGCGCGGGGTGCCGCCGACGCCACTGACGGCGAGCCGGCCGGAGGCGCCGAGCCGACGCAGCGGCCAGCCGGTCACCGCCAGGACGGGGCGGACCAGCAGCGGGCCCAGAGTGACCAGCGCCAGAAAGGCCAGGCCCGCCGAGGCGACGGTGACCAGCATGCCGAGGCCCCGGTCGTAGTCCTGCGCGCCGGGCTCGGGGAGGTTGCGGAGCAGCAGGACAGCGAGTCCCATGGCCGCGGTGGCGAAGACGACGCCGACGGTGAGGCGTCCGGCACCGATCCGGTGTTCGCCCGCGACGGTGCTCGCACTGCGCAGGGCCTGCAACGGCGAGACCCGGGCCGCCGACAGGGCGGGCGCGAGGACCGCTCCCACGCTGACGAGCATGGTCCCTACGACGACCAGCGCGGCGTCCATGACGGGGAAGCCCGGCGCCGACAGTTCCTGTCCGGCGAGGACGCCGGCGGCCGTCGGGGCGAGATGCCCGGCGCCCAACGCCAGCAGTACCCCGATGGTGCCGGCGACCGCGCCGACCAAGGCGCCTTCGGCGGCGAGCGCGGCCACCACCCGGCGCTGCGGGGCGCCGATGGCGCGCAGCAGCGCCAACTGCCGCAGCCGCTGGGCGAAGACGATCCGGAAGGCGGAGGTGGCGACCAGGGCGGCGGCCCCAACGGCGACGGCCAGGAAGACGGAGATCAGCTGGAAGAGCTGACGGAGGTCCCCGCCGACGGCCTCGCGCTCCTCCGCGGCACGTACGGCGCCGCCGGTGACGAGCTTCGCCTTCGCCGAGGCCTTGTCGGCCCGGTCGAGGGCGGCGCGCACCTGTCTCGTCAACTCGACGTGCGAGACCCCGGACTTGGCGACGATGTCGATGTGCTCATAGCCCGGCAGGTCCGCGAAGGGGGCGATGAACGCGTCGGTGGTGTAGCCGCCGGACTGCTGCTCGGCGGTCGCGGTGCTCTTGACCACGCCGGTGACGGTGAAGGTGACCTTGACGGTCTTCTCCGCGTCCTTGGCGTCCGGGACCTTCAGGGTCGTCCGGGTGCCGGGGGCGAGCCCCAGTTCCGCGGCGGCCCGACGGTTGACGGCGAGTTCTCCGGCGCGGTCGGGGTAGCTGCCCTCGACCAGTTCGACCTGGGAGAGCGGGCCGGTGCCGGGATCGGAGCGGAGTTCCAGCCAGTGCTCGGACGGACCGGAGACCGGGGCGCCGGAGTTGACGCGGCCGACGGCCTCCGTCACACCCGGCAGCGCGCGGATCCGCTGCAGGGCCGTGGCGCTGATGTTGCTTTCGCCGGCCACGGCGACCAGGTCCACGGCTTTCGGGGTGCCGCGGAAGTTGTCGAGGGTGGTGTTCGTGGTGATCTGCTGGGCCATGATCGTGGCGAAGACCACGAACGCGGCCACCAGGACAGACAGTCCCGTCGTCACCAACCTGCCGGGGCGGCGCAGGAGTTCGGCGAGCTGCGAGCCGAGGACACTGGCCCGCCATGGGATGCCCCGCTGCCAGGGGGTGCTCATCAGGCTCATCAGGCGGCCCTCCCCAGATCCCGCAGGGCCCGCGTGATGTCAGCGCCGGACGCCGCGTCGACGTCGTCGACGATCCGGCCGTCGGCGAGGACCAGCACGCGGTCGGCGTGGGCGGCGGCGCGCGGGTCGTGCGTCACCATGACCACGGTCTGGCCCAGGTCGCGCACCGAGCGGCGCAGGAAGTCGAGGACCTCGGCGCCCGAGCGCGAGTCCAGGTTGCCGGTGGGCTCGTCGGCGAAGACCACGGCGGGCCGGGCGAGCAGCGCGCGGGCCAGGGCCACGCGCTGCTGCTGGCCGCCGGAGAGTTCGGACGGCCGGTGGGACATACGGTCTCCGATGCCGAGGACGCCGGCGAGGTGGTCGAGCAGTTCCCGGTCGAGGGGGCGGCCGGTCAGGGTGACGGGCAGGACGATATTCTCCAGCGCCGTCAGCTGGGGCAGCAGGTTGAAGGACTGGAAGACGAAGCCGACCTTGTCCCGCCGTACGCGGGTCAGCTCGCGGTCGGACATGCCCGTCAGCTCGTCGTCGCCCAGGAAGACCTGGCCCGAGGTGGCCGAGTCGAGCCCGGCCAGGCAGTGCATGAGCGTGGACTTGCCCGAGCCCGAGGGGCCGGCGATGGCCGTGAACCGCGCGCGGTCGAAGCCGACCGTCACCGAGTCCAGGGCCCTGATCTCCGCCTGCCCCTGCCGGTAGGTCTTGACCAGGTCGACGGCCGAGGCGATCCGGCCGGCGACGGCGCGGCCGGTCGTCGTGTGCGCGATGGCCATGACGTGAACTCCCTTTCGCCGGGCCGCGTCAGGAGTTCAGCGACGGGAACGCGAGCGTGACCTTGGCGTACGCGCAGTGGGAGTTGGCCTGGTCCGCGATGTGCAGCATGTCCTTCTTCGTCAGCTCCCCGGTCTCGCCCTTCGCCTTCGTGGTCACCCACCCTTCGTACTGGGCGATGTTGTAGCCGAGGTAGCCGTCCTTCATCTGCGTCCGGCGCAGCGTCGCCGTGTCCTTCTCCCACTTGTCGATGGCCTTCTTGTCGCCGATGGGCAGCTTCTGCGCCCCGTCGATGATCTGCTGGGCCAGCGCGCAGTCGGCCTTCGAGGCCTGGCTGGGCAGGTTGCGTTCGTGCCACCAGTGACCGCCCGCGATGCCGACGCCGGTGAGAACCACGAGGGCGACGGAGCCGATGACAATCGCCAGGCGGCGACGCGGGCGTGCGGAAACAGACATGGTGGCCTCCGAGGAATTCGATCCGATGCTTTTCGTCCGACGGTCTGCGTCCCGCTTTTTCGCGGACTGTTTCGCCGTTCGGTATGGATGAAATTCTCGAAGACCGGGCGGTCCGGCACATCGGATCGTGAACTGATCCGTGCGCCGCGGACCTGCGACCGGGGTGGGAGGCGGGGACTACGACCGTGGGCTGACAAGCCCCGAGTCGTAGGCGAAGATGACGGCCTGCACCCGGTCCCGCAGGTCCAGTTTGGCGAGGATCTTCCCGATGTGGGTCTTCACGGTGGCCTCCGCGATGAACAGCTCGGCCGCGATCTCGCCGTTGGACAGGCCCTCGGCGACCAGGCCGAGCACCTCCCTCTCACGCAGGGTCAGTTGCTCCAGTCGCTCGTCGGTGCGTTCCGTGGGCGCGAGCTTTCCCGCGAACCGGTCCAGCAGCTGGCGGGTGACGCGCGGCGACACGACGGACTCGCCGGCCGCCACCACCCGGATCGCCGCCACGACCTCTTCCGGCGGCGTGTTCTTCAGCAGGAAGCCGCTCGCCCCGGCCTGCAGCGCGGCGAAGGCGTCCTCGTCGGTGTCGAAGGTGGTGAGCACCAACACCCTGGGAGAACCGAGGAGTTCACCGAGCCGCCGGGTGGCCTCGACGCCGTCCATGACGGGCATACGGATGTCCATGATGACGACGTCGGCCCGGGTGCGGGCCAGCAGCGCGAGGGCGTCGGCGCCGTTCTCGGCCTCGCCGACGACCTCGATGTCGCCCTGCGCGGCCAGCACCATCGCGAACCCCGCCCGGATCAGCGGCTGGTCGTCCACGACGACGACCCGTATCGGCCCGCCGGGCCCGTCCGCGTCCGTCATACCGTCCGTCATGCCATTCCCAGTCCCCTCGCTCATCCAGCCGACATCCTCACCGAAGCCTCCTTGACGTTGACGGGGATCTCCGCGTCGACCTGCCATCCCGCGCCCAGCCGCGGCCCGGCGGCGAAGGTGCCGCCGGACACCTCCACCCGTTCGCGCATCCCCACCAGCCCGTTCCCGCCGCTCCCCCGGTCCGTCACGGCCTGCGAGCCGGTGAGCCTGCCCGCTCCGTCGTCGACCACGCCGATCCGTACGACGTCCTTCCCGAACCGCAGGGTGATCGAGACCCGGGCGCCGGGCCCGGCGTGCCGCAGCACGTTGGTCAGACTCTCCTGGACGATCCGCAGCACGGTCAGCCCGTCGGCCGTGGACAGCCCGCCCCGCTCGCCCTCGACGACCAGATCCACCTCCAGGCCCGCCGCGCGGGCCCGCTCGGCGACCGTCTCCAGATCGTCCAGCGACACCCGGCGCCGGGCGGCTTCCGTGTCCGCCGCCTCGTCCTGCCCGACCTGGGACCGCCCGGTGCGCAGCACCTTCACGATCCGGTGCATGTCCTCCAGCGCGTCCCGCCCGGTGTCGCCGATGGCCTTCAGCGCCGAAGTCGCCCTCTCCGGATCGGACTTGAGGACGTAACCGGCTCCGTCGGCCTGCAGGATCATCACGGCCAGACTGTGGGCCACCACATCGTGCAACTCTCGTGCGATCTCGGCCCGTTCCTCGGCGGCGGCGAGCTGCACCAGATGCTCGCGCTCCCGCTCGGCGGTGGCGGCCCGCTCCTCCAGGCTGGCGACGTACAGCCGGCGCGTGCGCAGCACCATGGCCGTCAGCCACAGGGCCGAGAAGACACCGCCGTAGAGGGCCAGGTTGGCCAGGTCCAGGTAGTGGTCCCGCGCGCCGGGCAGACCGAGCCCGGACTCCAGCACCACACCGAACAGCAGGATCGCCCCCGACGCCCAGATCTGCCAGGTCCGCCGGGCGTGGGTGACCACCGAGACCATCGCGATGAGCAGCGCCGCGTCGTAGGCCGCGGCGCCGGACGTCAGCGGATCGTCCGGGTACTCGGCCAGCACGTACTGCACCAGCGCCAGCCCGCCGACCACCGTCATCACGGTCATCGGCCGGCGCCGGCGGAACACCACGGCCAGCGCCATCGACCAGCCGACGGTCTGGTCGTAGGACATGTTGTAGCTGTTGGCCAGGCAGACCACCAGCACCGCGAGGGCGATGTCGTACGCCGTGTGGACCCACGGCGAGGCCAGTATCCGGCGCACCATGGGTCACAGGCTACGACACCGGGACGCGACAACAATTCGGCAATTCCCGGGCATCAGACAGGAGTTGCCCGACAACGGGGTCGCTGTACGATCTTCGCTCCTCGCCGGGACCATCGATTCCGGGGTAAAGAAATCCCCGATCCAGGGGGAAATCATGCGTAAATTCACGTCGGTTGTCGCCAGTGCCGTGCCGGCATTCGCCGGTCTGGCGACGGTGGTCGGCACCCCGGCCCAGGCGGCGACACAGGCGGAGTACGTGGCCCTGGGCGACTCGTACGCCTCCAGCGTCGGCGCGGGCACGTACGACGCGGCCAGCGGCGACTGCAAGCGCAGCCCGTCCGACTAACCGCACCAGTGGGTGGCCGCGAACCCCGAGTACAAGCTCAACGACGTGTCCTGCAGCGGCGCGACCATAGCCGACGTGCGCAACAACCAGCTCTCCGCGCTGAGCTCTTCCACCGTGCCCGGTGATCGACCTCGACGCCGCCAAGTGCACCTAATGAACGGCTTCGCCGACGCGCTGGCCGAGGGCACCAAGGCCGCCTCGATCAAGGAGCCCGTCTGCTTCGTCGACATGCGGGGGCAGTTCACCGGCCACGGTGCCTGCGGCTCCGACTCCTGGTTCAACGACCTGACCAACGCGTCCGCGCTCTTCCACCCGAACCTGGCGGGGTACACGAACGGCTACGCGGCCAAGTTCAAGGCCACCTGGGGCAAGTCCGCCGCGTGAGGTGAGGTCGGCGGGATCGCTGACGCCCTCGGCGCCGTCACCCCGCGTCCGCCGTCGCCAGACGCCGGCCACGGACGGTCTTGACGGCGCCCAGCGGGGCCATGACCAGGCAGCCGGACAGGAGGGCCGAGGACGAGGCCTTCAGCGTCGGCAGCCCGGGCCCGTTCAGCACCACCGGCGCCCATCGTAGGGCGGACACGACCAGCTGATGACCCGGCGCCGCGGTGACCACTGTCGGGATGGCCTGGACGAGGTCGGTGCCCTTACGAGATGGCTGGCCTGCTGTCACGGGTGGGCCCGCACAGCACAGGCATCACGGTAATCAGCAAGCCGGAGCCGACGGAGGTCGTCCCGACGATGACGCCCCGCCCACGAGCCCGATCAGCAGGGTCGGCAAGGGCGGCACCGGCGCACGGGCGTCCTCGGTGACCGTCCCGGCACGGCGCCTGTCGAACCGGAATACGGGGGAGCATCCCAGGGACGGCGAGCATCGAGCGAGCGAAGCACCACCGGACTCCCGCCCACACGCGCGGTATCCGCCCAGGTGGCAAGACTGCCGGTCACTCCGCCGATGCGCTGGTAGGCCTCGTGGGTTAGGAAGCCCTCGTGGCGTCTCTGCCACAGTTGACTCAACGCCACCTCCACCAAGGGGAGCACGGTGGCCGTCGCCTGGCCCGCGGCCGTACCTTCGGGGGTGGTGGTGAGCACGTCGGTGACGATGAACCCCGGCAGCCCGGGGGCGAAGTGCGCGCCTGCCTCGCGCGCGGGCAGCGTGACGATGTCGTGCAGTTCGTGCCTGCTGAGCACCGGCGGTACGTTGAGGAGTCCCGGCAGCGCCGCTTCCAGCAGCTGTGGAGCCACGGCGGCGAGCCGGGGGGAGAAGTCGTCACGCATGACGAGGAGCACGCTGAGTCGGTGGTGGTCCTCCAGCGCGTCGCGTGAGGAACTGTCGTTGTTCAGCATGATGAGCACGTTCGGAACGCCCATGGACGTCGCCCTGTCCGAGCTGTCCGTCGAGCTCTTCTTCCCTGCCGACGAGGCGACCGGGACGGCTCTACGCCGACGCGCCGAACTCGGCTGACACGTGCTGCAACGCGCCGGGAAACCCCGTGAACACGCGAGGGCCGGCTCAGGAGGGGTCGCCTCCCGAGCCGGCCCTTGATCGTCTTCGGCGGGCGATCAGAAGGAGACGGTGAAGCCGACCTGGTGGTACTGGCCGACGGTGTCCAGGACCTCGTCCTTGAGCGCGCCGAACTGGGAAACGAGGTCCGAGCTGCTGATAGCCGTGGGGCCGGCGGCGAGGCCGACCTGCGGGCTCAGACCGCCGGAGACGGTGTCGAGCTCGGCGTCGGAGATTTCAAGGGTCTGAACCTGGGGAGCGTAGTTCATGATGAAACTTCCCTTCGTATGGATGTTCCACAAGGGGGAGCGGCCAAGCTGGGGACAGACGCTGGGCAGCGACCGCAGCCCGCGCCATCCGTTTTTCCGGACGCCTTGGCGCGATCCCGGCGGCGCGAAGGATCAAATCACGGCGCCTGCCCGGCATGCAGTCGGTCGCCGCTCCCGGCAGGGCAGCTGAAACGGTCGGCCACTCATCCGTGCGCGCATGCACACGAATTGACGGCAGCTTCTCTACATGTAGAGCAGCACAGGAAACCGACAGCCATTGCCACGGCCCGCTCCGACCAGGACAACTCCGCATCAACAGGACTCGCCTGTGCCGCAGTTGCGCCTTCGCTGTGCAGATTCGGCTGCAGATTCGGTCATGTATGCATCCGCGCGCCCTTCAGCGCCTCGTCCACCGCGCTCCGCGGCCTGCACACACACGCCACCGCCGAAGCCCTCCCCGGCTGCCCCGGCGCCGGCACCTGGCAGGTCGACGAGCTGATCACCGACGGCGCCGGCCTCGACGGCCCCTGCGACCGCCAGATCGGCATGCGCCTCCCGTGCCCCCGGTTTCGCGCGACGGACCTGCCCTCCGGCCGCGTAGAGCAGACGACGGATTCGCCACGGAGGGGACGGAGGGGACTGCACAGTGACAGCGCGTGCACTCAAGGGGGCACTGAGGGGTGCCAGGGGTACGGCGATCGCGGCGGCGGCGATGGCCGTGCTGACCGCGTCGCAGGCGCCGAGGGCGGTCTCGGCCGAGGCCGTGGAGCCCGCGCGTGCGGCGGCTCCCGCCGGGCACGGCCTCAGCGTGTCCGGCGACACCCCGTACCGCCCCGGCCTTCCTCCGCTGCGGACGCGGAAGAAGGGCTCGGCACGGGGAGTGACGAACGGCGGTGCCCTGCCCGCGAGCGTGTTCGCCGCGTACCGGCGTGCCGAGGAGGAGCTGGCGCGCAGCGCGCCGCGCTGCGGACTGCGCTGGCAGCTGCTGGCCGCGATCGGCCAGGTGGAGTCCGGGCAGGCACGGGGCGGCCGGGTGACCCCGGACGGGACGACCGTGACGCCCATTCTCGGTCCGCGGCTGACCGGCGGCGCCTTCGCCGTCGTGGCGGACACCGACGGCGGTGCGTACGACGGGGACAGGCTGTACGACCGCGCGGTCGGCCCGATGCAGTTCATCCCGTCCACCTGGGCCCGCTGGGGAGCGGACGGCAACGGCGACGGACGGACCGACCCGGACAACGTCTACGATGCGGCGCTCGCCGCCGGCCGCTACCTGTGCGCGGGCGGCCGGGACCTGTCGAACCCCGCCGACCTGGACCGGGCGATCCTGGGCTACAACCACTCCGACGCCTATCTGCGCACCGTCAAGGCGTGGTACGCGTACTACCTGACCGGACACCGCGTGGTGCCGGACGCGTCCGGCGGATCCCGGTCGGACCGGCCGAAGCCCTCCCGCCCGAAGAACCCGAGGAGTCCGAAGCCGTCGGACGACCGGAAGCCGGGCCCTGGTCCTTCGCACACGCCGTCGGCCCCACCCGCCTCGCTCACCCCCAGCCCGTCCCCCAAGGCCGGCGTCCCCACGGAGTCCGGGCCGCCGCTGGTTCCCGTCCCCGAACCGACCCTCACGCTGCCCGGCGGCGGTGTGCTGCCCGACGCGGGGCCGCTGACCACCGGCAACGGCTGGAACACGATGGACGTCTCCCCCTCCACAACTGCCACTACTCGGGGGTAATGTCGCGACCCGCCGGAAGCACAGGCTCGGCGGGTGAGTGCGAAGGGGCCCTCATGGCGACGGACATGCCTGCGGACACAGCGGCCGCCGACGAGCGTTGGCTGCGCATGTGGAGCCAACGCGAGCAGCTGCTCAGGGTGGCCAGGCGGCGGTCCGTGAGCCAGGAGGACGCCGAGGACGCCGTTCACGAGGCGATGCTGCGGGCCGCGGAGCGCCCGGACCTCGACGACGAGCGGCTCGGCGCCTGGCTGACGACGGTGACGATGCGGCTGTGCGTCGACCGGCACCGGCAGGTCAACCGCGAGGCCGAGGTGGGCAGCCGCCCCACACTCGTCGCGCCGGGCCCGGTACCCGTCGAGGACGCGGTGTGCGACCGGGCCGAGGCGAAGTGGCTCGCCGTGCGCAGCGGCGAGCTGCCCGCCCGGCAGGCGGAGGCGCTGCGGCTGAAGTCGGAGGACCTGGACGTCGGCCAGGTCGCCGTGCGTATGGGGCTGAGCTACCGGACCGTCGAGTCCCTGCTGGCCCGCGCCCGGCGAACGCTGCGCGCCTCGCTGGCCGGGACGCTCGGGCTCGTGCTGTTCCTGCTGGGACGCGGCCGGCCGCACGCGGGCGGCAAGGCGCAGGCGGTGGCCATGGCCTCGACGGCGGCGACGCTGGTGGTGGCGGGCTTGGCGCTGCCGTACGCGCTGGGCGGGGGCGGGAAGGGGCCGGCGCCCCGGCCGGCGGTGTCCGCCGGTGCCGGGGCGATCCGGTCGGACAGCACGGCTCGGGCGCGGGTCCCGGGGACGCCCGAAGGCGCACGCAGGCCGGCGGGCCGCGTGCACCGGCCGGCCGCGTCCACTGCCGACGGGTCGTCGGCGAAGACATCCCTGCCATCCGTGCCGGCCCTGCCTGCCGTCCCGGCGGCCTCGCTTCCGAGCCTGTCGGTTCCCGCGGTCCCGCGGGTTCCGGACCTTCCGGTTGCGTCGGCCGTCCCCTCCCCGCCGTCGGTCGCGCCGGTCCCGGCCCCTGACGCCGTGCCGTCCGCCCCGCGCGTCGTGCCCACCGCGAGTACGCCTCCCGTGAAGCTGCCGTAGGGCCCGCGAAACCAGTCCGAAAAAAATCCGGGTCCGCCGCGACGGACGCCCCGCCCCTCCCCGTAGAGCAGTCGTCGGAGCTGTTCACGGGCGAGGGCACGGGCGAAGGGCGGGACCGGATGGGTGTCGAGATCTGTGTGGAAGGGCTGACCAAGTCCTTCGGTCACCAGGTCATCTGGCAGGACGTCTCACTGACGCTGCCCGCCGGGGAGGTCTCGGTCATGCTCGGCCCGTCCGGGACGGGCAAGTCGGTGTTCCTCAAGACGCTCGTCGGCCTGCTCAAGCCGGACCGCGGCTCGGTCACGGTGGCCGGGCGGGACATCACCACACTGCGTGAGCACGATCTGTACGAGGTGCGGAAGTTGTTCGGCGTGCTGTTCCAGGACGGCGCGCTGTTCGGCTCGATGAACCTGTACGACAACATCGCCTTCCCCCTGCACGAGCACACCCGCAAGTCGGAGAGCGAGATCCGCCGGATCGTGCTCGAGAAGATGGAGATGGTCGGGCTGCTCGGTGCCGAGGCCAAGCTGCCCGGCGAGATCTCCGGCGGTATGCGCAAACGCGCCGGGCTCGCCCGGGCGCTGGTCCTGGACCCGGAGATCATCCTCTTCGACGAGCCGGACTCCGGCCTCGACCCGGTGCGCGTGGCCTACCTCAACCAGCTCATCGTCGACCTCAACGCGCAGATCGACGCGACCTTCCTCATCGTCACCCACGACATCGCCTCCGCCCGCCAGGTCCCCGACAACATCGGGCTGTTGTTCCGGCGCGAGCTGGTGATGTTCGGGCCCCGCGAACAGCTGCTGACCAGCGACGAGCCCGTCGTCCGCCAGTTCCTGAACGGCCGGATGCAGGGGCCGATCGGCATGGCGGAGGAGAAGGACGCGGCCCAGGTCGAACAGGAACTCGCCCAGATCCAGGAACCCACCAGTCCTCCCGGCAGCAGGCCCCTGACCCCCCGCCTGCTGCCGGGCCCCGGCATCACCCGACCGCCCCGCTGGGAGGCGATCGCGACACGGGAGGCCGAGCTGCAGCGCAAGGAGGTGGCCGACGCATGAGCCTGTCCCCCACCGGTGCGCTGCGGCACTCGGGCAACCTGTTCGCGATGGCCCTGGACGTCGTCCGGACCCTGCCCAGACGGCCTTTCCAGGCAAGGGAGTTCATCCAGCAGGCGTGGTTCGTCGCGAGTGTCGCGATCCTGCCCACCGCCCTCGTGTCCATCCCCTTCGGCGCGGTCATCGCGCTCCAGATCGGCAGCCTGACCCGGCAGCTCGGCGCCCAGTCGTTCTCCGGGGCCGCGTCCGTGCTCGCGGTGCTGCGCGAGGCCTCGCCGATCGTCACGGCGCTGCTGATCGCGGGCGCGGGAGGCACGGCGATCTGCGCGGACCTCGGGGCGCGCAAGATCCGGGACGAGATCGACGCGATGCAGGTGCTCGGCATCGACCCGATCCACCGGCTGGTGGTGCCGCGCGTGCTGGCCTCGATGGTGGTGGCCGTGCTGCTCAACGGTCTGGTGTCGGTCGTCGGCGTCGCGGGCGGCTATTTCTTCAACGTCATCCTGCAGAACGGCACACCCGGCGCCTACCTGGCCTCCTTCACCACCCTCGCCCAGCTGGACGACCTGTGGGCGGCCGAGCTGAAGGCGCTGGTGTTCGGGGCGATCGCCGCGATCGTCGCCTCCTACAAGGGGCTGACCGCGCAGGGCGGGCCGAAGGGCGTGGGCGACGCGGTCAACCAGTCGGTCGTGATCACCTTCATGTTGCTGTTCGTGACCAACTTCGTGATGACCGCGGTGTACTTCCAGGTCGTCCCGCAGAGGGGTTAGCCAATGCGACTTCTCAGCCGTCCACTGGACGCTCTCGAAGAGCTCGGATCCCAGCTCTCCTTCTACGGGCGCTCACTGGCCTGGACGGGCCGCACCGTCCGCCGCTACAAGAAGGAGATCCTGCGGCTGCTCGCCGAGGTGAGCTTCGGCCGGGGCGCCCTCGCCGTCGTCGGCGGCACGGTCGGCGTGATCGCCTTCCTCTCCTTCTTCACCGGAACCGAGGTCGGCCTCCAGGGCTACGCGGCCCTCAACCAGCTCGGCACCTCCAACTTCGTCGCGTTCCTGTCGGCGTACTTCAACACCCGGGAGATCGCCCCGCTGGTGGCCGGACTCGCCCTGTCCGCGACGGTCGGCGCCGGGTTCACCGCGCAGCTCGGTGCGATGCGGATCAGCGAGGAGACCGACGCGCTGGAGGTGATGGGCGTCCCGTCGCTGCCGTTCCTGGTGACGACGCGGATGATCGCCGGCTTCGTCGCGGTGATCCCGCTGTACGTGATCGGGCTGTTGTCCTCGTACCTCGCCGCCCGCACCATCACGACCGGTTACTACGGGCAGTCGACGGGCACGTACGACCACTACTTCCACCAGTACCTGCCACCGGTAGACCTCTTCTGGTCCTTCGGCAAGGTGATCGTCTTCGCCGTCCTGATCATCCTGGTGCACTGCTACTACGGCTACCACGCGAGCGGCGGCCCGGCGGGCGTCGGCGTCGCGGTCGGCCGTGCGGTGCGGACCTCGATCGTCGCCATCAACGTCCTGGACTTCTTCCTGAGCCTCGCGATCTGGGGCGCCAACACGACCGTACGGATCGCGGGGTGAGGCCGATGAGAGCACTGAGACTCAGGTTGTACGGCGTCGCGTTCATCGCCGTGCTCGCGCTGCTGCTGTCGCTCGCCGTGGCCGTCTACGAGCAGGCGTTCACGCCGGTCGTGCGCATCACGCTGCAGGCCGACGCGCTCGGCAACCAGCTGGAGCCGCGCGCCGACGTCAAACTGCGCGGGCTGCTGGTCGGCGAGGTCCGGGCGGCGCACGCGGACGGGACGAAGGCCACGCTCGACATCGCGCTCAAGCCGGAGTACGTCGCGTACATCCCCTCGGACGTACACGCGCTACTGCTGCCCAAGACACTCTTCGGCGAGAAGTACGTCGATCTCGTGCCGCCCGCCGCCTCGGCGGCCCGGCCCATCCGCGCCGGGGACGTCATCACTCAGGACCGCACCACGGTCGGCATCGAGGTACAGCAGCTGATGAACGACCTGCTGCCGCTGCTGCGGACGGTCCAGCCGGGCGAACTCAACGCCACGCTCTCGGCGTTCGCCACCGCTCTGGAGGGCCGCGGCGACCGGATCGGCGACAACCTCGTCCGGGTCGAGGGCTATCTGCGCCGCCTCAACCCGCACATGCCCTCCCTCAAGGAGGACATCACACGGTTCGCGGACGTCGCCGAGGTGTACGGCGACGCCGCCCCCGACCTGATGCGGATCCTGCGCAACACGGTCACCACCAGCCGGACGATCGTCGAGAAGAGGGACCGGTTGGCCTCGGCTCTGCGCGCGACCGCCTCCGTGGCGGGCACGGCGAACGACTTCCTGTCCGAGAACGGTGACCGGTTGATCACCCTGGGCCGGGTCTCCCGCCCCACGCTGGAGCTGTTCGCCCGCTACTCCCCCGAGTACCCGTGCCTGTTCCAGGGCCTGGTCCGGCAGGAGAAGGCGTCGGAGGACGCGTTCCGGGGCGGCGAGATGCGGATCACCCTGGAGGTCGTCCGGCCGCAGGGGGCGTACCGGCCCGGTGAGGAGCCGGTGTACGGCGAACGGTCCGGTCCGAACTGCCGCGGCCTGCCGCATCCGCAGGTACCCGGGCCGAAGCCGCACCTCGACGACGGTACGTCGGCCGGAGGTTCCGGCGCCGGCGCCCTCCCCGGAGATGTCGGCGTGTCCGCCACCCGGGCCGAGCAGCGGGCCGTCGGCTCGCTCGTGGCCCCCGTCATGGGCGTCCCCGCGGACCAGGTGCCGCCCGTGGCGACCCTGCTGTTCGGGCCGCTCGCGCGCGGAACGGCGGTGAGTGTCGCATGAGCAGGTCAGGAGCCCGGCAGACCGCCGCCCCGCTGGTCAAGTTCAGCCTCTTCGCGCTGGTCACGATCGCGGCGACGGCGCTGCTCGCCGCCACCATCGTCAACGTCTCCTTCGCCCCCAAGGACACCTATCACGCGGTGTTCACCGACGTGACCGGGCTGGAGACCGGCGACGACATCCGGGTGGCCGGAGTGCGGGTGGGGGAGGTCGACGGTATCCGGATCAAGGACCGGACCCTGGCGGAGGTCACGTTCACCGTCAGCGCGGACCGGCCGCTGCTCGCCGGGACCCGTGCGGTCGTCCGCTACCGCAACCTGGTCGGGCAGCGGTACATCGCGCTCACCGAGGGCACGGGGGACGTCACCGCGCGGCTGCGGCCGGGCGGCACGATCCCGCTGTCCCGGACCCAGCCGGCGCTGGACCTCAACGCCCTGCTGAACGGCTTCAAGCCGCTGTTCGCCGCGCTCAGCCCGAGCGACGTCAACCAGCTGGCCACCGAGATCGTCCAGACCCTCCAGGGCGAGGGCGGCACGGTGAACAGCCTGCTCGCGCACACCGCCTCGCTCACCAGCACCCTCGCCGACCGCGACAAGCTGATCGGATCGGTGATCGACAACCTCAACTCCGTCCTGGAGACGCTCGACAAGCGCGGCTCCCGCTTCTCCGGGCTGCTCACGCAGCTGCGCCGGGTGGTCTCGGGGCTGTCCGCCGACCGCAAGCCCATCGGGGAGTCGCTGGTGAGCATCGGCGACCTCACGGACGTCACGTCGGGGCTGCTGAAGGACGCGCGTCCACCGCTGAAGGACGACATCGCCGGGCTCGGCGATCTCGCCGGAACGCTGAACAAGAACGAGAACACCGTGGAGGGCGTCCTGAAGCGGCTGCCGAACAAGCTCGACAAGCTGACGGGGACCGCCTCGTACGGCTCGTGGTTCAACTTCTACCTCTGCGACTTCGACGGCCGGATCGTGCTGCCGAAGACCAAGCAGGTGATCAGCCCGGAGCTGCACGTGGCGCAGGCGAGGTGCGGCGGATGAGCATGCGCATCAGGCGGCGCAAGGTCCGCCGCCCCGAGCCGCTGGTGAAGGTCCGCGTCCTGCCGCCGAAGCTGCCGCGACTCCCCAGACTGCTGCCGAAACGCAAACCCCGCCCCGAACCCCTCGTGAAAGTCCGGGTCCTGGCGCCCAAGCTGCCGCGACTCCCCAGACTGCTGCCCAAGCGCAAACCCCGCCCCGAACCCCTCCTGAAAGTCCGCGTCCTCCCGCCCAAGCTGCCGCGACTCCCCAGACTGCTGCCCAAACGCAAACCCCGCCCCGAACCCCTCCTGAAAGTCCGCGTCCTCCCGCCCAAGCTGCCCAGGATCCGGCTCAGGCGCCCACGCCTGAAGCCCTTCCGCGTGGGGGCACCTCCCACGCCTCTCAGGCAGTGGGGGAGCAATCCGGTCGTCGTAGGCGCCGTCGGCCTCACCGTCCTCGCGCTGCTCACCGTTGCCGCCTTCAACGCCGACAGCCTGCCGCTGATCGGCGGCGGCGACACCTACAGCGCGGCCTTCTCCGAGGCCGGCGGGCTCAAGCCGGGCGACGAGGTACGGATCGCCGGGGTCAAGGTCGGCAAGGTCGAGGGCGTCGACCTGGACGGCGACCACGTCAAGGTGACCTTCAAAGTGAAGGGCCATCCGGCGTTCGGTACCGACACGGGTGCGTCGATCCGTGTCAAGACGATCCTCGGCGCGAAGTACCTGGCCCTGTACCCGAAGGGGCCCGGCCAGTTGAGGCCGGGCCGCGAGATCCCGCTCCGGCGGACCGTGTCGGCGTACGACGTCGTCCAGGCCTTCAGTGACCTGACGACCACCACCGAGGAGATCGACACGGACCGGCTCGCGAAGGCACTGGACACGATCTCCGTCACCTTCCAGGACTCCCCCGAGGAGGTGCGGGCGTCGATCAAGGGGCTGTCGCGGATCTCCCGGACCGTCGCCGCCCGTGACCAGGCGCTGCGCGGGCTCCTCGACCATGCGAACGGAGTCACCAAGGTGCTGGCCGGTCACACGAAGGACTTCTCCGCGCTGGTGAAGGACGGTGACGCCCTGTTCAAGGAGATCGACGAGCGGCGTGCGGCGATCCACAAGCTGCTCAAGAGCTCCGCGCTGCTCGGCATCGAGCTGTCCGGCCTGGTCGACGACAACAGCAAGGAGATCGGGCCCGCGCTGAAGAACCTCAACACCTTCGTGACGATGCTCGAACGCAACCAGGCAAGCCTCGACCGCAGCGTCCAGCTCCTCGCCCCCTACGTACGGCTCTTCACCAACACCCTCGGCAACGGCCGCTGGTTCGACTCCTACATCCAGAACCTGGTCGCCGCCCCGGTCACGCCACGGACGGGAGGCACCCGATGACCCGCAGACTCCTGGCCCTGTTCACCGCGCTCGCGATCGTCATCGGCCTCGCCGTCGTCCTCTGGCCGGGCCCCGCCCCCGTCCGCGTCACGGCGTACTTCCCGCGCACCGTCGGCATCTACCCCGGCTCCGACGTCCGCGTCCTCGGCGTCCGCATCGGCGAGGTCAAGAAGATCACGCCGGAGGGCGACCGGGTACGGGTGGAGCTGGAATACGACCGGAGCCGCAAGGTCCCCGCCGACGCACAGGCCGCCATCATCAACTCCTCGGTGGTCAGCGACCGTTACGTGCAGCTGCTGCCGGTGTACCGCAAGGGCGCGGTGCTGCGGGACGGAGGCGTCATCCCCGAGTCCCGTACGGCCGTCCCCGTCGAGCTGGACCGGATCTTCGACAGCCTGCACACCACCGCCGAGGCACTCGGCCCGAACGGTGCCAACAAGAAGGGGGCGCTGTCCCGGCTGCTCGGGGTGAGCGCGGACAACCTCCAGGGGCAGGGCGAGAACCTCAACCAGACGGTGGAGGACCTGTCCCAGGCGGTCACCACGCTGTCCGACGGGCGGGGCGACCTGTTCGGGACCGTGCGGAACCTTCAGGTGTTCACGGCCGCGCTGGCGGCGGACGACACCAGCGTGCGGTCGTTCAACACCGACCTCGCGGACGTGGCCGGGCAGCTCGCCGGGGAGCGCAAGGATCTCGCGGCCGCGCTGAAGTACCTGGCCGCAGCACTCGGCGACGTGTCCGGCTTCGTGAAGGGCAACAAGAAGGCGCTGACCTCGGACGTGCAGGGCCTGGCCAAGGTCACCAAGGTCCTCGTCACCCAACGGCACGCTCTGGAGGAGCTGTTGACCGTCGCCCCCACGGGCCTGTCGAACCTGCAGAACGCCTACGACCCCGCCGCCGGCACCCTCGACACCCGCAACAACGCGCAGACCTCGCAGGATCCGTCCTCCGTTCTCTGCTCGATCCTGAAGACGACCGGCGACGACCACGACAACTGTGCCGGGCTGAAGAAGCTCTTCGACTCCCTGCCCGAGGTTCCGTCGGCCCCGCCGTCGACGGGCACGGTCGACAAGACCCTCGGCGGGATTCTGGGGGCACCGGCATGAGCGTGCAGCGCAAGGGGCGGGTGGCCGCCTGGGCGGCGGTCGGCTCGCTGCTGCTGACCGGCTGCGAGTTCAACGGCTGGTACGACGTTCCGCTCCCCGGCGGCGCCGCCTCGGACGGTCACGCCTACCACGTCACCGTCGACTTCCGGGACGTCCTGGACCTGGTGCCGCAGTCGGCGGTCAAGGTCAACAACGTCACCGTCGGCGCGGTGGAGAAGGTGGAACTGGACGGCTGGCACGCGCGGGTACGGCTGCGCATCGCCGACTCGGTGAAGCTGCCCGGCAACGCCGTCGCCGATCTGAGGCAGACCAGCATGCTCGGCGAGAAGTACGTCGCCCTGTCCGCACCGACCGGCACGCGACCCGTCGGACGGCTCCACGACGGCGACCGCATCCCGCTGTCCCGCAGCGGCCGCAACCCGGAGGTCGAGGAGGTGCTGTCGGCCCTGTCCGCGCTGCTCAACGGCGGCGGGGTGGCCCAGCTGAAGACGATCACCGTCGAGCTGAACAAGGCCCTAAGCGGCCGCGAGGACCGGGTCAGGTCCCTGCTGAAGCAACTCGACACGTTCCTCGGCGGCCTCGACGACCAGCGGGCGGAGATCGTGCGCGCGCTCAAGGGCGTCGACCGGCTGGCGAAGCGGCTGAAGGACGAGAAGAAGACGATCGCCCTGGCCGTCGACACCATTCCGCCCGCCCTGAAGGCCCTCGCCGACCAGCGCAAGGACCTGACGAAGATGCTCACCGCCCTGTCGGCACTCGGCAAGACCGGCACCAGGGTGGTGAACGCCTCCCACGACGACACCGTCGCCAACCTGAAGAAGCTCCAGCCCATCCTGCAACAGCTGAACAAGGCGGGCGACGACCTGCCCGACTCCCTTGAGCTCCTGACCACTTACCCGTTCCCGCGCAACGCGACGGACGCCGTCAAGGGCGACTACGTCAACCTCGAGATCACCGCCGACCTCGACCTGGCGGACCTGTACGGCAACGTCACCGGCAAGCCGGGCAACGGCGGGAAGTCCCCGGCACCCGGGACACCGCGTCTTCCCGTTGTCCCCACTCCCGCCCCTCTCCCGTCCGTCCCGTCCCTGCCGGGCACCCCGTCCGTGCCCCCCGTGCCCCCCGTGCCCCCCGTGCCCTCCGCGCCCGCCGTACCCTCGACGCCCTCCGACGGCAGCACCCTGCTGTGCCCGCCGGTGTGCACGGCTGCGTACGGCACCGGGGACGGCTCGCGTCGTCTCCCGCCGGGGGTCGATCTCGGCCTCGCCGAGCTGATGCTGAAGGGGATACTGCCGTGATCACACGTACGGTCAGGGCCCAGCTGCTCGCCTTCGCCACCGTCACCGCCCTCGGGGTGTCCTACGTCGGCGCCCGGTACACGGGCCTGGTGGACGACGTCCTGCACCGCGGCTACACCGTGCGCGCCGACTTCGTCGAGTCCGGGGGCGTCTTCCCCGGCGCCGAGGTCACCTACCGGGGCGTGCCGGTGGGCCGCGTGGGCGATCTGCGGCTGACCGGGTCCGGGGTCTCGGTGGCGCTGAAGATCGAGGACAGTGCCCCGAGGATCCCCGCCGACACGCTCGCGGTGGTCGCCGACCGTTCGGCGGTGGGCGAGCAGTACGTCGACCTCCAGCCGCGGCGCTCGGGCGGGCCGTACCTCATGGACGGCAGCCCGATCCCGCGCAGCCGCACCCGGACCCCACTGCCGGTCACCGACCTGGTCCTCAGCCTGGACCGGCTGGTCAACTCGGTCGGCAAGGACGATCTGCGGGTCACCGTGGACGAGTTGGGCAAGGCCTTCGCCGGCACCGGACCGAACCTGAGCCGGCTGGTGGACTCCGGCAACGCGCTGGTGGAGTCGGCGTCCGAGTCGCTCCCCCAGACGGTCTCGCTGATCGAGGACTCGCGGAAGGTGCTCAAGACCCAGGCCGACCAGGGCTCGGCCATCAAGTCGTTCTCCCGCGACCTGGCCACGCTCACCGAGCAGCTGAAGTCGAGCGACGGCGATCTGCGCAGGCTCATCGACAACACCGCGCCCGCAGCCCAGCAGTTGGACTCCCTGCTGAAGTCCACCCGCCCGCAGGTGCCGGTCCTGCTGGCCAACCTCATCAGCGGCGGCCAGATCACCCTGGCCCGGCTGCCCGGCGTCGAACAGGCCCTGGTCACACTCCCGCTCACGGTCGCGGGCAGCTACACGGTCATCCCCGGCGACGGCACCACCCACTTCGGGATGACCGTGAACGCCGACGACCCTCCCGCATGCACCCAGGGCTACGGCACCCAGCGGCGCGACCCCGCCGACACCAGCACGCGCCCGGCGAACACCGACGCGCGCTGCACGGTGCCGCGCGGCAGCAAGACCTCGGTGCGCGGAGCGCAGAACGCGCCCGGCGCGACGACGGGTCGGTACAGCGCCGGCCAGAGCGCGTTCGTGGCCCCGTACGACCCGGAGACCGGCACCGTGACCGGCCCGGACGCAACGCCCTTCGAGATCGGCTCGACGGGCGGGGAACAGACCGTGTTCGGAAAGGAGTCGTGGCAATGGCTGCTCGTGGGACCGATGGCATGAGAGGCGGACGCATGAGGCTGCTGTCGGCGGGGCTCGTCGCCGCGACCGTGCTGACGACCGTGCTGTGTGTCTGGCTGGGCCTGAAGCTGTCCGACCAGCGCGCGGCGGAACAGCGCCGTCAGGACATCCTGGCGGCGGCCCGCCAATCGGCGCTGAACTTCACCTCGCTCGACTACCGGCACTACGACCGGGACAGCGGCAATGTGCTGAAGGGCGCCACCGGCGAGTTCAAGAAGGAGTTCGCCGCGCAGACCGCACAGCTGACGAAGCTGGTTGCGCAGAACAAGTCGGTGTCCGAGGGACAGGTCCTGGACGCGGGCATCGTGCGGTCCGAC
This sequence comes from Streptomyces sp. NPDC001714, assembly GCF_042892755.1. NCBI lineage: Bacteria > Bacillati > Actinomycetota > Actinomycetes > Kitasatosporales > Streptomycetaceae > Streptomyces > Streptomyces sp. NPDC001714. Next base: position 80,955 of record NZ_JBIAUL010000008.1, read on the forward strand.
GCGCGCTCGGCCCGGGTCCTGGTCGTGGCCGACAGCAAGGTCACCAACAGCGCCGCGCCCGAGGGGCAGGCGCGCACCTACCGGCTCCAGCTCGACCTCGCGCGCGTGGACGGCCGCTGGCTGACCTCCGACGTCGCGTTCGTGGGCTGACCCGGCCGTGAGGCCATCGATGAGAAGAGACACCATGGCGAACCCGACCTCTCGCACCGGCTCACCGGCCCGCCGCACCATGACCGCGGCCGCCCGCGCGGCAGCCAAGCGCGCCGGACGGCCCGCGCGCCCCGAGCACGGTGCCGGCCAGGAAGAACAGCCTCCCTCCGGGCGCACCCTGCTCATCGAGCCCCCGGCGAACGGCTGGGAGGACCCGCCGGAGCCCGAGTCGACCGAGTCGTCCGAGTCGTCCGAGGGGGAGCAGCCGGAGGACGGCGCGCCCCCGCGCAAGGCCGGGCGAAGCGTGCTCACCGCGGTGCTGGGCGTCGTCCTCGTGGCGGCCCTGGTCGCGGCCGCCGTACTCGGGTGGCAGTACCGGCAGGGGCGGCAGGCGGAACAGGCTCGCGGCGAGGCCCTCGCGGCCGCTCGGCAGGCGGCGCCGGTCGTGCTGTCGTACGACTACCGGCACCTGGACCGGGACTTCTCCCGGGCCCGCGCCCTGCTGACCGGGCACTTCCGCGACCAGTACGGCAAGACCACGAGGGCGGTGGTCGCGCCGACCGCGACGAAGTACCACGGCGTGGTGAAGGCGACCGTCGCCACACCCGCCGACGGCGGCGCCCCGGCGGTCTCCGTCGTGTCGGCCACACCGGACCGGGCCGTCGTCCTGCTCTTCGTCAACCAGGTCACCCGCAGCACCCAGGTTTCGGAGCCCCGGCTGGACCTGAACCGGGTGCGTATGACGCTCACCCGCACCTCCGACGGTTGGAAGGTGAGCGGCGTCGACGCCCTCTGACCGCGGTGCGTGGACGGGATCGACCGGTGGTACGGCGGGCTGCCACGGCCGCCGCGATGGCAGCCGCTGTAACCGGCCTGGCTGCCCGTCGATTGTGGACCGTACCGGTCAATGGCTACGGCCATTCGAATGGCATCGGGTCCCGCCATCCCCGCAGCTGCCATCCGCCCGGACAACCTCTTGCCGGTTACGACGAGTGTTCACTGGCGCAGGAGGATGCAGCGGTTATTCGAGTGGACAGGCGGGTGGCCCCTCGTTGGGTGACGGCTGCGGCAGTGCTGGTGGCGGCGGGAACGGCCTGCCTTGCCGAGACAGGACCGGCCGCGGCCGTCGACCATGACACCGTGGTCGACTGCGAGCACAACCCCAACGCCCTGCAGCTCGCCCTCATCAATCGACGCTGTCGAACAACTCGGGGAACTTGCCGTCCCGGTCCCGGATCAGGAACCGTGCCCGGCAGTCCGACTCCTCAAGGTCCATGACGAGATTCCTCGCGGCCTGTACCAGCCAGGAGGCGGTCGGGTGCGCGGTAGCACCCAGGACACGGATCCGGCGGGTCGCATGCTCGATCACCGCGAACACGTACAGCCGCGCCCCGGTCAGGGTGACCGTCTCGAAGAAGTCGCACGCCACAAGGGCGTCGGCCTGGGAACGCAGGAAACCTCCCCACGTGCTGGAACTCCGTTCGGAGGCGGGATCGATCCCGGCCGCCTTCAGGATCTGCCATATCGTGGAAGCAGCCCCCGTACGCCCAGGACGAGCAGTTCGCCATGCACCCTCCGGTAGCCCCGACCGGGATTCTCCCGGGCCAGACGCAGCACCAGGACACGGACGGAGCGCACGGTGCGGGGCCGGCCCGGGCGGCCCGGCCGGGAACGGGCCGCGTGCCGACGCGCGAGCAGGTCGCGGTGCCACCGCAGCACCGTATCGGGGCGCACCGGCAGCCGCACCTGGCGCAGCACACCACGCGGGAGACGGTGCAGCAGCGCGGCCGGGAACGCCCGGTCGCCCGGGGCGAACCGCGCTCTCTCCTTGCCGAGTTGGCGTTCCAGCACCATGAGCTGATGGCGCAGGGCGAGGATCTCGATGTCCTTGCCGTGGTCGCTCATAGGCAGCAGGCGCAGCCTCGCGAACCGTTCGTCACAGCGAGATACGTCAGTCGCAGCAGCACCGTCGGTCATGTTCCCGCAGTTCCCGGCACGCCGCCACATGGAGGCTGTCACTTCTGCAGGAATCGCCCTGGCGCAGGCCGTGACGGCTCTGCGGGCCGCTGCGCGTGACGTAGGGGTCGCCACGTACGCCGCTTCACGGCACCGCCTGAGGGACCTCCATGCCGCTGTTCCGCATAACACCGACCGTCGAATCCCCGGCCCCGATATCTACGATCCCTTCTGGGACGACCCTGTCAGTAGATACCTCATCCAGGCCAACTACCACCTGGCCGGCCTGCGAGGCATCGAGACGTCGCGACTCTGGGACATCGTTGAGGCGAGCTGGGAGGATCACGCTCACCAGGATGGCGAGTACACACTGAGCGAGGCTCACATCGCAGAGGCGATCGTGCGGTTCGAGCCGGGCATCAACTACGACCGCTTCCGCGCCTATATGCACGTGATGCGCGTGCATGCGACCGAGCGGAACTACGCGGAAGAACGTGAACCCTCTCTCCGGACTGAGCGCGAGGCTGCCGAGCGAGCTGAGCGCGAGGCTGCCATGCAGAAACTCAAGGCCGACCAGGAGGCACGAGCCCGGGCGCAGGAAGCGCGCGTCACTGCTGCCGCCGAGCGGAGTGCTAGGACCGGCCGAGCCGCCAAACCGCAGGATGTGTTCTACGTCGTGACTGGCACAGACCGGGTAACCGGCAAGTCGGGGGTCAAGTTCGGCATCAGCAACGGGGACGGAGAGGTCCGGCTGTCGCGGCACGCCCGCGACGGCTACAACACCCGACACCGGCTCTTCACCGGCCTCCCGAAGGGGGTCGCCCGAGAAGCGGAGAACGGGATGCTGGCGCGCCTCGAATGTGCAGGCCACAAGCCGCTGCACGGACGCGAATACTACCCGCAGGCCGCCCTTGGACTGATTCTGGACTCGCTCGATGGGGACCTGACCCCTGCAGCCGACTCCGTGGACAAGGAAGTCAAGGCATTGACCGGCTGACCGCACGCACCAACGGTGGATTGACCTCAACCGGGACGCCCGTTATCCGGAAATACCCGGGAGTTATCGGCAGGTTCGGCTATTCAAGCATGCGGAATAGGTCTCTCGACGGGCAGCTGATGCTGCCTCGACAAGGGCCGCGCGCTTCCCTGCACCAAGCAGGGAGACACACGCCACGATACTGCTTGACCAACTCGGTTACACCGGACGCGCACAGTGCACTGCTGTCATCCCCGTCTCCTCGGCCGTGGGCTGGCCCCACCCTTGCGGACTCTCACGCTCTCGTCCGCGCCGACCAGAACAGGAAACACGTTGCGCGCCTCACACCCGCTCAGGTCGAGCCGAGCGAGGGGCTCCGGGCAAGGTTGACGCCCAAAATTCCACCGCCAAAGACCCGCCGATTCGGGCAAGAAGACGGAGCCACTCAGTGGGAGAGTCGGGCTGGCGGTCCACCCTCAAGTAGAAGCCTTGACCGCGGACTTCATGGAATCGGTCCGAATCTGCAGGTGCGGCGCCGCCGCTCACGTTCTTGGGCATGGAGGCAGGACAGCGCAATCTCAGGAGATTCGCCAAATCCACAGACATCGGGACACACGAATGAGTGAAAAATACGGGGAGTGGCCACCCTCCCGTACTTCCCTATGCACTGCTGGAGACGACCCCTGCCCCGAAGGCGCCACCCCGTGCCTCTTGGCTCTCCTTCCGGGATCAGCTCTCGGGCTCACCCTGCTTGCTGTTGCCGGGAGGAAGCCGCCGACGCGCCCGCTCGCACTGTCTTTCCTGCAACAGCTCTTTGCGGTCACCCGAGTTCTGCGGCCAGACCTCCCGCACGAAGGCGATCCATCCGCAAAGGACGAGTCCGAGCGCAGCGACGACAGCACGGCACCCCACGGGGCACCGTCTGGAAGTTAGAACACGGTGACACGCCTTCCGACCTTGAGCGGCCGACGGGCAGTTCACCACCACACCACCGCAGGAAAAGACACCATGATCCCCTTCATACCCCTGCCTGCCGAAGCAAGCGGCTCTGCCGCAGGCAGGCCCCTGAGCGGCAGGAGGACCGTGCTGACGGAGGACTCGCAGCTACCACTCCACCTGGCCTCGCAACTCTGCCCAGGTATAGCTGTCCATACCGTCGTGAGGGCCGAACCTGGAGAGTTCCGAGCCTTCACCCCCCACAGCCACGAGGAGCGGTCGAATCCCCCCCTGGCCCGTGGACGGGGACTTCCAGACCACGACGAGCCACCCATGCCCAGGCACCTCGACCCGTCGGTCACCGAGGAGGAGATGATCCACCTCGGCCGCCACCCGGAGTTCGCTGGACCCGACCCACGGGCCCATGTCCGGATGACGATGCCGCAGGCGATAGGCATAGCTCAGGCAACCTGTGCCTCCGCCGAGCTCGATCATGCCGACCTGCCCTGGCTGGCCCACCGCCAGCCTCTCGGCTGGCAGATCACCGCCCGACGCACTCCCCCGACCTATGTACCGCCACTTCTCGCCGCAGCGCTCAATCAGTGCAGTATGCGTCTCCGTTCTCACGGATCCGGGACGCCAGACGAGCCAGACTGCGCCGACGCCTGCATCCAGATCGACGTCACCCGACACAAGGGTCATCAAGCGACGAGGCAACCAACCGGGCTGCGACACCGTGCCGTTGAGCACGCGTCGGACCACCCTCGGCAGAATGATCTCCATGCAACGGTCGATTCGGCATATGCGACGCAACTCCGCGCGAGTGGACATGTACACACGGTACCCAGCGGCGGAACCCACCACGACGGATGTCGCCCTCGTATCGCACTCGTCCAGGTGAAGTGCAGATAAGCACCGATTGCTGGCGGGCCGCGAGGGATGGCGACGAGCAGGACAAGGCCACCTGGCTGGAAGCCAAGGGCGCCGAAGAGCAGGCCGAGTCCGAAGCCTGGTCGCAGCAGTACCGAATGCCGCCCCTCGAAGGCCGCGAGCGCGCCGTCGCCTGGGGCATGCGCTGCCGCCACCAGGTCCTGGCTGCCGCGTACACCACTCTGGTCCTCGAAGGCGGAACCAGCGAGGCGGAGTGGGAAGAGATCGGGCAGGCGGCTCGTACGATCACCCGCGCCGGCTGGTGGATTGATCAACGCTCCTCGGAGACCGGCGACCTGACCGAGCTGCCCGAGGCGGCCACCGCGGCCAACCGGCCCACCGAGAACCCCCACTTCTGACGTCCGATGCCCCGCTTCAGCGGAGCACCGGCTCGCTCACCCTGCCGGTGATGCGGACATGACTGGTCCGCTTGCCGACCCCCACCGCGGCGAACCTGGCTTGGCCCCCCTACCTCACGACTTGGTCGCCGGAGTGGACCGCCCAAGGACACCATCGCCCTGCTGTACCGGGCACGGCTTCGGGTCTGGTGCACGATCGGGTGACATCTTGACCTGCCCCACGGTTTGGGTTCCAGCTGCGGTGGCTAACTGGCGGCGGGGATGGTGTCTTGTTCGGAGAGTAGTTCGTACTCGATCGGGGTGCGGTAGCCCAGTGCTGAGTGGCGCCGCTGTCGGTTGTGGAAGACCTCGATGACCCTGTTGCCCAGTTGGGTGAAGTCGGCGTGATCATAAAGCGTTTGCCGTCCACCATCGCGGTCACCGGCGGGTCTCCCGACCGCAAGGGGCGGCCGGAATGCGGTGTTGACCGGGCCGTCGCCGCGTACTGTCATGGTGTTCGCACGCATCCGAGCGTCCATGACGAGGAGCGCGACGTGACCGAGTGGCACAGCCGTCCGGCGTGGTGCCCCGCCACGCGCGCCCGGCGTGACCGAAACGGTACGGCCGTCCTCCCCTCTCTGCCCCGGGTCCGGTGACCGGCCGTGCCCTCGGGTGGAACGGCCGCGGACGGTGGTGGCCCCTTGCTGCCGCCATCAGTTCTGGGGTTGCGCGGGCTCGATGCGGCGGTGCTGGCCCGTGGGCGGCGGCTGCTGGCGCTCGCCGGTGACGCCCGGCACCGGGACGCGGCCGATGAGGCGCGGACGCTGGCGCTCCGGGCCGCCGCCGACTTCGAGAAGGGGGTACGGCTGACCGGCCGGCACGGCGCGCCGTCGGCCGTGCGCTGCCGCGCCCTCCTCGATCTGGCCGAGGCGCGGGCCGTAGCCGCGGGCGACACCGGTCATCCGGAGGTCCTGGACGCACTGCGTCAGGCGGTGGAGGCGGTCCGCGACCTGAGTCCGGCGTTACGTGTACCGACCCTGCGCCGGCTGGCCGAGGCGCATGCCGCGCGGTACCGGCACACCGCCGAGCTCACCGAACTCACGGCCGCCGACGAGGTGTTCACCCAGGCGGAGGCGCTGGTGGGGCGCGATGCCCCGGAGCGGGCGGAGCTGCTCGCGGGCCACGGCGAGGTGCTCGCCGCCCGGGCCGAGCGGGGCGCCGGCCTCGCGGTGGCCACTGATGCCGTACGGGTGCTGCGGTCGGCGCTGGCGCTGACGCCGGGCAGTGATCCGCATCTGGCCGACCGGCAGCTTCTGTTCGGCCGCGCCCTGCGTCATCATCACGGCGCGGGCGGTACGCAGACCGATCTGCACGAGGCCGAGTGGGTGCTGGCCCGCGCGGCACGCGGTGCGCCGGACGACCGCACGGCGGCACTGGCATGGTTGGAGCGCGGGGACGTACTGCTGCGGCTGGCCGGGCAGACGAAGGTGTCCAAGTGGCTGGACCGGGCATCCGAGTCGTATCACCACGCCGTACGGAGTGCGGACCGGGCCGGTGAGCCTTTGCTGGCCGCCCGGGCGTACCACCAGCGCGGGGTGGTGCTGGAGCGGACGGCGGGACCGGAGCACGCGCTGGAGTCGTACCGCGCGGCCTGGCCGCTGTGGCAGCGGGCCGGGGCGGCGCAGGAGCAGACTGCCCAGTTGACGTTCGAGCGCATGACCGCGCTCGGCGGAACGGACTGAAAGGGAGTGCGGAGTGGCGGAGTTGACCGAGCAGGACAGACTGGCGAACTCCCCGCTGCCCGACTTCAGTGGTGTCGATCTGGCCGCTCTCCGCACCCAGGTCGACCATCCCGTGCTGGGCGCCGTGCTGGCCACGCTACTAGCTCGGTCCTGTCATGCCGAAGGCGGTCTCGCGGCGTATCACGAGGACTCTCCCGGGGTAGAACGGTAGCGGCGAATCACGGCCATACCGGGGGAGTTGATGCCGTGCAGACAGCTTCGGACGACAGCTTACGAACCGCCAGAGACCGGGAGATCGCGCCCTGGCCGCACGCAGAACTGGACGTGGCGGCCCTCAGACGTGCGGGGCACCGGCCCTTCCCCTTCCGCCAGTTCGTCCTGAAGGTGCACAGCCGCTGCAATCTGGACTGCACCTATTGCGTAATCTACCAGGGCGAGGACGCCCGTTGGCGGGGCCGCCCGGCCCGGGTGGCGCCGGGGGTGATGCGGCAGACGGCGCTGCGGATAGCCGAGCACGCCGCCGTGCACGGTCTGTCGGAGGTGCGGATCGATCTGCACGGCGGGGAGCCGCTGCTGTCCGGCGCGGAGCCCGCCCTCGCCTACGTGGCCGCCGTCCGCGCGGCGCTGCCCGCCGAGGTCACGCTGCGGGCCACCGTGCAGAGCAACGGCACGCTGATCACCGACCGCACCCTGGACCGGCTGGCCGACGCGAACATCCGGGTCGGGCTCAGCCTGGACGGCGGCACCGCGCACCTGAACCGGCGCCGGGTCGACAAGGCCGGGCGGCCGTCCTGGCCGGCGGCGGAGCGGGCGGCGCGGCTGCTGGCCGACCGGCCGGAGATCTACGCCGGCATCCTGTGCGCCATCGACGTACGCAGCGATCCTGCCGAGGTGTACGAGTCCCTGGCCGAGCTGCGCCCGCCACGCCTGGATCTGCTGCTGCCGCACGCCAACTGGTCGAGCCCGCCGCCGGGCCTGCCGGCCCGCGCGCCGGGAGCCCGGACGGCCGTGCCGACGCCGTACGGCGACTGGCTTGCCACCGCGTTCGATCTGTGGTGGGACGGGGCGCCGGACGGTTCGCAGCCGCGGGTGCGGTTGTTCACGGAGGTCGTGGGGCTGCTGCTGGGGGTGCCCAGCACGACGGAGTCCGTGGGGTTGTCGCCGACCTGTGCGGTGGTGGTGCACACCGACGGCTCGGTGGAGCAGATCGACTCCCTGAACCTGGCGTACGACCGGGCCACCGCGACCGGCCTCGACGTGTTCGGGCACCGTTTCGACGAGGCGCTGGACCATCCGGGGATCGCCGCCCGGCAGCTCGGCATGGAGGGTCTCGCGGACGACTGCCGCGCCTGTCCGGTGGGCCGGGTGTGCGGCGGCGGGAACTACGGACACCGCTTCTCCCTGGGAAGCGGGTTCCGCCATCCGTCGGTCTACTGCGCCGACCTAGAGCGGCTCGTACGGCATGCGGCGGCGCGGCTGAGCGCGGTAATGCCACGAAACTGAACACATCGCATAAACTGCGCGCAAATCTAGTCAGAATTTTCACTTTTCATACATATCCCACTCCCGATGGCAAGGAGAGACGGTCGGATGACCGACAGGTCCAAGGGCGGCGCGTCCCACGAGCACTTCACGATCAGCTACGCGGGATTCAACCGGCCCTGGGCGACGTGGATCGCGCACCAGCTGGAGCAGCTGGGCCACGAGACGACGCTGCTGCGCTGGGACCCGCCGCTGCGGATGTCGCTCACCGACGCGCTGCGCAATCTGCTGCAGGCCCCCGGCCGCGTGCTGCTGGTGCTGGACGACTGGTACTTCTCGCTCGGCCCTCGGTCGGACACCGAGTGGACCGAGGCGCTGCACGAGGTGGTGCCGGCCCATCTGGACCGCTTCTCCGCGGTGAGCGTGGCGACCCGGGCGCTGCCCGCGACGGCCGCGCCGCTGCGCCCGGTCGACCTGCGGGACCTGGACTCGCGCGAGACCCGCCGCCGTATCCTGCGCCGACTGGACCTGGAGCCGTCCGCCGAGCCGGTCGCCCCTACCGGGGCACCCGCGCCGCGCTTCCCCAACGACCCGCCGTCGGTGTGGAACGTGCCGCGCCGCAACGTCCGCTTCACCGGCCGTGACGCGATCCTGGAGGAGCTGCACGCCCATTTCGAGCGCGGCGGCCGGGGCGGTGCCCGCTGTGCGCTGCGCGGGATCTCGGGTGTCGGCAAGAGCCAGATCGCCAACGAGTACTCGCACCGGTTCGGAAACGACTACGACATCGTGTGGTGGGTGGGGGCCCGCTTCCGCGCCCCGGCCCGTGAGCAGTTCGCCCAGCTGGCCCCGCGGCTGGAGCTGCCGGTCGGCACCGAGCTGGGTGAGCGCATCCGCGCGGTCCACGAGGCGCTGCGGACCGGACAGCCGTACAAGAGATGGCTGCTCGTCCTGGACTCCGCGGACGACATGGAGCAGATCGAGGACCTGCTCCCGGAGGGCAACGGCCATGTCCTGATCACCACGCTCACCCAGGACTGGGCAGCCTCCGGCAATGTCACCGAGATCGAGGTGCAGCCCTTCCGCCGACCCGAGTCCGTCGCGTACGTCCGCCGGCGCGCCCAGCGGCTGACCGACACCGAGGCCGACCAACTCGCCGACGCCGTCCAGGACCTGCCGCTGCTGCTCGCGCAGACGGCGGCCTGGCTGGATGCCAACGTGATGCCGGCGAAGGACTACATCTCGATGATCCGGCGCGGCGAGGCAAGCCAGATCGGCATCCGGATCTCCTCCGACTACCCGATGGGCTTCCAGACCAGCTGGTCGATAACTCTCAACACACTCCAGGAGAACAACCCGGAGGCCGTCGAACTGCTCCATCTGTTCGCCCTGTTCAACCCGGACGCCATCCCGGTCCGGCTGATGCAGGCCGCCCACCCGTCCGATCTCCCGGAGCATCTGTCGGCACTGGCCGGTGACCCGATCCGCTGGCACACCGCGCTGCGCCGCCTTTCGGAGTCCACCGCGGTCCGCCTCGACTACGTCGAGTCCTCGGGCCCCGAACCGGGGGTGGACCGCGTCTCGATGCACCGCCTGTACCACAGTTTCCTGCTGAGCACCCTCACCGAGGACCGCCGCGAGACCCTGTCGGCGATCGCCTGCTCCCTGCTGGCGGGTGCGGACCCGAGGCGCCCTGCCGACACCCGCGAATGGAGCCGGTACGCGGAACTCATCCCGCACCTGGAGACCGCGGGCGTCCTGGACAGCTCCGACCCGGTGGTACGTCAACTTGTCCTGAACTGTATCGAGTACATGCGGGTGCGGGGCGAGAACCGGGCCGCGCTGCGCTTGTGCGAGCAGGCGGTGGCGCGCTGGCGGGGCCGACTCGGTCCGGACGACCGCGACATGCTGATCCTGATCCATGACCATGCCAACATGTTGCGGCGCAGCGGCCGTTACCTGGAGGCGGAGGCCGTCGGCCGGGCCGTTCTCGACCAGCTCGCCGAGACCCGCTCGGACGACGACCCGGACCTGCTGCGGGCCAAGAACGGTCTGGGCGGCACCCTGGTGTCCCTGGGCCGCTACGACGAGGCGCACGGCATGTTCCAGGAGTGCGTCCAGGCGTACACCAGCACCGTGGGCGCCGACACCCCGCGCGCCCTGCAGGACCGCGGCAATCTCGCCGTGGTGACGAGTCTGCTGGGCCGGTACGAGGAGTCGCTGCGGCTGCACAGCGAAATCCTTCTGATCCGCGAGCAGCTGCTCACCCCGCATCACCATCTGACCCTGCGTTCGGGCATGTTCAACGCGTGGATGCTGCGTCTCCTGGGCCGCTACACCGAGGCGACCTCCCGGCAGGAGCTCAACGTCCGCGCTCACCGTCAGACCATGGACCGCTACACACCCCAAACCCTCTTCGCCGAACACAACTTGGCCCTGTGCATGCGGCGCAACGGCGATCTACTGAGCGCCGAGTCGCTGATGCGCAGCGTGGTGGAGCGATTCGTGCAGCGGCAAGGCCCGACCCACCCCGACGCGCTGCTGGTACAGGCCGACTTCGCGACCTTCAACCGGGAGCACGGGAACCTGGAACAGGCCCGTGAGATGGCGACCTCCGTCGCCGAGCAGTACGCCAGACTGGTCGGCCCGCATCATCCGTATGCCGTAGGCACGGCGGGCAATGTCGCGCTGGCCCTGTGGGAGTACGGGGAGCGCGACGAGGCGCTCAGAATCGCGGAACAGGCGCTCCTGGACATGCGCACCGCCGTCGGCCGGTCCCACCCCTGGGCTCTTGGCGCCGGTCTGAACGCGGGCGGCGCCCGCAGCCTCGCCGGGGACGAGGAGGGCGCCGCCGAGCTCACCCGCGAGGTCCTGGAGTCGGCCCGTACGCTCATGGGCGAGACGCACCCGCTGACCCTCTCCTGCAAGGCCGCACTCGCCTCCGACCTGCGGCTGCTGCGGCGCGGGCAGGAGGCGTCGAAGCTGGAGCACGAGGCGCTGCAGCAGCTGTCCGAGACGCTCGGCGCGCAGCATCCGCACACGCTCTCCGTCCGCCGCAGGGAGCGGCCCTACTGGGACTTCGAGCCGCTGCCGACCTGACCCGGCCCCCCCCGAGCTGATGGACAGCCAGACCCTGGCTGGTGCTGCGAACTTGGTATCCGCCGAAGGTGCGGCGCGGTCCATTTCCGAACCGCGTCGGCAGTAGGCTGGCCTGGGCCTGTGTCAAGAGGCCGGATCGGCCGTCCTGGAGAGGTGAACGTGCGCGGTACTGAAGGGGACAAAGCACCCTTGGGTGGAGAGCGTGGCCCGGGCGGGGCGCTGCCCGACTTCGCCGATCTCGACCTGCTGGCACTGTCCCGTGAGTCATCACATCCGGTGCTCGCGGCAGTCGCCACGAGTCTGCTGCCCCGGCTGCGGTGCGACAGGCCCGCGATGGCCTTCTACGAAGACAGTCCGTATCAGCTGTGACCGCCCGGTGGCCTCTTGAGACACTGGACGTTCCCGCGTTACGACGGTCTGGTGTACAGGCTCTGCCGTTCAGGCAGTTCGTACTGAAGGTCCACGGCCGCTGCAATCTGGCCTGCTTGTACTGCTACGTCTACGAGGGCGCCGACAGCAGTTGGCGGGACCGTCCCCGGCGCGTCCCGCCGGGCGTGATGCGGCGCACCGCGGCCCGGATCGCCGAGCATGCTGCCGCCCACCGACTGGACTCCCTGCAGATCAACCTGCACGGTGGCGAACCCCTGTTGGCCGGCGTCGACACCCTGGTCGGCTATGTCACCGCGGTGCGCAAGGCGGTCGGCCCGGGCTGCGCCGTGGACGCCAGCGTGCAGTCCAACGGCACACTGCTGACGGAGGACGCGGTGGGCCGACTGGCCGCCGCCGGGGTCCGGATCGGGGTGAGCCTGGACGGCGGCACCCCCCGGCTGAACCGGTGGCGCATCGACCACGCCGGGCGCTCCACCTGGGCAGCGACTTCGGCGGGACTCGCCGTGCTGCGCCGGCACCCGGAGGCGTACGCCGGAATCCTCGCGGTGATCGACCCGCACACCGACCCCGGCGAGGTCTACCGGTCGCTGACCGCCCTCGAACCTCCCTCCCTGGACCTGCTGCTGCCGCACGCCAACTGGGCGCACCCACCGCCCGCCGAGGGACCGCACCCTTATGGCTCCTGGCTTGCCCAGGTGTTCGACCTGTGGTTCGACACGCCCGTCCGGGCCGTGCCGATCCGGCTGTTCAGCGAGATCATCGGCCTGCTCCTCGGACTGCCCGGCCGGGCCGAAGCGGTGGGCAACTCCCCCGTGGTAGCGGTCGTGGTCGACACCGACGGCGCCATCGAGCAGGTCGACTCCCTGAAGACCGCGTACGCCGGTGCCCCCGCCACCGGCCGCGATGTCTTCCGGCACGCCTTCGACGACGTCCTGGACCATCCCGGCGTCGTCGCCCGGCAGTTGGGCGAGGCCGCCCTGTCACCGCGCTGCCGGGCGTGTCCGCTGGCCCAGGTGTGCGGCGGCGGCAACTACGCCCACCGGTACCGGGCCGACGGGGGCTTCCTCAACCCGTCCGTGTACTGCGCCGACCTGGAGTTCCTCATCCGGCACATCGCGCACCGGGTCCGCCGGGCCGCCGACCGCGCCGGTGCCGAGACAACAATCAACACACCTTGATTACAGGTCTGTTGACCACGGTCCAGAATGGGGAAGGAAAGCTCAGAGAGCCGGCTCGCTGGACGGGGGAAGTGCGCGATGGCGATCGTAAGAGGGGTGGCGACGGACGGCCGGGACGGGCCGATCTATGTCGAGGTCGACGGCGCTCCCGGGGGAACAGGCGGCCCGGACGACGTGTACCTGGGGATCGACACCCGCGGCAATCCGGCCGAGCGCGTGCTGGAGGTGGCCCGTGATGTGTACGCCGACGGTCTGGATCTCGCCCGGCGATGCGCCCGGCAGGCGGCGGACCGGTTCGCCGACCTTGGTGAGGGGCTCAAGCCCGACGAGGTGGAGCTCCAGCTCTCGATCAAGCTCGACGCCGAACTCGGCGCGGTGCTGGTGAAGTCGGGGGCGGAGGCACAGCTCCAGGTCACCTTCCGCTGGACCCCGGGCAGCGCGTCGTGACGGCTGGGAACGGCGCCGCTGAGATCCACATCCTGCCGTACAGCTATGTGGTGGGGCAGGCCGAGCTGAAGCTGGCGCTCGAACTGAACTACATCGCGCCCCGGATCGGGGGCGTACTCATCAGCGGGCAACGCGGCACCGCCAAGTCGACCGTGGTGCGGGCCTTCTCGCTGCTCACCCGCGGAGAGCTGCCGGTGACCCTGCCGATCAACGCCACGGACGACCGAGTGCTGGGCGGCTGGGAACTGGACGCGTTGATGCAGGGCGAGGCGCGTTCGCAGGCGGGGCTGCTGGAGGAGGCCGGCGAGAAGGGGATGCTGTACATCGACGAGGTCAATCTCCTGGACGACCACATCGTCAACATCATCCTCGACGTCGTCTCCACAGGGGTGCTGTCGGTGCAGCGCGAGGCCATTGACACCGTGCGCGGCGTCAGCTTCGGGCTGGTCGGCACGATGAACCCCGAGGAGGGCGGGCTCAGACCCCAGTTGCTCGACCGGTTCGGGCTGATGGTCGCCGTCTCCGAACTCGACGAGGAGGCACGGCGGGCGATGGTGCTGGCCGTGCTGCGGTTCGACGACGAGGCGGGCACGGCATCGCCCTGGCTGACCGACGGGCAGTCCGCGGACCAGGCTTTGCGCGAACAGCTGGACGCGGCACGGGAGTCGGTGAAGGACGTGCGGCTGAGCGACGACATCGCCAAGGTGTGCGCCGACGTCGCCACGCATCTGCGGGGCGTGGGGCATCGCGGCGAGGTGGTCACCGCGTGGGCCGCGCGGGCGCTGGCCGCGTTCGAGGGGGCGCCGGAGGTGACAGCCCAGCATGTCCGCAAGGTGGTGCCGTTGTCCCTCCGGCACCGACGACCCGAGGCCGCGCACGGAGGGCCCGTCGAGTGGACACCAGAGGAGTCGGAGCTGCTCGACAGGCTGCTGGGATGACGGTTGCCGTGCATGGGAGCCTCGCCGACCCCCGGCAGCGGCTCCTTCAGGTACTGGCGTGCTCCGCGCTGGGGCCCGGCCTTGACGGGGTGCTGCTCTTTGATCTGGAGCCCGAGATGGTGGCGCCGGTGACGGACGCATTCGCCCGGATCCTCGGAATACGGGACGGGCTTCCGGTACGGCGCACCATGCTCGGCTCGGTCACGGGCGACGACGAGCTGTGGCTGCGGCCGACGCTGCGGCACGAGGGCGACGGCATGAACTTCTCCCTCGCCCCGGGCCCCCTGGTCGACACCGGCGCCGACGCCTCGACGCTGGTCGTGGTCTCCGACCTGGTCCGCCTCAGCCTGCCCGGCATGCGAGCCGCGGTACAGCTCCTGGGCGCCGATGTCGCCGCCGTGGAACGCTCCGGCTTCCGCACTCGCTGGCGCCCTCGCGCCCGCTGGCTCGCCGCCTGCCGCCAGTCGGAGGTGGGCCGCCTCTCCCCCCACCTCCTGGACCGCTTTCCGATCCGCCTCAACGCCGCGGGCCTGACGCCAGAACGCCTCCTCGACGAGCTGACCGAGGTCGACGAGCCACGACTCCCGCACGATCACGCCCCCCGTGTCATCACCCTCAGCCTCGGTGAAATACCCGACAGCTGGAGGGACGTTCTCGCAGCGCCCGAACAAGCCATGTGTCCGTTGACCGAGGACGCCGCCGTGCGGGTCGTGGGACTGTTCGACGGCGACGGGAGCAGTCGGCGAGTCCTGGGGCTGGCCCGGTTGGCGCGGGCGTTGGCCGTGTTCGGTGGGGACGAGCGGTGTGCTGTCGACAGGGTCGACGAGGCCGCCCGGCTCATCGGTGTGGCCGCCAGGCCCATGCATCCGTCCGGTACGGGCGTGCTCGCGGACGGTGGGCCGGTCGGGTCCGGGGGTACTCCCGAGGGGCGCCCGCTGCCCGAGCCGCCGAAACCAGACCCGGTGCCCGACGAGGGCGGCTCGGCGGGACAGGTGCCCGGTGCCGCCGTGGCGCTGCCCGCCTCGCCCGCCGAGGCGCTGGACACCTTCGCCGCCGACGCCGGGGAAGGCGTCGGCTCGCCGTTCCCGGAGGACGACGCCCAGTTCCTGAGGGAGTTCGCGCCGCTGCGCATCCCCTGGCAGCGGCGGCCCGAGCCGAGCTCCGCGCGGGGCCCGGTGATCGGCGTACGACCCGCCAGCACCCTGCGCGACCTCGCATTCGTGGCCAGCGTCATCGAGGCCGCCAAGCATCAGAACCTACCCGCCCGCCGGGCCCTGCGGGCCGACGGCGACGGCCGGCTGATCGTCCTGCCCGGCGACTTCCGCAGCTACGCACGGCTGCCGGTGGCCGAGCGGATGCTGGTGCTGCTGCTCGATCACACCTGCCGCCGCGGCTGGGACTGGCAGTCCGCCCTGGCCCCGTACTTCCAGTGGGCCTACACCGGGCGGGCCACCATCTGTGTCGTCGAGGTCGGCGCCCTGGACGCGGTCCACGAGCTGCGGGCCGACCATTTCGTGGCGCGCAGCGTCCTCGACCCCCGGGTGGGACGCGCCCTGCACCGGCCCGCCGGACGCAGCAGCCCCCTCGCCCACGGGCTCGCGGTGACCGACCGGTTGCTGCGGCGGGCCTTCCAGCAGCGCTCCAATCTGGTCGAGGCGTGGCTGGTGGTGGTCACCGACGGCCGCGGGAACGTCCCGCTGGACACGGGGGCCGACGGGCGGGTGCCGGGGCCGGTGCGCCGTACGGGCATCGAGGACGCGCTGTCAGCGGCCGGGCGGATCGGCGCGATGGGCCGGATGCGGCTGCACTCCGTGGTCGTCGACGCGGCACGGCCGCCGTATCCAGATCTGACGTTCCAGCTCGCCGACGCGCTCGGCGGGGTGACCGTCGCCGGGCTCGGCACGCGGGAGGTGACCGATGCCCGATGAGCTGGCCGGTCCCCTCGGGCTCGGCGGGGCGATCCCGCTCGGGCCGGGCACGCCCGCGCGTTCTCCGCAGCCCGAGGCGCTGTCGCCGCCCCAGCCGACCGAGGTACCCGATCATGTGATCGAGCCCTCTGAGGTCTTGCAGCTGGCCCCCGAACCCGTAGATCCCGACCGGCAGTTGCCCACCGGGTTCGCCAAGCTCTCGGTGCAGCGCGCCTACGCCGACGGCCGGGAGGCGTTCTGGCTGATCGGGCACAGCGGCACCCAGACCATGCAGCTGGACTCCGCGTCCGCCCGGTTGCGCCCGGACGACCTCGCCCTGCACAATCTGCGGCGGGGCCGTCCGATCCCGCCCAGCGAGGTCCTGCTGGGGCTGGCCCGATGGTCCAGGACGCAGGAGGACCTGGTCGCCTGGATCAATGATCTGCGGGCCCAGCACGGCGCGGAGCTACAACTGGTGGTCTGGGACGACACCGACTACGACATCCCGTGGGAGCTCCTGCTGCTGCCGGACCGGCGGGATCGCGGGCTGATCGCGGGGATTCTGGGCGCCCTGGTGACCGTGGTGCGCTGGACCACCATCCGCCGGGCCGGGACCGCCCCGTTCGGTGAACCGGCCTCCTGCGCGGGGCACGTCCTCGGGTACTACGCCGATCGGATGCGCCGTGACCGCGAGGTGTTCGAGAACTATGTGCACCAGCCGCACGTCGGTACCCCGCGGACGTTCCTCACCGACCTCAGCCGCCGCAACCTCGGTGCCGGTCTGGTGTACATGGGGTGCCACGCCGAATACGGTGCGCATGCCCACGAGGTCAGGATCGACGCCCTCACCTGGAACCGGCTCGACCTGCATCCGATGTCCGCGCTCGAAGGCGGGAGCACGCTCGTGTGCCTCAACGCCTGCGACTCCGCCCGCTCGTTCCGCAATCTGGGGCAGGGTGAGGACGTCCTGCGGGGGTTCGCCGAGCTGTTTCTGCGCAAGGGAGCAGGCGGCTGTATCGCGGTGTCCGGGAAGGTGGGCGACGACATCGCCCACCTACTGGTCAGGGATCTGGTGGGGCGGGTATGCGCCGATCCTGAGCTGCCCGTCGCCGGCGCTCTGCGGGAGTTCCGGGCCGCCGCGGCGGTCCGGCTGCCCGATCCGGAGTCATGGGTGGATCGGCTCGGCGGCGACACCGAGAACGAGCGGGAAGTCCTGCTGGTCCTCTACAGCTTCATGTTCCTCTACTTCGGACACCCACGGACCACGCTCCAGCTGAAGGTGCGGGCCCGGGAGGAGGGCGCATGAACGGCGACGCCTCCTCGTTACTGGTCGAGCCGCTTGTCGGCTGGCCCCGCCGGGCCACGGCCGGGCAGAGCTACCTCGTCACCGTCGACCTCAACGGGCCGACGGGCGAAGACGCGTGGCCGTACGAGGAGGAGGAGTTCGACTTCGGTGTGGCCCTGGACGGCGCACCGTACTTCGTGTGCGAGGCGCTGAGCGAGCCCAGTGTGGTCCTGCACCGGTTCGGCGGGACGTACGGTCCGGCCCGTTTCGTGGTGACGGCGGGCACCGCTACCGGGCCCGGCACGATCTGGCTGACCATCACCAACCGCTGGGGGGTGCCCGTGCGTACGGTCGAGCTGCTCAGCCTGATCGTCCGGGAACCCGTGCCCACCGGACCCGGCCAGCTCGTGGTGCCCTCGACGCACGGCAACCTGACCACCGCCCCGGGCGGCGCCCGTCCGGACGTGCACCCCACGCCCCGCGCCCCGGACAGCCGGTCCGCCGAACACATCACCATCAGCTACGCCGGCACCGACCGCGCCTGGGCCACCTGGATCGGGCACCAGCTGGAGCGGCACGGCCGCCGTACCGAACTGCGGCGCTGGGACCCGGCGCCGGGCATGCCGCTGTCCGAGCTGCTCCACGACCTGCGGGACGATGCACCGGGACGCATCCTGCTGCTCCTCGACGAAGAGTACCTGCGGCTCGGCAATCGCACCGAGGACGAGTGGGCCGGGGCGCTGGGCGAGGTGGTCGCGGCGCATCTGGACCGGTTCGTGGCCGTCGATCTGTCCACCCGTACGCTGCCCGCCTCGGCCGCCATCCTCGGCCCGCCCGCCCTCAGGGACCTGGACCCGGAGGAGGCACTGCGCCGGCTGCTGACCGTGCTCGGTCTGGAGGGCACCGCGCCGGACGACGACGAGGACCTGCCGGTCGCGCCGCGTTTCCCGGACGCTCCGCCGGCCGTGTGGAACGTACCCAGCCGCAACTTCCGTTTCACCGGCCGTGATCCGATCCTGGAGGAGCTGCACGCCTGGTTCGAGCGCGGCGGCCGGGGCGGTGCCCGCTGTGCGCTGCGCGGGATCTCGGGCGTGGGCAAGAGCCAGATCGTCATCGAGTACGCGCACCGGTTCGCCAACGAGTACGACGTGGTGTGGTGGATCAGCGCGAGCTTCCGGGCCACCGCCCGCCAGCAGTTCGCCGACCTCGCCGACCTGTTGCAGCTGACCGACGCCCGGGCGCTGGGCGAGCGGGTGCGGGCGGTGCGGGAGGCGCTGCGCACGGGACGGCCGTACCGGCGTTGGTTGCTGATCGTGGACGGCGCGGACGACATGGAGCAGGTCGACGATCTGCTTCCGGAGGGCGGCGGCCATGTCGCGATCACCACCTTCACCCGCGGCTGGGCGGCCTCGGGCCAGGTCGCGGACGTCCAGGTGGACCGCTTCACCCGAGCGGAGAGCATCAGTTACGCCCGTCGGCACGTGGACCGGCTCACTGAGGAGGAGGCCGACCAGCTCGCCGAGGCGGTCGAAGACTTCCCGCTGCTGCTGACGCAGACCGCGGCCTGGCTGGAGGCCAACCGGGTGTCGGCCTCCGAGTACATCGCCCGGTTGAGGGGCGCCGACGCCGAGGACATTGGCATCCGGATCTCCTCCGACTACCCGATCGGCTTCCAGACCAGCTGGGCCATCACCTTGAACTCCCTGGAGCTGGACAACCCCAGGACGACGGAGCTGCTGCGCCTGTTCGCGATGTTCTCGGCCGGCTCGATCCCAGTACGACTGCTCCAGCGGGCCCGCCCCGGGGATCTGCCGCCGCACCTGGCCGAGCTGGCCGCTGATCCGGTGCGCTGGCAGAACGCGCTCGTCCGGCTGTCCGAATCCACCGCCGTACGCATGGACTATGTACAGGCGTCCAGCAGCGACGCCTACGTCGACAGCGTCGAGATGCACCGCCTGTACCACCGGTTCCTGCGGGGCACCCTCTCCCCCACCGACCGAGACGAACTGTCCGCGGTCGCCTGCCGTGTGCTGGTCTCGGCCGACCCGAGGGACCCGTCCAACGTCCGCACCTGGCCGACGTACTCCGGACTGCTGCCGCATCTGGGTCCCTCCGGCGCGCTGGAGAGCGCGGAGGACTCGGTGCGGGAACTCGTGCTGAACTGCATCGAGTATTTGCGGCTGCGGGACGAGGAGAGCACCGGTCTCACCCTGTGCGAACAGGCCCTGGCACGCTGGCGGGTGCGGCTGCCGCCGACCCATCCGTCCATGCTGGTGCTCATCCACCAGCACGCCAACATGCTGCGGCGGTGCGGCCGTTACCGAGAGGCGGAGGCCGTGGGGCGGGCCGTGGTCGAGCAGTTGGAGTACGAGCGGGCGGCCGACGACGCGGACCTGCTGCGGGCGAAGGGCGGGCTCGGCGGATCGCTCATGGCGCTGGGCCTGTTCGAGGAGGCGCACCAGCTCTTCGACGAGGTGTGGCGGGTGTATGAGGCCCAGGATGGGCCGGAGGCACCCCGCACCCAGCGTTCGCTGCACAACCTCGGGGTCGCCCTCGGACTGCTTGGCCGATATCCGGAGGCGGTGGCCGTCCACCGTGAACTGCTGTCCCTGCGCCAGCGGCTGCTCCCGAACCATCCGCTGACCCTGCTCAGCGGGCTCACCTGTGCCCGTTCGATGCGGCTCGTCGGCCGGCACGAGGAGGCCGCCGCGCTGCAGGAGAACAACGCACGGCTGCACCGCGGAACCATGGGCGAGCACCACCCCCAGACGCTGGCCGCCCTGCACAACCAGGCGCTGTGCCTGCTTCGCGTCGGAGACACCCCGGCCGCCCGCGACCTGCTGCGCAGCCTGATGGATCGGTGTCGGCAGCTTCAGGGCGCGAAGCATCCGATGACGTTGATGGTCCAGGCCGACTACGCGTCCCTGCTCCGCGCCCACGGCGATCCGGGCGCAGCAGCCGTCCTGACCCAGCAGGTCCACGAGGACTACCGGCACCAGCTCGGTGACGACCACCCGAGTACCGCGGGCGTGCTGGGCAATCTGGGGCTGGCACACTGGCGGCTGGACAACACCCACGACGAGGCCGATCGGCGGATCAGGCAGGCGTGGGGCGGCATGCGAGCCGCACTGGGCGCCAACCACCCATGGACTCTGGGCTGTGCCCTCAACCTGGCCGCAGTGCACCATCTTTCGGGCCGCCAGGACGAGGCATCCGCGCTGCGCGAGGACACCCTGTTACGGGCCCGGCAGGTCCTCGACGAAGGGCATCCGCTGCGGCGGTCCTGCGAACGGGCGCTGACATCGGCGGCCGGTGACCCTCCCGGCTGGGACTTCGAGCCGCAGCCCATCTGAGCAGCCCGGCCGGGCCCACCTGGGGCTGCAGTGCACGGAGGGCGGCCCCGTCGAGGTCACCGTCCAGTGGCTCGAGGGTGTTTCCCAAACAGCGATTCAGGATGAAGGCCGATGCGCTTCTGACGCTGAGCGATGCGGGAGTTCTGTTCAGAGCGCCCAACCCGGTGGCCCGCGAATCGTCGATCACCAACGACTACAGACGAGACCTGCGTACCGCCCCAGGGGCGCGGACTCGGCAACCGACGACCGCGGTAGCGGAGCGGACGGGTAACCGTCGCCGACTACCTCATCGACACCTCCGCCGTCGCCCGCCTCCTGCTCCGCCAGAACACGGCCGAATGGGACGACAGGATCGGCGCGGGCCTCGTAGCGATCTGCGACCTCACCGAGCTTGAAGTCCTCTACTCGGACCGTTCGACCGCGGACCGCACCCGCTTGAAGGCCGCACTCGACGCCCGCTACGCCTGGTGCCCCATGCCGGACGGCGTCTATCGCCGCTCCCGCACCGTCCAGGAGCAAATGACCGCCAAGGAGGAGCACCGCAGCGCAGGCCCCGTCGATCTCCCGGTGGCCGCTGCCGCGGAAGAAGCGGAACTCACCCCGATCAAGGTGCGCGTGCGGCCTGACCTCACACCACCGCAAAGACACGAGCGTTCTCCCTTCTACCTGCCGTGAGCACCGCCCGCATATCTCCCGGGTTATATCACCCACGAAATGTGCCGTCCGCCCAGCGACGCGGAAGGCTGCTCCCCGCACACCTCTCGTTGTGCACTGGCACCACCGAAGCCGACACAAGCCGAGCACGGGAAAGGAGAGGGTCATGCCGACTCCCCGGCGCACCAAGGGCGATCACCTGATCTACGCCGACGTCGTCGACTCCAAGAGCAAGACGGGGGTCTGGATGGGCGAGCGCGACGCCTTCCAGGCCATGCAGGCCGAGATCCTGGAGGCGTTGAAGGACAACACGGACTGGGTGCCCGTCGAGAACGCGATCATGGTGGTCAGCACCGAGCCCGCCGGCATCACGGTCATCGCCGCGAACCCCACCCTTCCGGGCGTGATCGTCCTCGCGGACGGCGGCTCCCCGGAGGCCTCGGCACAGCTGCAGGCCACGGGGGAGGAACTCGTCCGCAAGCTGATGGACAAGCGCGGGACCCTGGAAGAGGAAGCCGCGTAACACCAGTGGCCTCCTCGCAGCTTCTGTGGGGGAAGTACATCCGGTACGACCGGGACGGCGAGGTCGCCCTCCTCGACCCGGTCACGCTGGACAGCGTGTACCTCGACCGCGGGGAGGTCACCGCGGGTCCGACGATTCGGCAGGTTCGGCGAGCATCGCATCAGCCGCCAAGGAGCCGCAGGTCCAAGGCTGTCACCAGTCTCCTTGCCGGATCCGCTCGTCGGACACGATCCCGTAGACGTACCGCCCAGAAGGTTCGGGGCATCGTGGAACCTCCGACGGCCCCGCGATCGGCCATGCCTCCAGCGCTGACCTGATCTCGTGCCACTGCACGTTGCGCCGGCTCTCGACGATGACCATGGTGTAGCGGTTGGTCCGGTAGGTGAAGGGCTTGCCGGTCTTCGTGTAGAAGACCTCTCCCTGGTGCTCCTCGATCCGAGGCCTCGCCGTCTCCATGTTGGGACCGACCGGCACCCGCTCGGGGGAGGTGGCGGTGGCACTTGATGCCCTGCCCACCGGAGCCGTTCCTCCGGCGTTGGCTCCCGGCTACTCCGATGCCAGGATGCGCTCCCTCGCACGGTGGTCGACGTGACTGCCAGCTCTGTGCCGTCCGGCAGCACCCCACGGCCAGGCTCTCGATAAGGCTCCGCAATCGTGATGTCACGCCGCTCATAGCCGAGCCTGTTGGCAGCTGATTCCAGGGTGCCCATCTGAGTGTTCCCGACGTACGACCACTGGTCCTCGCTCGCATCGTCCGAGAACTCCACGACGCCAACAAGGTAGACCCCGTCCTCGTTAGGGTCGCCGAAGAGCTGCCGCAAGCGGTCGGGTCCAAAGTCGCCTGTCATCTATCCGTCCACCCCTGCATTGCCGCTATCGGATTCTCCGTTGATCAACGCGATCACAGTCTCCTTGGCTTGCGGCTGAGTCGCGTGCTGTGCCATCCGTGACCCGATCACGGCCACCCTGCTGAGCACCTCGGCGGCTTCCTTGAGTGTGGTTGAGGGCGGCAGCACGAAGCGCGCGCCAAACTCGACCTCACCGCTGAGCTTGGCCTGCCCCTCGCCATAGCCATTGCCGAGGAACGCTGGAGCGCCGAGTTCCTTGAGCCGAGCCACGCCATCCTTCTCCCACTGCAACGTCTTGCGCGGCGGATGGGGTCTCCACGGAATCCAGTCCTCTTGGGCGAGGTACTCCTGCCAGAGCAGCGCCAGGTAATCCCAGTCGTAGGCCTTGGAGGAGGTGACTTGCTGCTGCACGAGGAAGAAGCGAACGTCGACCCCACGAAGCCCGCTGCCCCCGGCGAGCTTGCCAACGTCCTGCGTCGGCAAGCTCTCCGTGGCTTCCCAGCGGACGGTGTAACCGCTGCCCGAAATCGGGGCGTCCACGATCGCGACGTACAGGCCACCGGAGCCGATCTCCTGGATGGACTTCGATGAGCCGCCGGGCAAGGTGACGTTGTCGTACATATAGGCAGCACGAAGCCGGAGGGCGAGGTAGAGGTCGATACCGTCGATCTGATTCCAGACGGTGTCGCCATCCACCTCCGGCACCTGGGACTCGATGTGGCTCGCCCAGGCTGTGGCGGTCGTCGCGGCCCACGGCATCGGGGACGAGGTGAAGGGAGCGATGAGCTCCTCCCAGGTGAGGTTCTGCCAGCCCTGGGCATGGGTGGTGTCGAGGCGGATGCGCCGAAGCGAGACCGTCACGAACTGACAGTCGTTTCGGTCCTCCTCGGCGACGTATTTGTAGTACCGCTCCAGCTGTTCACTTCCGAGGCCAGCAAGCAGCTTCACTTCGACGACAGCGACAACCTGACCGTTCGCCTCCACCACCAGGTCGGGTCGATCCGATGCCTTCCGGTCCCGCGGCTTCGAGACCTCCCGACGAATCTGGAGCGGGCCAAAAGCCTCGATCCCGAGAACGGAGCGGGTGATCGCCTGGTCGGCATTCATGAGGGTGGCGAGCAGATCGCTCCACGCGTTCTCGCTGTTGATCGAGAGCAGGAAGCGAAGGTCCGGGAGACTGCTCACTCGCTGTCCTCTCCCAGCTCCGCATCGATGTTGAGCACGCGGATCCCGGACTGCGACTGCGCGAGAAGCACCGCGGCGTTCTCGGCAAGGCGACGGGCGGACTTGAGCCGCAGGTCCAGCTTGACATCGTCACCCCAGCGGACTGACGTTGCGATGGCGAATTCGATCGAACCACCGGACTCCAAGTGGCCGACGATCTCCTTGTGGATGCGGCGGCTGGTGCGCTGACGAGAGCGATCCGTCTTGGCGTTGCGGTAGTTGCTGGCTCGCCTGGCCAGCTCCACGGACTCCCCGATGTAGAGCACACGGATGCCGTCGTCGTCCACACCGAAATCGTAGCGGTAGAGCCCTGGCACTCGCGGGAGTCCGGGAAACCTCGGCAGGCTGGCTTCGTCCAGCGTGATCGGGCCGGCGCTCAGCCACGAGAACGCAACACGGACGTCGAGCGCCTCCAGTTCCTTGAGCTGGGACGCGTCGAAAGACCCACGACGAGACGCGCCGGTCAGCCGCGGGCCCGAGCCGCTCTCGGTGGCCGAGGATCCGGCACCGATCAAGAACCCGAGGTTCTGCAGCCACCGCCGAGAGTCATGCGACTGAAACCGGCTGCGCTTGGCACCTGTCGAAAGGGAAATGACCTGCTTGACCGGCCAACGCACACCATCTACTTCGACCCAGTACTCGCGGATCTCCTCGGGCACGTGACCAGCAAGACGCCCACGAACAAGCGTGGGCGTCAGCTCGAAGGATTCGCCATCGAGGGTGAACTGCATGGAATGGAGGTTAGCCTCGATCGTTCACGAGTCCTCGTCAGTTCGCTGACGGGGACTCTGTGCGTGTGGGGTGCGGCCTCTCCGGGGGTGGGGCAGACTGACGCCCCGGTTGTCGCGTGGGGTGGGCGCCGGGTTCCACTCCCGGGGTGGTCGTGTGGGTTGTTAGGACGGTCGAATTGGCTGGTCAGCCGGTGTTCGGGAGGGTCTGGAGCCGGTTCATGACGCTGGTGATCACTGGCGTCCATGGCCATCGGGTTTCGGCGGGCTGCACTTCGTCATACGGCAGATACCCACGTGACTTGTCACAACAGCCACTACGGCCACGGGAGCCGGGACAGCCTGGTGGACAAGTCGTTGAACAAACCAGCCAGAAGCAATCAAACATCACCACCAAGCCAGCTCGTCACAAGATCACGCCAAACGAAATCGCCTTTCAGGATCCCTTCCTCGTCGCCGGCGTGAACCCGGGATCGGTCAGCAGCGAGATCTCGTAGCCGCCTTCGCCCGAGATTAGCGAGTCACTGTCCCAGTGCAGCTCAACCTCGTCCAAGCCCTTGTTCCGAACGAGCCAGTCGTAGTTCTTCAGCGCGATGATCGTCTCTTCGGTCGTGGGCCCGAGGCTACTGGGCGTGGCAAGGCACTGTGGGGGTTCGCCAGGAACTGCATCCGCCGCTTTCGGGTCCACGTTGCGATGGACGCCGCTTGCCACCTCACGCGGCGATCGCAGACCTCATACCGAGACCGACGGAACCCATGATCTGCCCCAGGCCAGAGGCGTCCCCGCTCCTCCTGCGTTAGGGACTTTTCAGGGACTTTCAGCTCTGTCTGAGGGACTTCCGAGGAACTTTCCGTCGCCTAACGCGGCAAGCCGTTGAAAGATCGGAAAGGGCCTCCGTCCCAGCTCAGAGGCCCTTTCCCAAGCAAAACCGCAGGTGGCGGCAGACGAGTCGGGCTGTACGCCGGGTTCTGTCCCCCACAGCTCCGACACGAAAGGTGCTTCCGCGGCGCCGACCGATGCGGCTCCTCCTGGACAGCGTGTTCCGACGCAGCTCTTGGCGCAGTCTGGGGCTCTCTCAGCCTATGCACGGACCGCGTCGAAGCCTGAGCACCTCGGGTCCATTCCGTGACTGCGGAGTGTCCCGATGTTCACTCCTTCGGGTCAACCGTCCCTGGTCTTCGTGCACGGTGCCCTCTGTGCGGGCATCGCCTCGATAGGGGGTGGCTCGGCGACCGACAGGAGGCGTCGAACATGGCAGCGCAAAAGGCCGCCCGCCCAACGCCAGGCCCGTCGGCGGGCTACGGGCTCCTGACCCGGTGGGCTCACGATTCCACCCTGCACGCTGTCCCCACCGACTGCCCGCACATGGGTGGCCTGCGGTTCGCGTTCTACGGACGAGTCTCCACCGAGGACCACCAGGACCCGGCCACATCACAAGCCTGGCAACTGCTGGGCGCCCAGGCACTGGCGTCCGGGCACGGGCGGATCGTCGCCGAGTACTTCGACGTCGGCCGCAGCCGGACCGTACCCTGGGCCCGCAGGCCGCAATCAGCCGCGCTGCTCGCCGCGATGGCCGCCCCGGACAGGGACTTCGACGCGGTCATCGTCGGCTCCAGCGAACGCGCCTTCTACGGCAACCAGTTCGCCGCCATGGCCCCGCTCTTCGAGCATTACGGGGTGGAGGTGTGGGTGCCGGAACTGGGCGGCGCCTTCGACCCGCAGATCGCCGGCCAGGAAGAACTCATGATCCTCCTCGGCATCCTCTCCAAACGGGAGATCGCCCGCGCCCGCATCCGGGTCCGCAGCGCGATGACCGTGCAGACCCGCGACCAGGGCCGCTACCTCGGCGGCCGACCTCCATACGGATACCGGCTCGCCGACGCAGGCCCGCACCCCAACCGCACCCTCGGCCGCCGCGGTGTACGCATCCAACGCCTGGACATCGACCCTGAGTGCGGGCCCGTCGTGTCCTGGATCTTCACCCAACGCCTAGCCGGACACAGCGTCGCCCGCATCACCCGCGCCCTCAACGATGCCGGCATACCCAGCCCGTCCGCCGCCGACCCAGACCGCAACCCACACCCGACCAGCCGGCGGTGGGTCCTCACCACGGTGCGCTCCATCCTGGCCAACCCCCGCTACACCGGCCACCAGGTCTGGAACCGTCAGCGCACCGACCACGACCTCATCGACCCCGCCAACACCAGCCTCGGCCACCGCGACGTTATGCGCTGGAACGCCCCCACCGACTGGATCATCTCAACGACACCGGCACACCCGGCACTGGTCAGCGAGGCCGACTTCGTCTCCGTCCAGCACACTCGCGCCGCCCGACTCACGGCACCGGGACGGACCTATACCCTGGCGGGACTACTGCGCTGCGGAATATGCGGGCGCCGGATGGAGTCCCACTGGACCCACCGCCCCGCCTACCGCTGCCGGCACGGCCACTCCAGCGCCGTCCCGCCCCTCCCCCACCGGACACCCAACGCCTACGTCCGCGAAGACCACGTCCTGCCCCACCTGCCCGCACTGGTCATCCGCCTCACCGACCACGCGGCCGAGCTGAACGGACCGGCAGCTCCACCGACATCGGCCGCCGCGGTCGAGTACCTCCGCGCCGAGTCGATATCCATGATCTTCGACCCGCCCACCCGGACCCTGACCGCGGACACCCCACGAGGAGAAAGGATCGCCATCCGCTGACCGGCACGGCAGCAGCACATGCAAGCGCCGCAAGCGCACAAAGGAGGAAGTCACAAGCCTGCCGAGACGACAGAACACCCGCGCCCGGCGGGAAGCCGGAGGCGGGTGCCAGTCTACCCTGCCCGTGAAACGGGGCTCAGGGGGCAATGGTGTGTCCGAGTCCGAGTTGAACCAAAAGCCCAACCGGTCGTGCTGCGGGCCGATCTTCAACTTCAGCGGAGTGGTCGGGGAGACACCGGAGCGGACGAGGCCCTTGAGTCCGCACCGCAGGATCGACCAGAACCATTCCTCCCGGACGACCGGATTGACCCGCAGGGCAGGGCCACATGAGGAGCCGGCCGCAGCCGCCGCTTCGGACCTTGCCCGAGGAACGACGATCTCATGAACAGGCAACGGCCTTCCGTTCCGTCACCGTGATCATGGGTACCGTTGTCGGCCTGACGTTCCTGTTCGGCTTCGGCAACGTATGGGCCTTGGCCACACGCCTCGGCGTACCCGCCCTCGTCGCACCACTGGTCGCACCTGCGGTCGACCTCTCAGTCCTCGGCCTCCTCCTCGGTATCCGCTATCTCGCCATGGAGGGCGCGCCCTCCGAGCAGCTACGCCCGGCACGCCGGTTGCTGATTCTGTCCAGCCTGATGACCCTGGCTCTCAACGTCACGGACCCACTCCTGTCCGGCCAGACCGGCAAAGCCGCCTTCGACGCCGTGGGCCCCTTGCTGCTGATCGGCTGGGCGGAAGTGGGCCCCGGCCTGCTCCAGGCGATGAATGGCATGGCAGAACAGGACGGCGCGCACTCGACGGCGACGCAGGGGCCACCAGACCAAGAGGCGGTGCAGTACGAGCCACGACCGATACGGACCGCACACGACGCCCTCCTGGAAAGGGCCCGACGAGAGGATGCCGAACACTGGGAACTACACCGCCGACCGATCTCCGCCGAGACTCTACGCAAGCGCCTCCATATCGGTGCAGCACGGTCCAGAACCCTGGTGGCCACACTCCGCGATGACAGGACAGAAGGCTTGAACGTTGAGCCCTATCCCAGCGTCAGAACGAGCCGGGTACCTGAGTGGGAGCAGACATGGCCGCGTTAAAGAGCGGTTCGTTCTCCTCGTGAGACTTTTTTGTTCGAGGATTGGGCGTCGCGTCAGTTCGGGGTGTACTTGCGGGTGAGTCTGCGGCTTATGAAGTCGATCATCGCGACGTGGACTATGCCTACGGAGCGTAGGGCGTGCCTCGAGTACTCTCGGGCGAGGCGACGGCGGAGCTGAGTCACGAAAGGTCCTCTCGACTCCACTCAACTCGAGACAGTCCGGAGCCTCAACCAGACCCGGAGCGGTTGAGTGAAGCGTGCGGGCTGGATTGTTGACTCCAACCCTGATAAATCGTCTTGTCATGGCCATGGACATGATTGAACTGCACAGTATCAATCGTTGGGAGGCGTCCTTCCTGCGCGAGGAGGTGGGCGGCTACTTCACCCACGGCGTCGAGTTCGCGCCGGGCGCGACAGTACTCGACGTGGGCGCCAATATCGGTGTGTTCTCGGCGGCCGTCTATGAGCGGCTGGACGGGGATGTGCGGATCTACGCCTTCGAGCCGATGCCGCCACTCCACGCGACGCTCGAACGCAATGCTCGCGAGTTTTTCAACGGACGTCTGACGGCGCTCCCCTACGGTCTGGCGTCCCGTGACGACGAGCTCGATTTCAGCTACGTTCCGGCCGCCACGATCTTCTCGTCCTCTTTGCGGGACCAGGGGAACATCGAGGCTGAGCGGCGGCGGGTCACCGCCACCGTAGTCGAGATGATCCGCCAGGGCGGCCTGGGACCGGTCCTGCGCCGCGTACCCGCTCCTGTCCTCAGCTTTCTCGTCGGCCGCAAGCTGCGGGTGATGCGGCGGCTTGAGACGCACCGGGTGAAGGTCAGGCCCCTGTCATCAGTGCTCGACGAGCAGGGCATCGACCACATCGACCTGCTCAAGGTCGATGTGGAAGGCGCCGAACTCGATGTGCTCAGAGGCATCGAGGAACGGCATTGGCCGCTGGTCCGGCAGGCTGTCGTCGAGGTGGAGCGCTGGCAGCAGAACCGCGACACAGTCTGCGAGGTCTTCCTCACACACGGCTTCACGGTCAGCGCGGAGCAGGACCCGGTGCAGCAGGCCGCCGACATCGGCATGGTGTTCGCGGTCAGGCCCTCACCACGCGCAGCACCGGGTACTCGATGACCATGACGTACGCGGGTAGTGCGGCTACGGGAAGTGACATCAGTCGCTGACATTCGGAATGTCACCGCCCCTTGTCACCTCCGCGCGATCAAGAGGCCGTGCCATGCTCGGCCGCAGAAGGGCTGGCCTTCGCTCCGCGGGCATCACCCTGTCGGGGCACAGGCTGCGCCGCTGGACCGTACAGGGGACCGCGATGGCTGACAAGCGTCCTGCCTGGGCACGCCGGATGGTGGAAGAGCGCGCGGCGCCGAACTGGTCGCACGCCGACGCGGTGCGCGCCACGATGGCCCGTCTCTCCGAGGACCAGGCCGTCAGCGAGCAGGACCTGCTGCACCATCGGCATCCGACTGCCGACCAGCGGCACACATCCGGCCCCGGCTGGCAAACAGGACTATGAACGAGGCTTGACGTGGGTCATCAAGCCGCTTCACAGCCTCTTTCGGCAATGGGTGACGACGACAGAGGCGAGACGTGGGGCGTCGATCGCGTGGTGAGTTGAGCCGCCGAGCGGTGTACCGCCTTCATCGTGACAGGTTGAAGGCCGGTTTCGTAGGACGAAGAGCACGGCTCAGCAGCCTTGTCCGGCCACTCCTGCGGCTCTCAGAATCGCCGTCATGGATCACACCGACAAGGTCGATCAGGATGCGGTGCTACGGGCACGCACGATGTTGCTTGGAACAGGCAGACCGAGCGTCCGCCAACAAGTCGAGGCGTACCGAGTGCTTTCGGCGGCGAGTCCGCTTACGTACTTGCCGAAGCTGACTCAGGCACTGCTCTCCCATGGCTACGCGCCAGAGGTCCGAGACCGGCCGGAGGTGCGACTGGCACGCCACGCCGAGGCCGCTGCCACGGCACGGCGCATCGACTCGGGGGAGCCCAAAAAGACCGAGTTGCTCGTCCGTGCTCTGTCCGCGTACCGGTACGAGCTGTATGCCGCCGGACGAAGGGCTGAGGGCTTCGCGATATGTGAGGAGATGGCCGAGGCCGGGCGATGGGGTTTTGCGCACGGACAAGTACCAAGTCCTCTGTACGGACACTGGCAGCTGGCCACCGTGCTGGCCGAGGACGGCAATCACCAGCTGTCCGCAGAGCTCTGCGGACAGCTGGTCCAGGCAGCTCGCTCAGAAGGCTCGGCGCAGGTCGATTTCTGGACCATGGTGGCATGGGCAGCCGAGCTGGATGCGGCTGGATGTCACGACACGGCTCTGACGGCCTTCGCGAACATCGTGGATGCCAGCCGTGCCGAAGTCGATGAGGGCAACTCGCCGCTGGCCATCCTGACGTGGCAACTGGTCCGACACGCCGGAATGCTGGACGCCGCCGGCCGACGCGTCGAGGCAGGCAGGGCCCGACAAGACGCCTTGGCCCGTCTGTCCGAGCTGGACAGGACGGGGGAACGCAAGAGCTGGAGCAACATCCTGTCATGGTGGACCACTCTGTACGCTCTGTCCGGCCAGCCGACAGAGCCCATCGCGCTCCCGGGTGCGCCCACGCCTGCGTTCGGCTTCCCGCTCCATGACTGGTCACCCGACATCAAACGGGAATACTTCGACAGCCTGCCCATCCTCGAAGAACAGGTCGCCGGTCTGAGAGAGACGGCCAGGACCGAACCCCGCGAACACCTTCCCGCCCTGGTAGCCCTGCACCGGAGGCTCACCATTCGCTCAGCCCTTCACCGGGAGAACCGCAGCCACCGCATCCTGAAGCCACTCCGCCCAATCTTTGATAAGAACGTGACACTCGCGCGCCGCTTGGCCGACACGGCAGCCACGGAGCAGAGCCGGGAGGCACTGGGACAGGCGTTGACGGACCGTTCCATGTTCCTCCTCGCCGCCCACCAGTACGGCGAGGCCTACGACGACTACCGCGAGGTCGTCGATCTGCTGGGTTGACACATCACGTGATCAGCGTGCGGCAAAGACGTGATCAGAGAAATGGTCTACGAACGCGCCTTGACATGGGTCTTGCTGTCATGCCGTCAGTCTTCGGACGAGGCTCGGATGGTATGCGTCCGGAAGCGTACGTTGCGCGGCGGGTCTGTACTGATCGGCACCAAGTAGCGTCACTCGCGTGGACTTTCATCTCAATCATGCGCCCGAGAGGCTGACGCGGCGGGCCCGATATTTTGTCCTCGCTCACGGCATCAAGGTCGACGTGCCGCGGGTGAGCCGGCACAGGGAGCAGTGGCTTGCGCTCGGGATTCCATCTGCGGAGATCGACCGGGTGACGGCGTATCAGGAGCATTGGGGTGGTCTCGTCCTGCCTCCCGCTCCCCACTACGACGGTGGACCCAAGTACCTGGACACCGACGTTCCGGAAGGTTCACATGCTGAAGGATGGTGGTTCGAAGCGGGGCCCCAGCGGACCGCGGTTCCGTACTCGTTCATGATCGGCCCCGGGGGTGAGTTCGGCATACACGGCGATCGATGGACACCTCTGCACCAGACCGTCGAAGGGTGGGTGGAGTCCGTTGCACTGGCTCACCATGCATCGATGTGGGCGAAGCAGGTCACCAGGGTCACCGGCGATGACATCGACGCACTCGACCTGGACACGTTCGAGCCGGTGAAGGAGGTGACAGGGCTGGCGGACACCTGGTGGCGGGGAAGCGACTCGCTGGTGGCCGTGTACGCAGGTGAGGCCGAGTGCCTGTCGGCTCCCCAATGCCGCACAGCGTTGCTCTACTCCGGCCTCGGCGAATGGGGGTTGTACGGCGGCGTCAAGGACGGGAGCAGACGGAAAGGGCTGTGAACGAGTCTTGACGTGGATCAAGCCGTCGTTCCCGTGGATGATGTACCGCTGCGGATGGGGTACCAAGGAAGGCCAGAAAACTGTCCTCATGGTCGAGATTTCCCGTGAAGGCTTCGAGTGGGCACTGGCACACGCCTCCCCAAAATCGCCCAGATCAACCAGCGGACCACCCGTATCGCTTCAAAATGGCTGCATAGCCTGTGACCTGGGACAACGCTCCGCGGGCCGATCGGGCACCATCGGACCTTGTGGCCGTACGAACGCTCTACCTGATCACCACGCGGATCTTCGCGTGGCTGGTCCTGCTCTCCCGATCCTCCGCGGCGAAGGAGGCCGAGATACTGATCTTGCGACACGAGGTCGCGGTACTGCGCCGACAGGTCGCGGCCCCCAAACCCAGCTGGCCCGACCGGGCACTGCTCACCGCCTTCGCCCGACTCCTCCCGCGGGCGCTGCGCCGGCATCGCATCGTCTCCCCGCGCACCCTCCTGGCCTGGCACCAGCGTCTGATCAAGGACAAGTGGACACAACCCGCCTCACCGGGACGCCCACCGATACCCGAAGAGCTACGCGACCTGATCATCCGGCTCGGCGCCGAGAACCCACGGTGGGGCTTCCGACGCGTTCACGGCGAACTCCGCCGCCTCGGGCACAAGGCCAGCCCGGCCACCGTCCACCGCATCCTGCGCGCCGCCGGCCTCGGGCCGGCCCCGCGCCGACATCCGGTGCGCAGTGAGTGGACCACCTTCCTCAAGGCCCAGGCCCACGGCCTGCTCGCCACCGACTACTTCCACGTCGACACCATCAGCCTGCAGCGGCTGTACGCGCTGTTCGTCATGGAGGTCCGCACCCGAACCGTCCACATCCTGGGCGTCACCGCGCACCCGACCGCCGCCTGGGCCGCCCAGCAAGCCCGCCAGCTGCTCTGGCAACTCGGCCACCGAGCATCAGGCTTCACTCACCTGATCCGCGACCGGGACGCGAAGTTCACGGCCGCCTTCGATGCCGTCTTCGCCAGCGAGGGCATCAACGTCACCAAAATCCCTCCGCGCTCTCCCAACTGCAATCCCCACGCCGAGCGGTTCGTACGATCAGCACGCGAGGAGTGCACCGACCGGCTCCTGATCTTCGACCGCGGCCACGCCGAGAAGGTCCTCAAGGACTACGCGCGCCACTTCAACCGGCATCGGCCGCATCAAGGCCGCGGCCAGCTCGCACCGTTGGACGATGCCAACGTCATCCCCCTGCCAGCAGCCCGGATCGAACGCCGGCAAGCCGTCGCCGGACTGATCAATGAGTACCACCGAGCCAGCTGACCGTCCGGCAAAGCCACAGCTCACAGGCTGTGAAGGCATTCTGAAGCGGTACGGGTGACCGGCCAGGGAGTAGGTGCACCTACCTGCGACGGGGTCGAAAACGGCATACAGGCAGGTGGCGTAGCTGTCCTCGCCGAGGTCGCTGACGAGGTCATTGAGATGGATAAAAAGCTCGTCAGGAGGCATTTCGAGGTCTGCGAGGGTCCGTACGGCGGTACGCAGACGGCCCATGATGGCCGCTTCGGTGATGCCATGCCCCATGACGTCGCCGATCACCAGGGCGACCCGGTCGGCGGACAGTGGAATCACGTCATACCAGTCACCACCCACATCTTCGTCCCTTCCTGCGGGCAGGTAGCGGGCGGCGGCGCTGGTGGCAGGCAGGCGAGGCAGCATCCTGGGCAGCAGACCGCGCTGCAGTTCCTGGGAACGGGCGTGCTCTACGTCGTACAGCCGGGCCCGCTCCAGCGCCTGGCCGACCAGACCACCGAGAGCCGTCAGCAAGGTGCGATCCTCGTCTCCGAAGGAACGTGGATGGCCGAAGGACACCGCGCACACACCCAAGACGCGTCCGGACACCATCAGGGGCAGGAACGCCCAGGCCTCCTTCGGTGCCAGCTCCCACAAGCCCCTCATCGTCGGATAGCGCTGCAAGAACTCCGTACTTGATTCGACGAACCGGGGAACACGGGTGCGCACTACGTCGAGCGCCGGGGCACTGGCGGAGACCGGAGTGTCCCTGACCGCTTCGAGGAATTCCTGTGGGTAGCCGATGCCGGCGATCACATGGACCCGCCCGCCCTCCAGCACCGTGAACATCAGCCCGTCGGCTCCGAACGGAGCCAGGACATGCTTCGCAAACACCTCCGCTACGTCCTGTGAGGTGACAGCCTCGGCCAGCGCGGCGGTCAGCTCACCCATGCGGACGGAGCGCTCGGCTCCGGCCACTGGCCCCGGGCCCGCCGGTATGCCTGGTCCGCCGCCCAGGCGCCCAGCAGCCCACCCCGCCACCGCACGCAGGAAGGACCGTTGAACCTCACCCGGTTCATCAGCCCCTGCGGTGAGTACAGACAGCACTCCGACCGGCCCATCGGCCCCCAGGAGTGGCACTGCCGCCGTGCCCGCCGCCCCGACGCCCAGGCTGTCCCCGCCCACCCAGACGAAGCCGCCCCGCATGGCCCGCACGGGTGCCACGTCCGCCTCAGCGTGCAGATCTGCCCACGCTTCGGCGCTTTGCGGGGTGAGCCCGCTGAGCGACACCAGGCGCAGCCGACCGGCAGAGGGAACCCACCGGTGCATCAAGGCTCCCAGGCCACCAAGGCACATCGTCGCCTGCTGAAGCACGAGGGTCAGCGTCTCCATGGTCTCCTTGCCCGACGCTCCCTCGCGCCGACCCTCTTCGTCCCAGATCGCCGGGCAGCCGGACGCCACCGGCTGAGGCTGCTCCTCTGCGCGGTTATCCGGGCCAGCATCCTCAGGGGTCACCTCGGCTCCTGCTCACGAAGAAGTCCACCCGTACACACATAAATGGTATGCGCCACCAAGAAAGCCGCCATGCCTGTCTTACCGGAACAGACGGCGACCTACACAACCGATCGGGTGAGCAAGCGCAGACGGTTCGGGCTCGCAGCGCACGCAGCAGTCGCTCACCCTCGCCCTCGGGAGACGCCACCACCAGCACGTCGAGCATCGCCTGTGCATGCGCACGGAAGACCGCCCCCGTTGCCGCTCGTGCCGCATCGGTCAGTCGCAGCAGCGCGGCGTCGCACTTTCCGCGGGACGAGACCCGGCCGACCAACTCCGCGCGAGCGCCATCCGGGTCATAGCCCTCGGCCGGCACCCCGACCGGTCAACGACGCCAGCGTAGCCGGACTTACCGTTGCCGCAGCCGACGAGACAGCAACACAGCGTGACCAATGCTACTCCGTGTTACTTACCGGTTGACCTTGCGTTAAATGGCAGGTATGGATTAACGGGGAGTGGAGCCAGCGAAGATTACGACGTTGCGACTGAGCAATTTCCAGTCCTTTGGATCGAACTCAACGGAAATCGAGCTCGATAACCCGACATGTGCCCTTGGCCCGAACGACTCAGGCAAGACCGCTATTCTTGAGGCGCTGTCGCGGCTATTCAGCCCGTTTGAAGCTCAGCGCAAGATTCGCTTTGCGGATTCCCACGTGCCCGTCGATCAATCCGCAGGCGATTTGCAAGCCGGGGAGCCGACATTGCGGCTGGAGGTGGATGTCGATTTCCCTGAGGCAGGAGCCGACAGGGACCACGCGTCGGTGCCGCCGATTTTCTTGTCTATGGCAATTGATACCGCTGACGCGGTTCCGAGGATCCATGTACGGTTGACAGCGTCGCTGGCACCGGAAGGGGCACCGACGAGAAGATCGAGTACATACTGGCGGCCGATGATACGGGCGAGCCGACTCACCGTGTGGCATGGGCTGCATCGCGGCGCGTACCTCAAGGATCCGTCGATCGCTTTCGGGCGGGGCGAACGGGAAGGTGTATCGCGCCTGCTCACCGCGACCTTCTCACCGACGCACGACGGATCGCGTCTGCTGCAGGTTTGGGTGACAGGTCGACCTGCCCCACGGTTTGGGTTCCGCACGGGCTGGAGTGATGTTCATCAGGGCCTGCGGGTTGCCTCCCTCAGCCTGCCGCGCGACCATCGGCTCTACGGACTTCCGCTGCGTGCCCGGCAACTGACGTCGCCGATACAGTGCTCCCCCACGGCGCTGATCCGACGACACGAATGACTCGGACAACTCCGCCGCGCAGTCCTGCAGAACACACCGGGCCGCAGCCAACTCCCGATCCCCTACAACAGACCAACGGCACAACCGGCCAGACAGACACCCACCGGCGAGTGAACCTGACCAGGACTTACCAGTATCAAGATATCCAATATCATCGTAAGAGTCTCTATTTACATGCAAAAGAGGCAAATGATGACATTCGTAAACGACGTCGGCCGGGAAGCCGCCGCGGTGCCTGACCGCCTCGGCTCCGACACACTGTCAGCGTTCGAGCTGTGCCGGGACACCGACCTCGCCGTGGTCACCAGAACGCTCGACGACGTCCTCGCCTGCCCCGGCAGTTGGGAACTGCTGAGTCCCGGCGCCGAGCCGGAGCCGTCAGTCGTCCGGGCCGTTGAGCTGACGCATCTGACGCTCTGCTCCGTCCAGTTCGGAACCGAGGTGCGGATCGTGCTCGACCCGATTCACGCGTACCACGTCACCGTGCCGATCACCGGTCAGCTGCTGTGCCACTTCGGCTCTCGCGATGTCACGGTGGGCCCCGGCCTCGCCTCCGTGGTGACAACCGACAACCCCGCGTTCATGCCGCGCTGGAGCGCGGGGGCCGAAGTCCTCTGCATCAAGATCCGGCAGGACGCCTTCGAGAGCGAGCTGGCAGCGATGATCGGGCGGCCGGTCCGGCCGCCCGTGCGGCTCGGAATAGGGCTCGATCTCAGCACGCCCGCGGGCCAGAGCTGGCTCTCCGTGCTCGGTCTGCTGCTGCACGACCTCGCGACACCAGACAGCCTCTCCCGCACATCGAAACATCATCGCGAGCAGTTGGAGCGGTTGGTCATCAGCACGCTCCTGCGCGCACAGTCGCACGACTACTCTGGCGACGTGTGGAGCAGCCAGGCGCCGGCGCGCTGGTCGTCGGTCAAGCGTGCCGTCGAAGCCATTGAGGATGCCCCGGAACTGGCCTGGACGCTGACGCAGCTGGCGGAGGTGGCGGGGGTGAGCGGGCGCCGCCTGCAGCAGGGGTTCCACGCTCAGCTCGGGATGTCCCCGATGAAGTACCTGCAGAACGTTCGTCTCGAAAGGGTGCATCGCGATCTCCTGAACGATGCGGGACCGGTCGGCGATCTCTGCACACGCTGGGGATTCACACACCTGGGGCGCTTCGCCGGCGCCTACCGCGAGCGGTACGGCGAGCCTCCGTCGCAGACCCGCCGTCGTAGCCGGTCGGCCCCGGTCTGACCAAACTTTCGCATCCCGGATCGTCCGCTTCGGAATCCGGATCGCACGGCATCGGCAGCCCGCTGAGACTGACGCAATCGACTGTCAACGCGGACAGGAGCTTCCGATGCCCGAAACACTCAGCCAGCCAGCCGGCCGCACGGCCACCGACGCCGACCTCATCGCGAGGGCGACGGACCTGCGTGAACTGCTCCGCAAGGAGGCTGCCGCCGGAGACGAGCAGCGCAACATCACCGATACCGCCGTTGCCGCCCTGCGCGACGCGGGTATGTTCCGGCTCGGCACGCCCAGGCGGTGGGGCGGCCATCAGGCAGGCATGCGGACCACCCTCCAGGTACTCGCCGAACTCGGGCGGGGCGACGCGGCCGCCTCCTGGGTCACGATGATCTACGCGGTCACCAACCTCGCGGCGTCGTTGAACACCGACCGGGCGCAGGAGGAGATCTGGGGAGACAACCCGGACGCGGCCGTCGCGGGCACGTCCAACTTCATGGGCAGCACGGCGGTGAAGGTGGACGGCGGCTACGTGCTCAACGGGAAATGGCCGTTCAACTCCGGTTGTCTGCACGC
The DNA here is from genome assembly GCF_042892755.1 of Streptomyces sp. NPDC001714. Lineage (NCBI taxonomy): Bacteria > Bacillati > Actinomycetota > Actinomycetes > Kitasatosporales > Streptomycetaceae > Streptomyces > Streptomyces sp. NPDC001714. The sequence goes on from NZ_JBIAUL010000008.1 coordinate 119,607, forward strand.
CGACTGGACGATGACGCCGTTCCCGATTCTCGCCGAGGACGGCAGCCTGGCGGGCCTCAGGTTCGGCCTCGTTCCCTACACGGATCTCACCATCGAGGACACCTGGCACATCGCGGGAATGCGTGGCACCGGAAGCAACACGGCAGTCGGTACGGACGTGTTCGTCCCCGACCACCGCATCATCGAATTCGACCGGATCGTGTCCGGGGGCTCGAGGTCCGAGCATCCGGAGGCACGGGAAATCCCGGGGTCCGTACAGATCGCGATGATCCTGGGGCTCATGGGGCCGTTGCTCGGAGCCGGTCAGGCCGCTGTCGACCTGGCCCGGGAAGCCATCGACAAGGGACGCCCGGTGGTCGGATCCCTTTATCAGAAGGCATCGGACTCACCCAGTTACCAGCTCAACTACGCGACCGCCGTGTCGAGGTTGGACACCGCGTTTCTGCACATCCTTCGTGCCGCCGACGATGTGGATCGGTCGGTGGGAACAGAGCCGCCCGACGACGTGACCCGGGGCAGGGTCCGCATGGACATCGCGGTCGCACTGCAGAGTCTCCGCGAAGCCGTGACGCTGTCCATGAGCATCGGCGGCGCCGGAAGTTTCGCGACCGTGAATCCGGCCAACCGGGTATGGCGGGACTTCGAAACAGGCGCGCGGCACGCCATCCTGAGCCCCGGCATCGGACACGAAACCTACGCCCGGGCACTTCTGGGCCTCCCGCCCATCGCCGTCTTCTGATCAGAACTTCCCGACTCTGATGCGGACTATCCACCCGCCCACGTCGGCGGTTCTCAATGAGGAGCGATGAAAAGATGGCGATGAAGCAAGCGCCGAAAACGGGCGACGTCGTCCACACGGACGTTCTGGTCGTCGGCGCCGGACCCGCGGGACTGACCGCGGCCGCGTTTCTGGCCGAGTACGGCGTCGACGCGATCACGGTGACCAAGTACCCGTCGACAGCGCCCACCCCTCGCGCGCACATCACCAACCAGCGGACCGTGGAGGTGCTGCGCGACCTGGGCATCGAGGACCGGGTCCGCGAGATCGCCATGCCCGCCGACCTCATGGGCACCAACGTGTGGGCGACCTCGTTCGCGGGCGTCGAACTGGCACGCATGATGACCTGGGGTCAGGGCCTGGACCGTCGCAGCGAGTACGCGGCCGCGAGCCCGTGCGACATGTGCAACGCGCCCCAGAACGTACTGGAACCCGTGATCCTGGACGCGGCGCGGGAACGCAAGGCCGACATCCGGTTCAACACGGAACTCATCGACATCAAGCAGGACGACGAGCAGGTACGGGCCACACTGCGGCGCCGCGACGACGGTGCGGAATACACCGTCGAAGCCCGCTACGTGATAGGTGCCGACGGCGGGAACAGCACCGTCGCTCGCGTTCTCGACTTCGCCATGGAGGGCGAGGCCGGTATCGGCTCTGCCTTCACGGTGTGGATCGAGGCGGACCTGACCCGTTTCGCCAAGCACCGTCCCGGCGCCCTGTTCTGGGTCTCGCCCCCCGGCACCAACGTGCTGTGGAGCCCGTGGACCACCATCGTGCCCCACACGGAGTGGATGGCCCTGTTCCTGATGCACGACCTGCTGCCCGCCGACACCTCGGACGAGGCGGTCGCCGAGATCGTCCGGGCCGGCATCGGGGATCCCGACGTCGAGTTCAAGATCAAGCACATCGGGCAGTGGCAGGTCAACCATGTGGTGGCCGAGCGGTACCGCAAAGGCCGGGTCTTCCTGGCCGGCGACGCGGCACACCGTCATCCGCCGTCCAACGGACTCGGCAGCAACACCTCGATCCAGGACTCCTACAACCTGGCCTGGAAACTGGCCCTCGTGCTACGCGGAGACGCCGGTGAGGAGCTGCTGGACAGCTACCACGACGAGCGCAAGCCGGTGGGACGCCAGGTGATCGACCGGGCGATCAAGAGCCTCGCCGAACTCCAGCCGTTGAGCGAGACGATCGGCCTGGCCTACGGGCAGACCCCCGAGCAGGGCTGGGCGATCATCGACGAGCTCTTCGCCCCGGGCGAAGCCGGGGCGGCCCGCCGAGCCAAACTGCTGGACGCGGTGCAGCTGGTCAACTACCAGCTGAACGCCCACGGCGTGGAGCTGGGGCAGCGGTACACGTCCACCGCCGTCGCGGACGACGGCACACCGTTCCCCGAGTACACGCGAGACCCCGAGCTGCACTATCACCCGACGACGCATCCCGGCGCCCACCTGCCCCACGTCTGGCTCCAGCACGGCACCGAGCGGGTCTCGACCCTCGACCTCGTCGGGCACGGCCGGTTCACCGTGCTCACCGGCGTCGACGGAGCGGCCTGGACCGAGGCCGCGGCGGCCGTCTCACGCGAAACCGGTCTCACCATCGAGGCGCGGACGATCGGGATGCGCGCCGAGTACGACGACGTGCTCGGGGAGTGGACCAGGATCCGCGAGTTCGACGACGACGGCTGCCTCCTGGTCCGCCCGGACCGTCATGTGGCGTGGCGCTCCCGTAACTCGGTCGACGACCCGGTGGAGACGCTCCGTGGCGTCCTCGCCTCCGTGCTGGGGACGCCTGCTGGCAACGACTGAGAGAACCAACGGCCCGGTCCGGTGACTCGCCTGCGCCAGCGGCATCGGTTGCAGGGCTGTTGAACCAGCCGGACGAGGTCACCGCCTATGCCCGCCACATGGTCGGGGGCCGCTGTCACGGGCGCTGGTCGCCCAGATGCCCTTCACCTCGGGTGGCCCGCCCGAGGTGAAGGGCATCTCACTCGTCACGCACATACCTGGTAGAGCCGACGGCGCGGCTCCGCGAGCGCAACGACGTGGTCTTCGCCGGGCTGAACCACAGGACGGGGTACCGCGGCACGACGAACACGCTGCCGAACTTCGGCGAGGGCAGTTACCAGCCCGATGTTCCACAGGACGAACAAGGCGCGGATCGGCGTCGGAGCAGGGGTGATGGATTCTGCCGCCCCGTCAGGGCCCTGAACAAACACATTGTTTCGTCGATGCCGACTGGAGACCCGCCGATGTCAGAAACAACTGATCGCGATCAGACACGGGAGCACATTGCGTTGATCGACGATGCCTCTCTGGAGCCGGGGTTGTCGGCCGACGCTTTCCGCGAGGCGTTCCGCAACCACGCGGGCGGGGTCGCGGTCGTGACCGCTGACGCCGGCCGGGGCCCGGTCGCCTTGACCGCGACGTCGGTGATATCGGTGAGCGCGACGCCACCGCTCCTCGTCTTCTCGGTGGCGGCCCTCTCTTCGGCGACGCCGACGATCCTGGAGTCGTCGTCCGTGGTGGTGCACCTGCTCGGGGCCGGTCAGGTCGGCCTAGCCCGGCTCTGTGCGACGAGCGGAGCGGACCGCTTCGCGGACACCGGTGCCTGGGCCCGGCTGGCGACCGGCGAGCCGTACTTCGTCGCTGCCCCGGTACGCATCCGTGGCAGCATCGCCGCCACCTTCGCAGCGGGAGCTTCGATCCTCGTCGTCGTCAACGCCACCCACGCGTACTACGCGCCGACGGACGCCGCCGCCCCGGGCGACGCGTCGCGGCCACTGGTGTATCACAACCGGACTTGGCATCAGTTGAGCGAGCAGTCCCAGTTGGTGTCGGGCACGCAGTAGCGCGGTCGCATCCCGAATCCCCTGGCCCAAATGTTCGGCCGCGCGCTCTGAGACCGTCACACCCACACCCTTTACCGAAGGAGCGGAGGGCTTCCCGTGACAAAGCTGGAGATCATTATCGCGAGTACGAGGCCGGGCCGGATCGGCCTCACCATCGGTGAGTGGTTCGAGACCCATGCCAAGGAGCACGGCGGGTTCGACGAGATCGAGTTGGTCGACCTGGCCGAGGTGAACCTGCCGTTCATGAACGAACCGCACCACCCGCGCCTGGGCCGGTACACCCACCAGCACACCCGTGACTGGAGCGCCAAGGTCGCGGAGGCGGACGCCTTCGTGTTCGTGATGCCCGAGTACAACTTCGGCTACAACGCCGAACTGAAGAACGCCATCGACTACCTGCACCGTGAGTGGCAGTACAAGCCGGTCGGCCTGGTCAGCTACGGAGGTGTCTCCGCGGGCACCCGAGCCGCGCAGATGATCAAGCAGGTGGTGACCACCCTGAAGATGACACCAGTCGTCGAGTCGGTGGCGATTCCCTTCGTGCACCAGTTCCTCGACGAGGAGGAGGGCCTGGTGCCGAACGAGGTCATGACCGGCTCCGCGACGGCGGTGCTCGACGAACTCGTCCGGGTCGCCGAGGCCCTGCGCCCGCTGCGCACGCCTGCGGCGTCGTAACCCCGAGGGCAGGGGGGCACGCGGGAGGTCCGGCCACGAACACGCTCCGGAGCCAACCAGGTCGTCGGCTTCCGCCCCGCAGACACCACACGAGGCAGCCGCTGTCCATGCTGATCCGCCCTGCTGACTCAGCGCGAACGATGCGTGAGGCTGCACCCGGGCAGATATGAGCCCTCAGCCAGTGCCGCATAGTCCTCTGACCACCTACGCGATCGGCGTGCCGCTAGCCGGGGGCCCTCCGGCCCAGGCGGCACGCAGGAGTCCGCCGAGGCCTTCCGCGGTCACCTCGCGAGGGTTGGCATAGGGGTTGGCCAGCGCGACCTGGACGATCCGGTCGATGTCGTCCTCGGCCATGCCGAGTTCGCGCAGGGACCGCGGGGCGCCGAGCCGGCCCGCGAGATCCCACAGGTACGAGGCCGGGTCGGCGGAGGTGCCCAGAGCGCGGCCGAGCGCGGCCACCGCCTTGGGTGCCGCGACCTGGTTGTAGGCGAGGGCGTGCGGGAGGACCACGGTGTGGGTGGCGGCGTGGGGCAGGTCGAGGGTGCCGCCGAGGGCGTGGCAGAGCTTGTGGTGCAGGGACATGGTGGTGGCCCCGAGGCAGGCACCGCACAGCCAGGCGCCGTACTGGGCCCGGGCGCGGGCGTCGAGGTCGGCGCCGTCGGCGACGACGTCCGGGAGCGCGGTGGCCAGCGCCCGTACACCTTCCTCGGCCATCAGGTCGATGACCGGGGAGGCGTCCGGCGCGTACAGGGCCTCGACCGCGTGCGCGATCGCATTAATGCCGCTGGCCACGGAGACGGCGGGGGGGCAGGTTCACGGTGAGCGCGGGGTCGTACAGCACCGAGACCGGCAGGACGCGTGGATCGCGGCCGGTGCGCTTGACGCCGTTCTCCGTCAGACCCCACACGGGCGTCATCTCGGAGCCGGCGTACGTCGTCGGGACGGCGATGACCGGCAGGCCGTACCGCAGGGCGACGATCTTTCCGAGGCCGATCGCCGAACCGCCGCCGACGGCGACGCAGCCGTCCGCGTTCACCTCTTTCGCACGTCGTTGGGCCTCGGCCGCCGACTCGGCGGGCACGTGCATCCGGGCGTGGGGGTGGATGTCCACAGCGCGCCGGCCGATGAGGCCGGCGACGGTCGCGGCGAGCTCCCGCTGTCCGGGTGAGCACAGGACCATGACCCGCTCGAGGCCGGCGTGGTCGATCTCGTCGGCGAGCCGGTCGAGTGCGCCGGTGCGCAGCACCACGCGCATCGGGAGCGCCTGGTAGCTGAAGTCGAGCGGGGTGTTCATCACCGGGCGTCCTTGTCCGTCTCGGGGTCGACGGTGATGTCGAACTCGGCCATGCGGAACGGAGCGGTGACCCGGTACTCGATGGCCTTCTCCTCGTCTTCGACCTGTGGAAAGTCGACGACCAGGCTCTCCTTCACGGCGAAGACGGCGTCCGAGTCCAGGTAGGGGCCGTCGGCGACGAAGATGTGTGTCGTCAGCGTTCGGTGACCGTCGGCCTCGACGATGAAGTGGATGTGCGCCGGGCGGTAGGGGTGCCGCCCGGTGGCGCCGATCAGCACTCCCACCGGGCCGTCGGTCGGAATGGGGTAGTGGCTCGGCACGACCGTGCGGAACCACACGCGGCCTTCGTCGTCGGTCCTGAACAGTCCACGTCCGTTGCCCGGCGGCTGGACGTCGGGCTGCTGCACGTCGTAGAAGCCGTCCTCGGTGCACTGCCAGACATCGGCGCTCGCTCCGGCCAGTGGGCTGCCGTCCGCCGATGTGACGCGGAGCGAGACGACACAGGGTGTTCCGGTGCCCATGAGGTCGATGTTGTCGCCGCTCTCGCGCTTGGGGGACTCCACGACGTGGAAAGGGCCCAGGACCGTGCTCTCGGTGCCGCCGCCCTGCTCGTTTACCGTCTCGACCAGCATGGAGACACCCAGCACGTCGGAGAGCAGGATGAACTCCTGGCGGGTGGGATCACATTTCTGCCCGACGGCCGTGAGGTAGTCCACCGCGTACTCCCACTCCTGGATCGTGGGGCGCAACTCACGGACGTAACCGTGCAGATGGCGGACGAGCCCTTGGAGCAGTTCACGCAGGCGCCGGTCCGGGGTGTCACGGAAACTGTCCACGGCGGCGGCCGTGATGGCCTTCGTCGCCTCGCCGGTTCCGGGCATGACATACCTCCAGTGGTGGCGCGTTCCTCGACCGGGGTCGCGGCCCCGATGTGCGTCTGCTGCCGTGCGCCGACGAGCGTCCGCACGGGCGAACGTCCTGCCAAGCGCCGAAGGTGCGGAGGCCAGGATGCGAGGCAATCGCTTCTCCGCACGCCGCGCGGTGCCGGGCGAACGGGCTGAGGGAAACGCTAGGGAGCCGTGGCCGGGGGCGATATCCGCAAAGCGCGACCGCCACCCGAATCGCGCGACGCGTTCCGGACGGCCGGTCCGGGGAGCGGCCAGGAGGGCTCAGGAAGGACTCGCGTCCACCGCCTGTGTGACGAGGCTCGCACCAGTGCGATGACCTGGCGTGATCTGCGGGAACCCGTGGATCGGCCCTTGTTGCGCAGGCTGGGCGCGGATAACAATGGCGCATGGGCCGCTCCCTCCTGGCGAGCCACGTGCTGTGCCGCGACTCGGGCTTCGAGGATTTCCGCGAACGCCTCAACGACCTGTTCTACCCGGCCGAGGTCACTCCGCTGTCGGGCCCCGAGGGCCCCGGCGGCGAACTCCGCGGCACACGCACCGAGCACATCACCGTCGGCCTGATGACCTTCGGTCAGCGCACGCGCGTCGATCCCGGGCGGACGCCGTCGCACTACCACGTCAACGTCGTCCTGCGAGGGGCCATCGAAGCAGCCACCGGCCGCCAGGAAATGGTGGCCACCGCCGGAGACGCGATGGTCTTCACACCGGCACAGCAGCACCGGCTGCTGAGCTGCGACCAGGGCGAGCAACACCTGGGAATCAAGGTCGACCGGAGTCTCGTCGAAGCCGAACTCGAGGCTCTCCTGGGCCGCACGCTGCAGGCTCCACTGGAATTCGCGTTCGACTTCGATCTGACGTCCGCGCCCGGGCGTAGCTGGCGCAGCACCCTGGACCTGTTGCTTGCGGAGTCCGACAGCACCGGCGGGCTCATCGGCCGGCGCCCGGTCCAGCAGCACTTCGAGCGCCTCCTCGTCAGCGGCCTGCTGCTGGCCCAGACGCACAACTACACAGAAGCGCTGCTGCGTCCGCAGCCTCCCGCCTACCCGCGGACGGTACGCAAGGCCGTCGACCTGATCGAGGCCCACCCCGAGACCCCCTTCACCATCGGGGACCTGGCCCGGGCGGCAGGCGTCAGTGCCCGACGTCTCCAGGAAGGATTCAGGGAGCACCTCGGCGTGACCCCGCTGACGTACCTGCGTAACGTCCGCCTGGACCGTGTTCACGCCGACCTTCTCACGGGTGCCACCGGAGTCACCGAAGCGGCCGGGCGGTGGGACTTCACCCACCTGAGCCGGTTCTCCGCCGCCTATCGCCGGCGCTTCGGTGCCGCGCCCTCCCAGACACTGGCAGGGTCCGGCGGTCGGGACCTCGGCGAGCGGGGGAACCGCGGGTTCGGCGGCGAGCGGATGCCGACCTAGTCGGCCACCGCGCTCACCCGAGGGATCCCCACGCGGCGGCGGAGGAGAACTCTGGGAACTTTCTGAGAGAGGGACAGCACGTCGGTCGTGGGCGCTGCGTTACCTGCGTCGCTCTCTCACCGGCTCTCAGAAACCTCCCAGAACCTCTCGGGAACGTCGTACCCGGAACCGCCAGTGTGTGCGGGTCCCCTCACGCGCGGCGCCGTGGTCCCCCGCTCGGCGCCGCGTGTTCCCCCGCGAGCGAAGCGGAGTGTTTCCCTCATGGCTGCCATCACGCCCCGCCCCCGGACCATGCCTGGTTCAAGCCCCTCGCCTGGTACGGATCCGCGGCCCCCACACCGCACGGTGCCGGTCCGGCTGATCGGCCCGTGGCAGAACGCCCTGGAAGGCGCGGCGGCCGCGCTCTGCGCAGTGGTCGCCATGGCGGCCGTGTCCGCGCTGGCACTGGCCCTGTTGGACACGGGATCGTTCGGATCGCTGTGGTCGCTTTCGATGGCCCTGACCGCCATGGCCGTCGGCGGCTCGGTGAGCGCGGGTTCGGATGTCTCCGCGGACACCGGGGCGATGGGCGGTCTGGCGTCCCTGTTCGGCGGTGGCGGCGGCATGGGACCGTCGATGAGCGGTGCGGTCGATGCCGTACCGCTCGGCGTCACGCTGGTCGGCACCCTCGTCCTGTGGATCGCGTTCTCCCGACGACTGGGACAGGGGCAGCAGCGGCGGTTCACCGCCGGTGAACTGGCCGTTCGGTCGGCCGGAGCGGGATCCACGGCGCTGGTGACCTTCATGATCGTGGCCGGCCTGGCAGGAGGATCGGCCAGCATGCCCGCGTCGGCGATGACCGGGATGGGAGGAGCCGGCGGCGACCGGTCTGCTGGGGGATTCGGTGGCGGTGGCGGCCTGGGTGATCTCATGGGCGGTGCGAGCGGTGGTGGCCTGGGCGGCCTCATGGACGGTGGCGGTACGGGGGCGCAGCCGGCGCTGTCGTACCACGTGAGCGCGGGATCGGCGGGCCTTGGCGCGCTGCTGTGGGTGGCCGTCGTACTCGGTGCGGGATGCCTGATCAGCCGTCGGGTGCGGCTGACGACGGGCGGTGCGCTGGCCGGGCTGCGCGCCGGCTGGGGCCCGAGCCTCTCGGCCGTCGTCCGCACGACCCTCGTCCTCGCGGCCGTTCCGCTGGTGGCCCTGACGGTCGTCGGGACGGTGGCCGGTGGCCGGGCCGGCTCGGCGGCGGGTGCCGTCCTGCTCGTCGCCCCGAACGCCCTGGCGGTGTTCATGACGCTCGGCGTCGGTTCCTCGTGGACAGCCGCGGTGCACCCGGTGCAGAGCGACGGCGGCAGCAACCCGCTCGCCGCTCTCATGGGCGGCATGGGTGGTGCGGGTGGGATGGGCGGTGGTCAGCAGCCCGACCGTACCGAGCACCTGAGGTCCCTGTCGGCGGGCGGATGGCCGCTGTGGCTCGCGGCCCTCGCGGTGACCTGCCTGATCCTGCTCGCCTGCGCCTACCGGGCGGCCCGGGCCACGCACCCCAGCCGGGGCCGCCCCCTGCTTCCCTATCGGGGCCCGCTGTCCGGGCACCTCGCCATGGCTGAGCGGTTCGGTGTCGTCACGGCGGTCGTCCTGGGCCTGGCGGCCTGGCTGGTGGGGGCGTCCGGGAACTTCGGCGTCAGCATGTTCGGCAGCCAGATGGGGGGAATGGAGGTCGAGCTGAGCGGCAGCGTGCTGCGGACGGTTGTGTTCGGGCTGCTCGTCGGGGGCCTGGCCGGGTTCGCCGGGAGCCTGCTGTCGGCGGTGCGCGGTTTCCGTGGGCCGCGGTGACAGCGGCCTTACACGTGGTGCCAGGGGGCCTTACGTGGTGATGACAGCCTTCTTTCGTATCCTGCCGGGCAGGATCCCGCCCGCCGCGGGGTGCGTGCCTTCTGCCGTGTCCGCGTATCCGGCGGGGCCGGGAGCGTTTCCCGGTCGCCTGGAGGCCTCTTTTGACCCCTGCTGAGCGCTCTGCCCCACCTGGCACCGGCCTCGTAGGCCAGCCCCGCGCAGCGGCCTCGACCGGCGTGAATCTGCTGGTCGTCGACGACGATCCCACCGTGCGGGAACTGCTGTGCGCGGCCCTGCGGCACGCCGGTTTCACCGTCGCCGCCGCCGGCACCGGCCAGGAGGCCCTGGACCGGGCGGAGGAGGTCTCGCCCGACCTCGTCCTGCTGGACGTCATGCTTCCCGATCTCGACGGCTTCGAGGTGATCCGCCGACTGCGTGAGCGGTACGGGTCGGCCGCGGCGCCTCGCACGGGCCACATCCCGGTCGTGTTTCTCACCGCCCGTGACGCGACCCAGGACAAGATCGAGGGCCTGGTTCTGGGCGGCGACGACTACGTCACCAAGCCGTTCGACCTCCAGGAGCTGATCGCGCGCATCCGTGCCGTGCTGCGCCGCACGAGCGGCGACCCCACGGCGCTGCTGCGCGTGGCCGACCTGGAACTCGACCCGGACGGCGTCCAGGCGGCCCGTGCGGGCGAGCCGCTGCGTCTGTCGCCCACCGAGTTCCGGCTGCTGCACTACCTGATGGCCAACGCCGGGCGCACGGTCTCGAAGCCGCAGATCCTCCAGCGGGTGTGGGACTACGACTTCAACGGCGACACCGGCATCGTCGACACCTACATCAGCTATCTGCGTCGCAAGATCGACAACGGTGGTCCGAAGCTCATCCACACCGTGCACGGCGTGGGTTACGTGCTGCGCGGGGCGAAGACGTGACCCGGCCGGGTCGCGTTCGTGCGCTGTGGGTGCGCGGGTCCCTGCGCAGCCGGGTGCTGCTGTTGTGCGTCGTCCTGCTGGCCGCTGGCTTCACGGCGTTCGCCCTGGTCACCGGAAACGCCCTGCGCGGCTATATGGAGAACCGGGTCGACGCCCAACTCCGCGCCGCCGCGCAGGTACTCGCCGTACTGCCGCCCACGGTGGCGGAGAACGGAGCCGACCGGAAGTCGCCGGCGAACTTCGCCGACTTCGGTACGGAGGTCCTCGGCAATCCCGTCATCACGTATGTCACCGCGGCCGGCACCGTCGAGAGCAGCATCGACTCCTTCGCAGGGGCGAACCGGACGAACAGCGCTCATGGTCCGGCACTCCCCCGGCTGGACACGGCCGGGGTCGAGGCCCACGGCGGCCACCCCTTCACCGTCGACAGCACGAAGGGCGACGCACGCTGGCGGGTGATCGCTGTGCCCAGAGTCGCGCGTGCCGCACTACCGGGGACGACGGTGACGAGCCCTGCGGCCTCCGGCAGTGTGGTCGTGGCCATGTCGATGGACCAGGTGGACGGCACGGTGGGCCGCATGTGGCAGAACTACCGGACCACCGGCTTCGCCCTGCTCCTCGTCCTGGCCGTGGCGGGCTGGTTCGCGGTCCGCTCCGGGCTGCGTCCGCTGTCCCGCGTCGAGCAGACCGCCGCCGAGATCGCGGCCGGTGACCTGTCCCGCAGGGTCCCCGAACTAGCCGGGCCAAGAACGGAGTTGGGGCGTCTGGCCGCCGCGCTGAACAGCATGCTGGGACAGTTGGAGACCGCGTTCGCCGCGCGCGCCGAGTCCGAGGCGCGGATGAGCCGGTTCGTCGCCGACGCCAGCCACGAGTTGCGCACCCCGCTCGCCGGTATCAAGGGCCTGACCGACCTGCACCGCATGGGCGCCCTTCCCGCACGCGAGGACGTCGACGGCACGATGGACCGCATCGCCCGCGAGTCCGAACGCCTCGCCCGGCTCGTCGAGGACATGCTCCAGCTGGCCCGCCTCGACGAACACGCGTTGAAGACCACGGGGAGCCCTACCGGTTCGCACGCGCCCGGCATCCCACCGGACCTCGACCTCACCCCCACCGACCTGCGCACCCTCGCCGCCGACGCCCTGCACGACGTACGCGCCCTGGACCCGGCCCGCACCGTCACGCTCACCGGACCGGCCGGCGACGGCCCGCCCGCCCCCGCGCCCGCCCTCGCCGACGAGGCCCGGCTGCGCCAGGTCGTCACCAACCTGGTCGGCAACGCCGTCACCCACACCCCACCGCACACTCCCCTGCGGATCGGCGTCGGTACGGTCGGCGACCACGCCGTCCTGGAGATCGCCGACCAGGGACCCGGTCTCACCGCGGAACAAAGCAGCCGTATCTTCGAACGCTTCTACCGCGCCGACACCTCACGCAACCGTGCCACCGGCGGCGCCGGCCTCGGCCTGTCCATCGTCCGGTCGCTGATCACCGCTCACGGCGGACACATCGAGGTCGAGTCGGCCTCCGGCGAGGGCGCCACCTTCAGGATCCTGCTCTCTCGGCTCACAGAGCAGCCGACGCCGACAAGCCCCCCGGAACCGGCGGTTCACCGGCAGTGACCGGCGGCTGCGCAGAGCCGTAGCAGGTGCACGGCCACCTCCGGAACACCCGGGCTCCGCACGGCACTGTCCACGGGGCTGAAAGTGGCCCAGCCGGACCCTGGTTGGGCTGGGCCGCTCCCGGCGCTGCGGGGCGAGCCCGGTCGCGGCCTCCGCATCGGCGTGCCGGATCGCAAGGGACGAGCGCTGCCTCACAACGGAGTTCGCCCACCTCATGAGGGTCGTCCGCTCGGCGCGGCGCGTTGTTGCCGGAGCAGGGGGGCGAGCACCCCGCTGCGTTTGAACGAGGTGACGACCAGGCGGGTGTCGACGGCATGGGCGGTGGCCAGCGCCGGAGAGGTCGTCACGAAGTCGTAGAGCTCGCGACGGTCGCGGGTGATGATGTCGGCGAACAACTGGTGTTCGCCCATGATCGCGGCGGCGTACCGGATGCGCGAGTCGTCGGCGAGCAGAGCGCCGATCCGGTCGACGTCATGCGGGCCGGCCTTGATCCACAGCACCGCCTCGGTGCCGAGGCCGAGGTGCTGCGGTTCCACCACCGCGCGAATCGTCAGCCGGCCGTCGCGTCGCAGCGCCTCGAGCCGTCGGCGCGCCGTGGATTCGGCGACCCCGAGCAGACGCGCCAGCCGGTCCGTCGGGATGCGGCCGTCCTCTGCCACGGCCTGCGCGAGCGCTCGGTCGGCGCTGCTGAGTGCCTGCGGTGCGCTGTCCGCCGACTGCGGTGGCGGGACGAAGGGACGCAGCGCTTCGATCTCCTGGGGCCGCAGGAGGTCGGGGTGCCACTGGAAGCCCGTGCGGAAGTACTTCATCACCGGCAGTGTCGACATGGCGACCAGGCCGGGCGTTCCGGGCAGGTCGTCGTGGAGCAGCGTGGGGAGTGCGCCGGGAGCGGTGCACACCTCGGTCACGCAGTCGGCCGGTCCGGTCAGCGTGTAGGTGAACGTCGTGTCGGGGCGGTGCGCGAGCGCCGTGGCGGTGAGGCGGATCGTGTGGGCGGTCCCGCTGATGCTCAGGATCGAGGCCGTGCCGGGGGTCTCCCATCCTGAGATCACCACGGTGCCCGATTCCAGGAGAGCGGTACCCCGTCGGCTGATCGTGCGTTCCGGCTCGCCGAGCGCGTCCGCGATCAGGCGCCATGGGGCTCGTCCGTCGATCTGCAGCGCCCCGACGATCCGCCGGTCCAGCGCATCGAGCGTCATCGGCCAACAATATGGCCAGATTCGCGATCTCGCCAGCAGTCATTGCCGGTTTGCGCCAGGCGCAGCGAGTCTTTGGCGGCATCGATGCGCCGCGACCGCCCCCGCGTCGCACGGCGTTCTCACTCGATCCCCGGAGACGACCCATGGCAAGCACCGCCGACGGCACAGCCGCACTCTCCTTCACCACGATCGCCCGCGAGGCGGTGACCGGCACGATGCCGTCACTCCGCGAGGCCACGGACCGCAGACCGTGGCTGCGTTTCCTCGATTCCTGTCTGCGCGGGATCGGTCAGGGAGGGCTGGTCGACAACCCCGTCGGCGGCCTGTTCTTCCTGGCCGCGATCGCAGCCTTCTCACCGTGGGTCGGTGTGGCCGCGGCGGTGGGCGTGCTCGCCGCGACGGCGACCGCCGAGTTCTTCGGCCTCGACCGTGCACACATCGGCGCCGGTCTCTACGGCTACAACGGAGCCCTGGTGGGCACGGGCCTGGTCACCTTCCTCGGTCCCCAGTGGAATCTCGCGGTCCTCGGCTACGTCGTTGTCGGGGCCGCGCTGACCACCCTGGTGATGGCGGCGCTCGTGGTCACCCTGCTCAAGACGTGGAACGTGCGCCCGACCGCGCTGCCGTTCAACGTCGTGCTCACCTTCCTGCTGATCGCACTGCTGCACAGCTCGCGCGGGCATGCCGGTCCGCTGGTGTCCGCCAAGAACGTCGGCGCCGCCGACCACGTCAACACCGTGCTGCGCGCGGCCCCCGACGGTCCTGGCGCGAACTCGGTGGCCAACGTCTACGAGGCAGTGCTCCACGGGATCGGTCAGCTGTTCTTCCTCGACAGCAGCCTCGGCGGCTACCTGATCCTCGCCGGCCTGGTGATCTGCTCGCGTCGGATCGCCGCGCTCGCGGTGCTCGGCTCGGCGACCGCCGTTCTGACCTCGATGGCGCTGGGCATGGACGGCTTCCGTATCTACCTCGGCGTGCCCGGTGTCAGCGGATTCCTCACCTGCTCCGCGCTGGGCGCGGTGTTCCTGCGCCCCTCGATCCGCTCCTACCTGATCGGCATGGCCGCTGCCGCCGCCAGCGCGGTCTTCTTGGCCGCCCTGACTCCCGTGGTCACCGCCTGGGGACCGCCGGCGGCATTCTCCCTGCCCTACTGCCTCGTCACCATCCTCGTCCTCTTCGCCAGCGGCGCGCAGCGCACGGCCTCGACGCCTTCGGCTCAAGCCGCGTGACGACCCGCCCCAGCCAGCCCCACCGACCTGCGAAGGAAGCCGTCGTGACCGACGCCCCCACCGACCACATCGACCTCTGGGTCGCGCTGCCCACTCCGTTCCTCGCCGACGGGGAGGTGGATCACGCCGGTCTCCGGCTCAACGTCGAGAAATGCGTCGAAGCGGGTCTGGACGGCGTCTACTGCAACGGCCTGATGGGCGAGGTGTGGGCCCTGCGCCCAGACGAGCGCAAGGCGGCGCTGGAGACGATCGTCGACGCCAGTGCCGGACGCGTCATGATCAGCCCGGTCACCAGCGGCCGGACACCCGAGGAGTCCCTGGACTACACCCGGCACGCCCAGCGGGCCGGCGCCACGCACGCGGTGCTGAGCGTCCCCGCGGACACGGCCGGGGACGGTGAGCTGGTCGAGTCGCTGACCGCGGTGATCGGCGCGGTGGACATGCCGTACATCCTGTTCAACCCCGGCCGCGACGGCAGCCGCGAAAGCCTCCTCACCCCAGGGACCTTTGCGCAGCTGTGCCGGATCGAGAACATCCGCATTCTGAAGACGACCGCCACCGACGCCGAGAACAACCGGCTCCGGGAGGTCGCGGCCGGGACCCACGTGCTCGTCTCCGACCCCCTCGAAGAGCACTTCCTCACCAACATGACCCAGTTCGGTCAGCGGGTCCTCTACTGCGACCCCGAGGGCTACCTCTACCAGTCCGCGCACAACCGGCCGATCCGCGAGTACGTCGACCTGTACCTGGCGGGCCACCATGACCTGGCCAGGCAGCGGTTCGACTCGCTGGCCCCGCTCCGCGCGGTGTACCGCAAGTGGATCATCGGCCCGCTCGAGCACGGTGCGATGCCGAACGCGGCACTCAAGCGCTGGTGCGAAGCCGTCGGTATGGCCGGTGGACCAGTGCGCCCGCATCTGGCCGAACTGAGCCCGGCCCAGCGCGACGAGTTCGACCGAGACCTCGCCGCGGCGACCCAGGCCGCCGCCGGGCCGGTCCCTTCCTGACTCATCCCGCCGCTGCGTGGGTCCGCGTCGGCTGGTACGACGAGGGACTGGCGCTGATCAACGCCAACCCCTACGGCAACGGCACCGCGATCTCCACGAACGACGGCGGTGCCGCCCGCCGGTGAGCTCGACGGAGGGGGTGCCGGTGACCGGGCTGTGCTGGATTCTGCGCGCGGGCGGTCGAGGTGGTCCAATCTTCCTGTTCATCTGAGAGCCGGCAAGCCGAGCCACCGGACTTGCACAGGCTCGTCGCAGGACGGCCGAGGCGGGAGGCGGGGTTGGGCGAGCACACCGGAGCGTGGGTGAGGCGGTTGCGCCCGGCCGTGGACGCCGGGGAGCCCACCTGCACACGCGAAACGGTACGCCGTGCGACCGACCAGGTCGGTGACCTGCCGGTCGCGTGGGCGGTCGGGGTGGCGGCCGACATCGTCCAGGGCAACGCATTCCCGGATCTGACCGGCACCGGTCTGAAAGGCCCGCAGGCGCTGCGCTCCACCATCGAGGCGATCGTCATCTCGACGCTCCTCGCCATCGAGGATGACGGCCACCCGCCGGCCTTGCTCCCGCCCGAGGCTGAGGCGCATCTCGTGGACCTGGTCCACCGCCGGGTTCCTCTCGACCTGCTCCTCACCCATCAGCGCAGGATCCACTCGCAGCTGGCCGACCACTTCATGGGCGGCTGCCGCTCCCAGGTACCGCTCCCCGATCTCGCGGCGTCACTCGAGCACGTGTCCCATGTGCTCTTCGAGTTCGCCGACACGTTCGCCACCATGACCGCCGAGTCGTACACCGCCGAGAACCAGCGCTTCCTGAGAAGCACCGCCGCTGCCAGGTACGAGACGGTTCTGGCGCTGCTGGCGGGAGAGGGCTCCGCCGACGCGGCGTCCCGACAGCTGGCCTACCCGCTGACGAACCCCTACCACATCGGCCTGGTGCTGCATCCCGCGACCTCGCCGAGCCATACCGCGGATCATCTGGACCACGTGGCCCGGTCCCTCCTGCGCGGCATCGGCGCGGACGCTCAATTGGTGGTGGCGGTGGACCGGACCGAGGCATGGGCGTGGGGAGCGTTCCGGGCGCGGCCACCGCGTGAAACGCCGCCGCTGCCCGGCGGATCCGACGTGATGGTGGGCATGGCGTCACCTCACCGGGGGGTCCAGGGCTTCCGGCGCACCCACGAGGAGGCCCTCGACGCGGCGCGAGTGGGGGCTTTGGGCATGCCCTCGACGGCGGACGCGAGTGTCGTCCGGTACGACGAGGTCCGGTTGCTCTCGCTGCTGATCGCGGACCCCGACAAGGCCGCTCGCTTCGTGCGGGACGAACTCGGCGCACTGGGATCGAGTGCGGGTTCCGCACAGGTTCTCCGCCGGACGGTGCGGGTCTACCTCGACTGCCACGGCAGTCCGCAGGAGGCCGCGAAGGAGTTGCAGGTCGCGAAGAACACGGTCATCTACCGGGTCAAGCGGGCCGAGGAACTCCTGGGCCGCTCCGTCAGGGACTCCCAGCTCGAGCTGCACGCGGCGCTCCGCCTCGCGGAGCTGTTTCCCGATCTGGACGACACCGCTCGCTGACGGGCACACGTCACGCATCCCGCACGCCGCCATGGCCGTCGGGCCCTTCGCCGCGCCACCGTTTTGGACCGGGGGCCCAATCGACGTCGAAATCTTGGCGGGTGAGGCATAGAGACCGGTGTCATGCCCGGACTTCAATCGACATCAGGACGACAGCACCGGCCACCGCTTCGGCAGGTGAGCCGCCGAGGCAAGGAGGCCTCATGACGACTCTCGATGACGTCACGACGTTTGGACCGCAGGCGCAGGGCGAGGTTCGCGAACGTCTCCTGCAGACCGCTCGCGATCTGCGGCCGCTCCTGCGTGAGCACGCGGACGAGTCCGAGCGCAACCGCCGTCTGGCCGAGAAATCGGAGCGGGCCCTGCGCGAGTCCGGGTTGTTCCAGGCCCTGACGCCGCGCCGGTCGGGCGGGGCCGGCGGAGACGTCCGGACCCTCATCGAGCTGTCGGCCGAACTCTCGCGGGGGGACTCGTCCGCGGGCTGGGTCGCCTTCATCGCCAACACGACCGCGTTCGGCATGGGCCTCTTCCCCGACGACGTACGGGAACTGGTGTACGGGCCGGACCCCCGCAACGTCGCGATCAGCCAGTTCGCGCCCAACGGGACCGCCGTGAAGGTAGACGGCGGATACCGCATCAACGGCAAGTGGGGTTTCGCCTCGGGCTGTTACCAGGCCCAGTGGACGCTGAACGCGTTCCTGGTCCTCGACGCGGAGGGGCAGCCCTCGGAGGTGCGGTGGGCGCTGATGCCGCTGGCCGACATGCGGATCGAGGACACGTGGTACGTCGTAGGTATGGCCGGGACCGGCAGCAACACCCTCGTAGCCGAGGACCTCTTCGTCGAGGACCGGTGCACCCTGGACTACGGGACGTTCATGGGCACGGCTGTCTTCCCGATCTGGCACGAGGACGAGAGCAGCTACCGGGCGTCGCTGAGCAGTCTCGCCTGTCTCGGCCTGTGCGGTCCGCTGCTGGGCATGGCCGAGGCCGCCTGGGACTTCACGACGGAGAACCTCGGCAAGGGCCGCCCCATCAGCTACTGGACCTACTCGGACCGCCGGGACGCCCCCAGCTACCGCCTCGCCCTTGCCGACGCGCGGGTCGCGATCGACGCAGGCAGGATGCACCTGCTCAGGTCCGCCGACGAGATGGACGACGCCGCACGCGAGGGCCGGGTCCTCGACACGGCGGCCCGGGCGCGGATCCGCGGCGACTCCGAGATCGCGACCCGCAACTTCCGCCAGGCCGTGACGCTCATGCTCGACATCGTCGGCACGAGCAGCTTCGCCCAGTCCAACCCGCTGCAGCGGGTCTGGCGTGACCTGACAGTCGCCAGCGGCCACGGCCTGAACAACCCCCTGCTGAACCGGGAGGTCTACGGCCTGAGCCTCGTCGGTCGCGACACCGCGGAGGTCGGTCGGCTCTGAGGCCCTCGGGGGCCGGCCCTCGCGGACTGGCCCTCGGGCCTCCACGGCGCGACTCGACACGTCGAAAGGAACCTCCGCCATGACGACACTCGCCATGCCTTCGCCCGCCCACCCCCCGATCCACCTGACCGCGGCGGAGCGGGCGGAGTCACTGCCGGCCGAGACCTTCAGGTCGGCGTTCCGGATGCACCCCTCCGGCGTCGCCGTCGTGACCGGCGACCTGGATGGGCGGCCGGTCGCGATCACGGTCAGCTCGCTGGCCTCCGTCAGCGCCGAACCGCCACTGATCGTCTTCTCCGTCTCCTCGAAGGCCTCCAGCAGCTCGGTCCTGCGGCGAGCCGACAGCGTCGTCATCCATATGGTGGGCAGCGACCAGCTCTGGCTCGCGCAGCTCGGGGCCACCAGCGGGGTCGACCGCTTCGCCGATACGAGTGCCTGGACGCGGCTGGCCACGGGCGAACCGGTCTTCACGGCAGCCCCCGCGTGGGTGCGGGGGAAGGTGGTCTCCCGTATCGAGGCGGGAGAGGCCTCGATCTTCGTCGTGCACGCGGTGTCGGCGGCCGTGCCCGAGGGAGCCGCCGAGCCCGTGTCGGCTCCACTCGTCTACCACTCCCGGTCGTGGCACCGGCTCGATGAGCGCTCGAAGCTGGCGTAACCCGGGCGGGTTCCCGTGCCGGGTCCGACAGACCCGCACCCTCCCGCCGTGACGGTTCACGGCGTGCCGGTGAGGTCGCGCGTCACCTCGCGCCCTTGCTGCGGGGGCGGCCGGGCGCGGGTGGGCGGCTTCGGTGCGCAGGTCGTCGAGAGTGAAGGCGACGCCCGGCGCCAGCGCTCGGGGACCGCGCCCGTGACGCCTCGGGCCAGCAGATCATTGGCGCGCTTGGGAGCGTCCCGGAGGACCAGGCGGCCATTCTCCACAAGCCATCAAGGGCGAACACCCCGTCAGCCACACCCGGTCCTCCCGGACCGCCCAACCTTCTGGAGGAACTCTCATGTCCAAAGTGACCGCCGTCTTCGGTGCCGGTACCGGCCTGGGCCTGTCCGTTGCCCGCCGCTTCGGCCGGGAAGGCTTCCGTGTCGCCCTGGTGGCCCGCCGCAAGGAGCGGCTCGATGCCCTCGTCGCACAACTCACCGACGAGGGCATCGAGGCCGTCGCCTACCCCGCCGACCTCTCCGACCCTGCCGGGATTCCCGCCCTGGTGGACGCCATCCGCCGCCGCTTCGGCCGGATCGACGTCGTCGAGTACGGGCCGATCGGCGCCGACCAGGCCTTCACCCCGGCCGCCCAACTGGACGCGGCCACTCTGGAAAGGATCTCCCGGGTGCTCCTCCTGACCCCGGTGGAGGTGTTCCGCGCCGTACTGCCGGAGATGACCGCCCGCGGCGACGGCGCCCTCCTGATGACCACCGGCTACTCGGCCGTGCAGGGCGTGCCTCACCTCAGCGGCCCGGGCCCGGTGATGTCCGGCGCCCGCAACTACGTGTACTCACTCAACGGCGAACTTGCCGGCACCGGCGTCTACGCCGGCACCCTCACCATCGCCGCCCTGATCACCGGCAGTGAGTCGTTCGAGGCAGCCACCAAGGGCGGCATCGACCTTCCGGACACCGGCGTGCAGTTCCCCGTCGTCCACCCGGACGAACTCGCCGGGTACTACTGGGACATGTACACCCGGCGTGACCGCGTCGAGCAGGCCCACCCCGTGGAGTTGACCCCGAAGGCGGTCGCCCCCGCGTTCACTCCGCAGGCCGACGCCACCGAGTAACCTCCAGGAACCGCACGGCGGTTACCGCCCGAAGCCGAACAGGCCATGGGATCCCTGCGCGCCGGCCCGGCGGCCGCAGGACGCCGATGGTCACGTGCCCCAGCCGGAGATCGTCACGAACCATCAGCGTCGCCTGTCCGCGTGGACGAGATGGTGTTCCCGTCCACGAGGGGGCTCACCCGCGGGAAGATCTCCGCGCACCTGGCCGAGACCCGCCACGACGAGGTTCCGTACCTGTTCCACAGTCACCAGACGGTTCCCGAAGCGAAGTCGAAGCAGGCGAGCGGCGCCGGGACAATGCGTGCCCTCGCCTTCAGCCGCCGGCGGCCCCTCTCGGCCGGAGACCCCACTTCACGACGCCCTCGGCGACCGACCGGCCCAGCGACGGAGTGAGTGCCGCCGTCGTCCCGGTCGGCGTGCGGCGATCGGCGTCGGCGCGAACGTGTTCTCCACCATCGCCGCGGAGCCGGCCAACAGGCCTTGCCCCGGCGACCGTCGGCCGGGAGGTGCGCAGGCGATCCGCGGGCCGACCTTACCCGGTCGGGGCTCGGTCAATGGATGTGGGACCCGCCGTTGACGTCGTACGTCACGCCGGTGACGTAGCCGGACTCTGGCCGGGCCAGGAAAGCGATGACATTCGGCCACGTCCTCGACCACGCCGATGCGGCCTACCGGAACATCCGCGATCATCGCCGCCTTGCGCTCCTCGTCCAGCTTGCCCTGGGTGATGTCGGTGTCGATCAGGCCTGGGGCGACGGAGTTGACCGTCACTCCGGACGGGCCGAGTTCGCGGGCGAGCGCCTTGGCGAAGCCCAGCAGAGCGGCCTTGGCCGCCGAGTAGGCCCCCCCGAACACCCCGCCCCCGCGCTCGGCCGAGACAGACGACAGGAAGACGATGCGGCCGAACCGGCGCTCGGCCATCCCGGCGGCCACCCGGTGGGTCACCAGGAAGCTCCCGCGGACGTTGACGTCGAGGATCCGGTCCCACTCGGTGGGCGTGACGTCGAGGAAGCGCGTCGGGGACGTGATCCCCGCGTTGTTGACCAGGGCGCCGACCGGCGGGAGCGCCGCTTCGACCGCCCCGATGGCGGCGTCGACGGCGTGGGCGTCGGTGACGTCCGCGACAAGGCCCATGGCTTCCACGGCGTGCCGGGCGCTGATTTCCCGGGCGGTGTCCTCGGCGGTCTCCTTGTCCAGGTCGAGGACGGCGATGTGGTATCCCGCGGAGGCCAAGGCGTGCGCGGTCGCGCGGCCGATGCCACGGCGGGAGCCGGCACCGGTGATGACGGCGGTGCGAGGGGTGGGTTCGGTGGACATGCGGTACTCCAGAGAGAGGGGAAGAGGAGTGGACACCGTGTCCGGTCAGGCTTTGTCCAGTCTCACCCGCTCGACGACCCTCCGGGAGCGCGCGCTCGTGGCCCTGCGGACGGCCATCACCACAGGCCAGTACCGCCCCGGCGACCACCTCGGAGAAGTGGAGATCGCCGAGCACCTGTCGGTGAGCCGCGGCACGGTACGCGAAGCCCTGCGCCACCTTCAGCAGGAGGGGCTCCTCACCGCGGGAGCCCGCGGCATGCTGCGCGTGTCCCAGCTGACCCCGACCGAGGTAAGGGAACTGTTCCAGGTCCGGGAAGCACTCGAAGGACTCGCGGTGGCACAGATCATCACTTCACCACGCAGACGCGACGCGGCCGACGCCCTGCACAACGCCCTGGCAAAGCTCCACGACGCCTTCGAGTCAGGAGCGGATCTGGCCGCGAAGGTCGAGGCCGACCTCGGCTTCCACCTCCTGTTGTGCGAGCTCTCCGGCAACTCGATCCTCCTCAGGACCTGGCGGCAGCTGGAGGGGCCGATGCGCGTGGTGATCATGAGTGCGGCCGGCGAACGCCGCGATGTGGCCATGTCCGCGGCATCCCACTCCCCCATCGCCGACGCGATCGCACGCGGAGACGCGGCAGCGGCCCAGGAGATCCTTCACACGCACATGACCTCGGCGATCGAACAACTGGGCATCGAGCCGCAAGCTACCCCCGAGACTGCCTGACCGACGACCTGGCGGGCGCACCTCCATGCGGGCGAACGACCTCTGAGCTGCGCGGGCGCGTCAGGGCGCCCGAGGCTCCCGGTGGCAGTGGCTCATACACCTGAGGAGGGTCGAGCAACACCATCGCGCACGAGGTTGGCACCGGCCAAGACCGCGGGCCCCGCCGCTCGTCGCCTCGGTGTAGCCGGAAGAAGTCGCCGTAGCACGTCAGGACGACCCCTGTGTCGATTCACAGGTCAGGCCGCCGGTTGTACCAGGCCGGACTCGTAGGCGTAGGTAACCGCCTGGACGCGGGAGCGGGCCTGGATCTTGGCGAGGATGTGGCTGACGTGAGACTTGACGGTGGCCGGGGCGATGGACAGCCTGGCGGCGATCTCGGCGTTGGACCAGCCCGAGGCGACGGCGAGGAGGACGTCGCGTTCGCGTCCGGTGAAGGTGTCGGACCCGGTGTGCTGGTCCAGGGGGTGGGGGTTGGGCTGTTGGCGGACGGCGTCCACGAGTGCGCGGGTCAGGCCGGGGGTGATGACGGCGTCTCCGGCGGAGACGATGCGGATGGCGGCAGTGAGTTGGTCCGGGCTTGCGTTGTGCGGGAGGAATCCGCCGGCTCCGGCGCGCAGGGCTGCGTGGGCGTGTGCCTCGCCCCTGGTTGAGGCCAGGACCAGGACGCGGGGCGGGAGCCGGTCTGGTCTGGCGGAGTCGGGGGCGTCGGGGAGAAGGCGTACGGGTCGGGTGATGCGTCGGATGGCGTCGATGCCGTCCGTGTCGGGAGAAGGGGTGGCCATCAGGACGACGTCGGGACGGAGTGCGGCGCTCAGGCGGACCGCCTCGGCTCCCCTGACAGCTTCGCCGACGACGGTCAGGTCGGGCTCGGCGGTCAGGAGCATACGGAGGCCGAGTCGCTGCAGGGACTGGTTGTTGACGATGAGTACGGAGACCATGCCGGTCGTTCTCCTTGCCGGGTGTGGGATGCGACGTCATCGGCGAGGGTGTTTGGGGCGCCGGGCTGAGACGGCCCGCCGGGTTTGCGGCGGGCCGTCTCGGAGGATGGGGGCGGTCGCGAGCCCGGTCGGGGTCCTACATGTGGACGACGGGTGCAGCGTCGGGGTCCTGGGTGGGTACGCCGCGGCGGTACAGGACGATGCTGATGACCAGGCCGACGGCGAAGAAGGCGGCCGACCACCAGTAGGCGGTGGAGTAGCCCTCCAGGCTGGCATGGGCCTGGACGGCCGGGTCCGCCGGGTTCCTGCCGTCGAGGTAGTTGGTGACGGCGCTGGAGAAGAGGGTGTTGAGCAGGGCGGTGCCGAGGGAGCCGCCGACCTGCTGCATGGTGTTGACGGAGGCGGAGGCGACTCCGGCGTCCTCAGCGCCCACGCCCGCGGTGGCCAGGCTCATGGCCGGAGCCATCACCAGGCCCAGACCGAGGCCCGCCAGGACCAGCGGGGGCATGATGTTGGTGGCGTAACTGCTGTTCAGGTCGAGACCGGTCAGCCAGACCATGCCGGCGGCGGCGAGACCCATACCCAGCGGCACGACCACCTTGGGGCCGATGCGGGGGATCAGCACGGTGGAGGCGAGAGTGGAGGCCAGCATGAGACCGGCGACCATGGGCAGGAAGGCCAGCCCGGTCTTGACGGGCGTGTAGCCCAGGCTCTGCTGGAGGTAGTAGGTCAGGAACAGGAACACGCCGAACATGCCCGCGCCTGTGATCAGAACGGAGATGAAGGAGGCGCCGCGGTTGCGGTCGAACAGGACCCGCAGCGGCAGCAGGGGGTGGGCGGCGCGCGTCTGCCACCAGGTGAAGACCGCGAGCAGGACGGCTCCGGCGACGAGGAAGCCCCAGGTCTGCGGGGAGCTCCAGTCATGGCTCTCGGCATTGGAGAAGCCGTAGACCACGCAGAACAGGCCGCTGATGACCAGGACGGCGCCGGGGATGTCGAGGGTGGCGGACTTGTCGCGGGTGGTGCGCTGCAGCAGGAGCACGCCGCCGACGAAGGCGACCGTGGCGAAGGCGAGGTTGACGTACAGGGTCCAGCGCCAGTCGAGGTACTCGGTCAGCACGCCGCCCAGCAGCAGCCCGATGGCACCGCCGGCGCCGGCGATGGCGCCGAACACGCCGAAGGCCTTGGCGCGTTCCTTGGCATCGGTGAAGGTCGTGGTCAGCAGGGACAAGGCGGCCGGGGCGAGCAGGGCACCGAACACGCCCTGCGCCGCCCGCGCGACGATGAGCACCTCGAAGCTGCCCGCTGCGCCGCCCAGGGCGGACGCGCCGGCGAAGCCGACCAGCCCGACCAGGAAGGTCATCTTGCGGCCGAAGAGGTCGCCTATGCGTCCCCCGAGCAGGAGCAGGCTGCCGAAGGCGAGGGCGTAGGCGGTGACGACCCACTGCCGGTCGCCGTCGGAGAAGCCCAGGTCCTTCTGGGCCGAGGGCAGGGCGATGTTCACGATCGTCGCGTCCAGCACCACCATGAGCTGGGCCACGCCGATGACGACGAGGATCCACCAGCGGTGGCGAGGCGGTGCGTCGGCAGACGGGAGGGCGGACACGGTGGCCACGTCCGTCGTGTCGGCGGGGGTTCGAGGCATGACGAAGACTCCAGAACCGGGCGAAAGGATAGGGCGGTTGGGCAGTACGTGGGCAGGCAGCAGGGTCTTGTGGCCGAGTCGTTGTGCAGCGGCCGTGGACGGCTACTGTCCGCCGGTGAGCTCGACGTAGGTGGTGCCGGTGACCGGGCGGTGGTCGTAGGTGCCGGTGACGGCGGCGCTGCCTTCGTAGCGGGGCCCGGGGACCGTCAGTTCCTGGTCCTTGGCGTAGGTCTTGACGTTCAGCTTGGCGTGCTCGCCCGGGATGGTGATCTTCCAGCGCGTGGGGTACTTCTTGCCGGTGGTCGGGCTGGTCCACAGGGTGGAGCTGTCGGGCGTGAGGGTCGCCTCGGCGACGGTCTGCGTGCCGTCGGGCTTCTGGACGGTCGCCCAGGTGTTCTCCTTGCTGTCCTTCGTCTTCCAGAGGCTGACCTCGTCGCCGTTGGACAGGTTGAGATTCATCCAGGACCACGAGGCCCTGCCCGCGGCGATGTCGGGAAGGGGCCCCCACTGGTGGTCCAGCCAGGACTGCCCGCGGACCTTCTCGGTGCGACCGTTCAGGGTCAACGTCCCCGAGGTGTCCATGGTGGGGAAGGCGTACTCGTAGTTCGGGTACTTGGCGTCGCCGAACATGGGGAAGTAGCCCGTCCCCATGTTGTAGAGGACGTTGCCCTGCGGGCGGAAGGTGACGTCGATGGTCCCCTCGGGGACCTTGGCGCGCAGCTTCTGCTCCTTGGCGTCACCGGTCCAGGTGATGTTGTCGGTGTGGATGTCCACGCCCTGCTTGTCGGACAGGCCCGTGCGGGGCGGGAGAGCGATCTCCGACTTGGTGTACCAGCCGGTGTCCTCGTCGATGAGCGAGACGGTCGAGAGGGTGTGCCCCTGCTTGGCGTCGCCGGAAGTCAGGTGGTTGGCCATGAATCCGTAGCGGTGGCCCCCGGCGGTCACGTGGGCGGTCACGTACCAGGACTCGTTGACCCTGTCGGGGTTGGCGGTGAGGTCTGCGGCAGGGTCGACGGCGACCGGGAGGCTGGTCTGCCTCAGTCCCTGCCCGGAGGCGGTGGTCGCGGTGGCCGTTCCTCCCGAGGCGAGGGCGAGCGAGGCGATGAGTGTGGCGGCGACGGCGGTCGCGCCGACAGTGGCCTTGCGCATGATGACTCCTTGTGCAGATGTACTGCACGGATTGCACGGAGATAAATGTACGAAACTGTTTCGTACTCTCGATGGATGCGGTTACGGGCAGAAGAAAACCTGCTGGCGCCGGAGGTACGCCGGCTCGTCGGCGGGCGGCGCCTATCCTCGGGCGCTCCGCATCGACCACCCGAAAGGAATATCCAACGCCTGTAGGATTACCGATTCGGTGGCCCGTGTCAAGCCGGTGTCCGGGCAGGGACCGCCGCGTCAGATCCGGGACAGGCGCTGACCTGGGACGGTGCTCAGATGTGCCGATCGGGGCGGCTACGCCGGTGCGACCGACGGGCGCACGCCCGCACAGCCGACGGAGGAGGACACGTGGGAGGCAAACCGACCACCACTCGATGCCCGGACCGTCCCGGCGCGGACTCCGCCGCGGTGCCCGCGGAACCGGACGTGCTGCTGCGGGGCCTGGAGGCGTTCGCGGAGCTGAGGTACGACCGGGCGTCGGCGCGGGAGTTCGCGCGAGGTCTCGATGGACGTCGTGTTCTTCGCCGTCATCACCCCGGTGTCAGGACTGGTGCAGGAGCCGCTCGCCCGGCGAACGTGGCCCAGTAGCCGTCCTGGAAGCGATAGGCCGGCTCGGCGCTGTGTGCCGAACCCATCTGGGAACCCTTGGGGCTCGGGGCCGTCAAAGGTGGCGCGTTCGGGTCGTACAGCTCGTAGAAGTACGTCCTGGCGGCGCTGACCCCGCGCACCGAGCCGTCGCCGGTCCTCGCCAGAGGCGCGGCGCTCCCCTCCGGCGAGGCGTGCACCGCTGACGGCGCGACAAGGGCGACCGGCGCGAGCAGGCAGCCACCCGGTCGGCCGTCGCATGGTCCGATCCTCCGATTCGGAAGCGAAGGAAACCCCTGCGGCGAGGTTGCACCGCCTTTCTCCGCTCAGAGTGCAAGGGCCCCTCAGGCGTTCCGTGCCTGCCAGGCGCGCACGTAGGCGCGGCCGTAGTCGTTGCTGTGCGGAGTACGCAGCACGGTGTGGATGTGGAAAGGCCTGGGGGTGTCGTAGTCGAGGAAGACGCCGCAGTGGTGGTCGAGTTCGGCGATGAGCACAGGCGACTGGAGACGGTAGTAGAAGACGTCGCCGACCTCGTGCCCGCCGATCCAGCTGAACCAGGTCTCGTCGAGGTGGTCGCGGATCTCGCGCATCCGGGCCGCGCGCGGCCCGTCCGGCAGCAGGGACACGAACAACTCGGCGATCACCAGGAGGATCTCCCGGGCCCGCTCGGGCATGGCCGCGGCCCGCAGGCCCTCGACCGGAATCACCCGGTTGTCCTGGAAGGCACCGGCGAGGTGCCGTTCGTCGCCGGGGTGGATGCGGCCGGGCGGCATGGCGGGGTCGACCATGTGCTCGTACACGGTCGCGGTGGCGCGCTGATCCTGCGGAAGCGCGGCCATCAGATCCGTGCCGAGCCGGATCCGGTCGGTCAGGGCCACCGTGCCGGCGTGGGGGCCGTCGTCGATCTCGTTGGGTTCGGCGCCGAGGAACGCGGGACTGACGACCATGCGCCCCTCGACAACCAGGCAGTGGACGGCGCAGTGGTGGCCGAACAACTGCCAGCCCCACGGGGCGGTGGGGTCGGGATCGCCGTAGAGCGCGAAGTTGTAGCTGAACTCGTTGAGGATGCTCTGCAGACCCACGACCTCGCCGAGGAAGCCGTTGATCAGCATCAGGTCGCGCACCAGGCGGAAGCCGTCGGGGCTCAGCGAGGCCTCCACCAGGGCGAGAGCCTTCTGCCGGACCTCCGGTGGCTGGAACTCCAGGCGGATACCGGTGTCGAACTGCAGGAACTCCGGGTTGGCCCAGGTCTGCCACTCGACCCCGTCCACCGGGTGGCACAGCTCGGCACGGGCGTCCGCGTCGAGCGCCGCCAGCAGGTCCCGCACCGCGGCGACCATGTCGGCGACGGGAGCCTCTTCGCCAGGGCGGGCGGGTTCCCAGGCGTGTACCTCGGGCCGTGGCGTGCCGTCCTCGCTCACCCCACGGAAGTCGGCGAGCTGCAGGGGTTTCCAGCCGCGGATCAGCCCGCCGGTGAACGGGTCCGCCTTGGCCGCCTCCCGGTATTCGTAGGCGTCCAGGCCTCTGATCGAGGACAGACGCGGTGCGTTGGACGGGTAGAGGTGCTTGCGGTACTCGGCTGATGGCATGACGACTCCCGTGACCCCGTACGTTCAGTCGGTGTGGTTGTGGCGTGCGACGGCCGCACGAACGGCGTCCTCGTCCCCGGCCGCGATCGCCTCCACCAGGTCCACGTGGATCCGCAGGCGCCTCGCCCGGTAGGCGTCGGCGTCCCGGTCGGCGGCGCGCGCGGTGGACGACGTGAGATGTCCGAGCGTGCCGATGTAGACCGCGCGGGCCATGGCGTTCGGGCACAGCCGCGCGATGCCCTCGTGCAGGGCCCAGTTGGCGCGCATGAGTCCGTCCCAGTCCGACGCGGCCGCCATGTCGTTCAGGCAGGCCCGCAGCGGCGGGATGTCGCCCGCACCCGCGCACCGGGCGGCGCCGACGGCGACGAGTTCCTCCAGGTGGTTGCGGAGCTCGATGGCGTCCGCGACCGTGCCCGGTTCTCCCGCGACGCTCAGCAGGGTGTGCCGCAGCCGCACGACCGGGCTCTGGTCCGCGACGAAGAGTCCGCCGCCGCGACCGGGGCGGATGTCGAGCACCCCACGGTCACGCAGGAGCCGGATGGCTTCACTGACGGTGGCGCGCGCGAGACCTGACTCCTGCCGGACCTCCTCGATGGTGCCGATCGCGGAGCCGGGACTCAGTTCGCGGACGCGGTCCTCGAGGGCGTTGGCGAGTCGCTCGGCCCGTGTGCCGCCAGGAGCGCTCAGGCCGGCCAGCAGGGCGCGGTTCTCGTTGACCATGACGGTATTCAATCACAAAGGTTATAACCTTTAGAGTCTATGGCATTGCTGTCTTCCCGAGCGGAGAAGTGCGGATGCAGATCGTTGGAGTGGCGTACGGCGACGAGGTGCGGGTTGCGAACCCGTCGCCGGACGGCGACCGGTTCACCGTGGTGGCCGGGCTGCGAAAGTTCTGGGCCGACCCCGAAGCATGGCTGGCCCGCCCCCCGACCGGCGAGGTGGTATCCGCGGGTGAGGCGCGCCTGGTGCCGCCGGTGCTGCCGGAGGCACAGATGCTGTGCGTCGGTCTGAACTACCTCGACCACGCCGCCGAAGGGTCCTACCGCCACCAGGAACTGCCCGAGCACCCCACGCTGTTCGCGCGGTGGACGCGGTCGTTGACGGTCGGCGGGGCCGAGATCCCCGTGCCCTCCACCGAGGATGGTCTCGACTGGGAGGGCGAGATCGTGGCCTGGGTGGGCCGACGCCTGGTGGACGCGGACCCCGCCGAGGCGCTCGATGCGGTGGTCGGTTACTCGACGTTCAACGACATCACCGCGCGGCGGGCGCAGAAACTGACCTCACAGTGGACCCTCGGGAAGAACGCCGACCGCTCCGGCCCGCTGGGCCCGATGGTGCCCGCCGGCGAGGTGGGTGACCTGCGGGACGGACTGCGGGTGCGGACCCGGGTCAACGGCACAACGGTCCAGGACGCCTCCACCAGCCAGATGATCCACCACGTGGGCGAGACGCTGGCCCACATCTCGCGCACCCTCACGCTGCGCCGAGGTGACCTGCTGGCCACCGGCACCCCGTCCGGTGTCGGCTACGCCCGCACACCGCCCTGGCTGCTGCGCCCCGGCGACACGGTGGAGGTCGAGGTCGAGCGGCTCGGGATCCTCCGCAACACGATCGTGGACGGGGGCCACCGCCGAAAACCTCCTCTCGGGGATCCGCCCTGTTGAGGACGCACGGTGTTCCCGGGTCGTCCTCGGGCAGGAACAGTGGTCTCTCCCCCGCAGGACAGACGGGTTGACCCGGTTCCGGACGCGGGAACGTCGCTCGCCCCCTCCGGAACCGGAACCGCGGTGCTGGGCCCGCAGGCGACAGACCGCTTGGCCGCTGGGGGCATGGCCGGTGATCAGGATGTGGATCTCGCGCGGTCGCCTCGCGGTCGACGTGGATGGTCTGCAGTCGGACCTCAGCAGGGAAGCGTGCAGGTTCCGTACCAGGGCATGCTCAGCCGCTCGGGACCAAGATCCGGAGTGGTGTCGAAGGACGTGAGCGCCGGCCGGACAAGTTCGAAGTCGACTCGGCGCTGCCGATCGGTGACGGCAGCCCCGATCTCGAAGGTCCGAGCGGGAGCTCACGAAATGACCATCATCTCGGCGCAGGACTCGAGGCCGACGATCGCCATGGTCAAACCCCGACAGGGTCGGCGTGCGCTGACCCGGATGTTCCGATGACACCGCGCCGACCATCACGAATTCGGCGTACAGTCGACCCATTAGACGGTCAAGTGATCCATCATACGGACCGAAGGGCCTCACAGCTGCGATCAGAAGCACTTCCCATGGCGCCCTCACTACGATGACGGGGTCCACCACCGAAGGAGAGAGCGTGAGTGAGTCGTCGGGTACACGGCAGGGAATGCAGTCGGTGCTGCGATCCCTTGATGTCCTCGAAGCCGTCGCCCGGTCACAACCCGTCGGAATCAGCGCCCTGGCGAGGTCGCTGGGAATCCCGAAGGCGACCGTCCACAGGATCTTGCGCACTCTCGGCGAGGCCGGCTGGCTGGCCCCGCAGGGAGCACCCGGAGAACAGCGCTGGGTCCTGACCGCTCGGGCGCTCGCGGTCGGAGCGAGGGTCATGACTCAGGACGACCTCCGAGAACGAGCCCGCCCCGTCCTCGAAGAACTCGGCCGGCAAACGGCCGAGAACATCCACCTGTCCGTCCCGGACGGCGAGTCGCTGGTCCTGATCGACAAGGTGCCGTCCACCCGGCCCGTTCAAACGGTCGCCCAGGTCGGCGAACGTGTTCCCATGGTCCTCACGGCGTCGGGCTGGGCCTACCTCTCCCGCCTACCGACTTCGGAGCGGGGCACCCGAATCCCGTCCGTCGTCGATCTGGCCACCGGCGGACGCCTTACCCGCAAGGAGGTGCTCGCCGAGCTGGAGGCCATCGCGGAACGGGGTTTCGCGGTCAACCCCGGTCGGTGGCGACCG
Source organism: Streptomyces sp. NPDC001714 (assembly GCF_042892755.1). Lineage (NCBI taxonomy): Bacteria > Bacillati > Actinomycetota > Actinomycetes > Kitasatosporales > Streptomycetaceae > Streptomyces > Streptomyces sp. NPDC001714. The sequence goes on from NZ_JBIAUL010000008.1 coordinate 150,992, forward strand.
GACGTCTCCGCGGTCGGTTCGGCCATCAGCGATCGCCAGGGACAACCCGTAGCCGCCCTGTCGATCTCGTTGCCCAGCTACCGACTCACCGACGATCTCCACGAGCCCTACGGACAGTTGGTGATGGAGGCGACCGACCGGATCTCGGCGGAACTCGCACGCCGCTGACGAACGCTCGACGTCCGCCAAGTGCGTACGGGAGGACGTAGACGCCGTCGAGCCGACACCCCTAGTGCGCCGTTGGCGCTCGGGACCGCATACCCTCGCCCGTCGGCGACGTCATCGCTAGAGCGAGACGGCAAGCATCTTTACATCATCCACAAGGGGGGCCAGTCCCCCAGTACGACGACTGGTCCAACCGCTCCCGGCGGCCGTTAGGATCTTGACGGCAGTTACTGTCTCTGGCCGGTGCGGGACCGGATCGGTTCTCCCGCTCTTCGGGCGGGCCCGGGGTCACAGTGTGGCCGGCCCTGGTCGACCCGGCCGAGCCGGCGCAAAGGGCCGAATCGGCCGGGTGGTTCATGCACTCGCGGAGCATGACAACCTACGCGCTCACACGCCGCCCGTGTTGAGCAGCTCGATCAGGGCGTCGGCAGCGGGAGCCGATGAGGCCGGGTTCTGCCCGGTGATCAGCAGACCGTCCTTGAGGACGTAGGGCTGCCAGTCGCCGGTCTTGGAGTAGACGCCTCCGAGCCTGGTGAGTTCGTCCTCGACCAGGAAGGGGACGATGTCGGTGAGCTGGACGGCCTCTTCCTCGGAGTTGGCGAATCCGGTGACCGTCTTACCCGAGACCAGGGGGGTGCCGTCCTCGTTGACGACGTGGCGCAGGACGCCGGGTGCGTGGCACACCAGTCCCACCGGCTTGCCCGAGCGCAGGGTCGACTCGATCAGCCGGGCGGAGACGGTGTCCTCGGCCAGGTCCCACAACGGTCCGTGCCCGCCGGGGTAGAACACCGCGTCGAAGTCGCCGGCCGAGATCGCGTCGAGGCGCACGGTGTTCGCCAGTGCCTTGGTCGCCTCCTGGTCGGCCTCGAAGCGCCGGGTGTCGTCGGTCTGGGAGCCGGGCTCGTTGCTCTGGGGGTCCAGCGGCGGCTGTCCGCCCTTCGGCGAGGCGAGGGTGATCTCCCAGCCGACCTCCCTGAAGCGGTAGTACGGCGCCGCCAGTTCCTCCAGCCAGAACCCGGTCTTAAGGCCGGTGTCACCCAACTCGTCGTGCGAGGTGAGGACGATGAGGACCTTCATGACGCAACTCCCTTGATTGATGAGACCAGTCAAACATTCAGATGAAGCGGACCTCCTGGTCGATCGTCCAGGAGGCACGGCCCTTCTACAGGTGCAGCAGCCTGCGGGGAACGCTTCGCGCGCCGAGCGTCACCCGGCCGGCACCGACGTTGCCGTCGGAGACACAGACGACACCGAGAGCCTTCAAAGACCCGCGGCAGAGCCTCTGCCCGTCGGTCGAGACAGGAAAGGACGGCCGTGTCACGCCCCAAGACGCCTCACCCGTCCGCGCGCACCAGCAACGCGGCCATGGGGCAGACGCCGGCACCGGCAACCGCGGCGTCCTCCTTGTCCGCCGGCACCTGCCGGTCCTCGTACTCGAAGGTCACATAGCCCTCCTCGCAACTCGACGCGGGCGACACCCTGACCGGCGCAGGTGTGCGTGCCGTATCCGAATCCGAGGTGATCGAGCGGATTCCGCCGGAAATCGAACTCGTCCGCGCGCTCCCACTTCCGTTCGTCACGGTTCGCGGAGGCGACGAGCGGCCACACCCGAGCACCCCGCGGGATCGCCATACCGCCAAGCTCCGTATCGTGCGCGGCGACGCGGGCGAAGCCCCGGAAGGGACTCTCGAACCGGACAAGCTCGTTGATCGTGGAAGCCACCAGCCCGGGCTCGACGCGAAGCGCGGCCCACTGGTCCGGGCGCTCGGCGAAGACGACGAGCAGATGGCCGATCGCCGAGGCCGTGGTCTCCAGCGAGGGACCGATGTGGTCGATGAAGAGCAGCGGGCATTTCTTCGCGGGAATGACACCCTGGTCGGCTGCCTCGAGCATGGCCGCGCTGATGGTACCCGGCGTGACCTCCCCGTTCTTGGCGAGCTCATGGGTGAATGCCAGCATGCGCATCGACATCTCCATGTTGCCGGGGGTGCGCTCCGTTACCGGGCCCAGCAGGTCGGTACCCACCTTCACCCACTCGTAGAGGTGGTCACGATTACGGTCGGGCAGGCCGAGGAAGTCAGGGATGACCGACATCGGCACCGCCTCGGCCAGTTCCCTGACACCGTCGATCTCCCCTCGGGAAACGACGTCCGCGACGAGGCTCCTCGCCTTCTGGGCGATCTCCTCGCCACGGCCCCGTATGACGCGGGGCTTCAGTCCGTTCGCGACGACGGAGCGCAGCAGGTCGTGCTCCGGCGGGTCGCTGACGAGAGTGGTACCCCGGACCATCTGGTTCAGCTCGGGATTGAAGCCCACGCCTTCGCCGGAAATGAACGACGTGTGATCCGCCAGCGCGGCTTTCACCTCGGCGTAACGCGTGACCGCGTACGCGTCCGGTTCACGCAACCTGACAACAGGACCCAGCTCGCGCAACTGTCGGTACTGCTCGTAGCGGGTGCGCTGATCCGACGTCGCGAACATGTCGACGTCCGTCACGGGCGGGACGGTCACGATTCCTCCTCGAACTACGCGGCGACGCGCGGCAGACCTGGCCTGATGTCATTTCACGCGTTTCCTGACGACGTTTTCCGACGAGTTCACCGCTCGCATGGAACCGCTACTTGCACCAGGTTTTTCGCCTCCTGAAAGGATCTTTCGATAGGTCAGCTCGGCAAGACTGATGTGCCACAGCTTCAAGGGGACATGCTCATGACTCGAAAGCGGGAGGAACGACAGGGCGGTCGGTCAGCAGCGCGGGCATGATCGCCAGGTCGACGTAACGCGTCGCGTAGTCCATGTCGAGGAAGGCCCCCTCGGTCAGCGGCCGGGCCATCAGCGCGACGAACAGCAGCTGCGGCAGGAACTCGACGGCGGCCGGCCGGACGGCCAGCTCGCCGCGCCGGACGGCTCGTTCCACGAATCCGTCCAGCGCGGCGGACTCGGGTTCGACGAGCGACGTGCGCATGGCCGAGGCGAGCTCCGGGTCGATAAGCACGGCGTGGGCGAGCGCCGCCACCAACTCGGTGTCCCGCTGCACATCCGCCACCAGTTGGCCGCACAGGGCCAGCAGGTCACCGCGCAACGTGCCGGTGTCGATCGCGCCTGTGTCCACCCGCCGCGTGGCGTACAGCGCCGCCACGATCAACTGCGGCTTGCCGCGCCAGATGCGGTACAGCGTGGCCTTGCTACAGCGGGCCCGGACCGCCACCGCGTCCATCGTCATGGCCTCGTAGCCGACCTCACGCATCACGTCGAGGGCGGTGGTGAGCAGTTCGACCCACCGCTCGGCCGTCAGCCGCTTGCGGCGGATCGGCTGGTCCGGCATACGAGGGCCTCACCGGTTGCCCGAGGCAGAACCGACCCGGTCCGTGACGAAGGTCTCGACGAGATCGACGAATTCATCTGGCGCGGTGTTCTGCAGGTCGTGGCGGCCACCGGGAACCAGCCGGAACTCCCCTTCGGGCAGGGCCGTGCGGAAGGTCTCCTCCAGGGACGGCTTCAGGACCTCGTCGTCGGTGCCGAGAAGCCCCAGTACCGGAATCCCACGCTCACGCACGACGGCGATCGCCTCGGTGGCGTCCTGGTCCGGGGGTGTCAGCTGGATCATCCGCATCCGGTTCGCCATCTGGTGCGCGACGTACCCGGGGGTGGCCCACGGCTTGTTGGGGTGGATCGTAGGAGCGCCGGCCGGTAGCGGGTGCTGGTCCTCCGGTCGGCTCGGTGTCATGGACGCTTCGAGGATGACGCCCTGCACCCGGTCCGGGATCCTCGCGGCCATGTGCAGCGCGTTGGCGCCCCCCATGGATGTTGCCAGCAGGACGAACGGCCCGTCGATGAGGTGGTCGACCGCCTCGGTCAGCAACGCACCGATCTCGCTCTGGGACATCGGCCGTGACACGCCCGTCTGGTCGCCCCAGCCCGGGGGGTTGATCTCCACGACCCGGTACCGCTCGGCCAGACGGTCCTTGGCGGCGGACATCTCCAGGCCGGCGGAACCGGGCAGTGACACGATGGTGCCGAGGGGGGCCGCGGGGGCGGCTTCGGCGTAGTGCAGGGTGAATTCGCCAGCCGGGACCGTTGCCCGGCTGAAGGCGGCTCCGGGCCGCGGGACGGGCGGCTGCGTGGCGGACGAGGCAGGGAGTTCGGTTCGTGTCAGCGCTGCGGCCAGGGCGTCGATCAGTGCGGGAAGGTCCTCAGCCCTCGCCGCGGTGCCGAAAAGGTAGAAGTCCGGGCGGCTGAGGTAGGCGACCAGGCCGTTCTCGTCCAGGAAGCTTCGGTAGGTGCCGTCGACGTCCTCGACGTCGTCCGGACCGAGGACTACGACATGAACGCGCAGTCGCTCGAGCAGGGCGGTGTGGGCCGGCGTCAGCAACTCCGCGACCGGGGTCCGGCTGACCAGTTGGAAACCGAAGCCGACGAGATCGTCGAGCAGCCCGCTGCGCTCCCCGATACGGACGCGCCCCTGCGGACTCAGCGAGCCGGCCAGCGGAGCCAGGTCGCCCTCGGGCGTGTCCCGCAGGAATCCGGTCGTCAGCGTAGACGCGGACGGGAGTGGCACCTCGCCGCTGCGCAGGAAGGCGTCGCGGGCGGCGGCCTTGTCCGGGTCGGTCTCCGCGGCCAGGGCCCACCCCATCAGCGAAGCCTGGATGATGGGGGCGACGTGGGCGAGCCGCTCCGGCCCATAGGTGTCGAGAACCGTGGCGGAGGCCCGGCCGTCGAGCACGAGGTCGAGACGCCACGCGAGGTTGATGGCATCCCGCATCGCGCTGCACGATCCCTGCGCCCCGGAGGGGGTCATGAGATGGGCGGCGTCACCACCGAGGAAGACGTTGCCCACCCGCATCCGGTCGGCGATCTCGGAACGGAACCGGTACCTGACCTGCCGCGTGACGCGCACCGACTGCGCTCCGATGCCGGTCTTGTCCCGCAGGAAGCCCAGTGCGTGCTCGTGGGTGCAGACCTCGGCAGGGTCGTCGGGCAGCAGCCTCATGTCGATGCGGCATCGCCGGTCGCCGTTCGGTCCCCAGTAGTAGGCACGGGGGGCTTCCAGGTGCAGCTCGGTCGACGGGGTGGCGACCTCGGGATCGATGATGTCGTAGTCGGTCATCACCCACTCGTCGTCATGGCGGTGGATCACATCCATACTGATGCCGACCGCCTGCCGGACGAAGCTCGATCCCCCGTCCATGCCGACGGCGTAGCGGGCGTTCACCCGGATCTGCTCACCGTCCGCGTCCCTGACGGCGGTGACGACGACCCGGTCACCGAGGTCCTCGACACCGGTGGCAGTCGTGCCCCAGTGGACCTGCACCGACGGGCAGGCGTCCACACGGTCGTGCATGGCGGCTTCGATGTTGGGCTGGTGGAGGCTGAGACGGAGAGGGTGGCCGCACGCGGTACTGCTCCAGTCGCCCACGAGAGCCAGCTTGCCGTCGGCACCGTAGAGGCTCACGGTCGCCTGGGGCACCGAGTCCTTGAGAGCTGCGGCGGGGTCTGCGGCGTGTTGCAGGACACGGGCGATCTCGCCGTCGAGCGTGCTCATCCGGGGCAGGTTGTAGGGGGCCGGGAACTTCTCCAGCACGGCCACCTTGTGGCCTCGTTGTCCCAGGAGGGAAGCCAGTACGGCACCTCCCGGTCCGTACCCGACGATGACGACGTCGACATTGATGTCCATAGCGGCTCCTAATGTGGCATGGGAAGTCACGGGACCCCGCGGCCCAGGGGTGGCGTGACGTGCGGCTCGATGTCCGCCGACGCCTGCGGTGTCCGGCTGGGGCGGGCGGCAGGCGGTGGGCGGGGGTTCAGGTGGGAGTCGGTCTTCTCAGGTACGGGGCTTCCACAGCAGACGGCCGTAGTCGTTGCCGTTGGGCAGCCGCAGGATGGTGTGGATGTGGAAGCGGGCCGGGACCGGATTGGTCAGGAACATGCCGGCGTGGTGGTCGAACTCGATGAGCACCACCGGGCTCTGCACCCGGTAGTAGAACGGCTGCTCGTCGTCGACGCCACCGATCCAGGTCAGGTACGTCTCCGGGAGGTGCGCACGCACCTCGCGCATCCGGGCCGCCCGTGGGCCTTCGGGCAGCAGGTCGCTGTACTGCTCGATGACGGCCAGCAGCAACTGCTGCTGCTCGCCGTCCAGTTCGGTGGCGCGGATGCCCTCCACCGGGATCACACGGTTGTCCTGGAACGCGCCCGCGAGGAACCGCTCCTCCACCGGGTGCACCCGTCCTTCCGGCATCCGTGGATCGCGCACCTCCGGGTAGCTGCGGGCCACGGAGAGCTGTCGCGGAGTCAGGCTGTTGACGAACGACAGCCCGACCCGTTCACGGACACCCAGCGGCCGGACACCTGCATCCGGCCCGATGTCGGCGCTGTCCGGCTCTGCACCGAGAAAGACCGGGCCGATCACCATCCGGTCCCCGGCCACCAAGGCGTTGACGCACACGTGGTGCCCGTACAGGTGCCATCCCCACGGCCGGTCCAGGGACGGTTCGCCGAAGACGGCGAACTGGTAGCTGCCGGTGTTCATGACCCCGCTCATGCCGGTGAGCTCACCGAGGAAGCCGTTGAGCCGCATCAGATGGCGCACCACGGTGTAGCCGTCCTCGCCGAGGGTCGCCCTCACCAGCCCCAGCAGCGCGTCCGCGGTCCGCTCCGACACCTCCTCCAGACGAAGGCCGTTGTCGTACAGCAGCACCTCGGGGTTGCTCCACGTCCGCCACTGCGGGGCCTCCAGCGGATAGGTCAGCCGCTGCCACTGCTCCTGAGTGGTGTGGCGGCGGATCTCCTCGACCGCGCGGAGCATCGCCTCGGTGGGCGGGCGTTCGGCATCGGGGACCGCCCCGAGTTCGTAGACGCCGTGGCGGACGCGGCCGTCGGTGGTGATGCCGACGTACGGTTCTTCCGCGCTCTCGCGCCACTGGCGTGCCACCTCGCCGAGCACCGGAATGCTCAGCCGGGCGTCGGCGTACGTCCGAGCCGTGTGCTCGTGCAGGCCGGCGACGCGCGGGTCGTCGGGGGCGGGAACGTAGCGACGGAACCGTGTTGTGTGCTGCACATCGGTCTCAGGCGGGTTCGGCATGATGACTCCTTCCGACGATGCCCAGGTCGGCGAGGATGACGCGTACGCCTCGCAGGAAGGCCGGGCCGGGCTCGGCGGACTCCGTTGTCGCTGTCATGGCGCCCTTCATTCCACCTCGGTCCGCAATATGGACCAGTGAACCGGGATAAGAACCTCAGGCAAACTTAGGCCTGGCCTTCCAGGAGCGTCAAGCAGGTGGAAAGGATGCCCCCGAGGCCTGCGGACCTGGGGTCTCGAGCCAGATCGCGACCCACAGGGCCTGCTGGGCACAGGCCCTGGTCCGGCAGGTCGGCTCGTGATCGCCGGGGCTTCGGGGAGCACACCCGACTCGCGGACTACGCGTCAGAAATCGAGCACGGTGGTGAACTCGTGGGAGCGGTCCGCCAACGCCGGAGCCGCCTGGCCCACCGCGTACTTGGTGAAGTGCGGGTAGTTGCCGTGCGCCTTGACCGCGTCCTCGTCGTCGTAGATCTCGAAGAACCTGAAGACCGTGGGCTGATCAGGGTCCTGGTGGACGATGTACGCCTGACATCCGGGTTCGGCACGAGCGGCTGGGACCAGTTTGGCCAGGGCGTCGCGGACGACGTCCTCCTTGCCGGGTTGAGCCGTCCAGATGGCGGAGATGGCGATGGCCATGGGAGGTACTCCTCGGCGTTTCCTTGTGCGGGGGTGCGATGACGGCGGCGCCGGTCGGGCCGCCGGTGGTCAGAGTGTCGAGGTGGTGGTCGCGGCGCCCGGAACAGCCGCGACAGGCGGTCATCGACGAGCGCGATCGCCCGCCCCGTGAGGAGTACGGTGGCGTCGCGAACCGAGGAACCCTGCTTCCCGCGCCGGGTCGGCGAGGGTCCGCCGTGTGCTTCACGAGGCGCGGACCCTCGCCGTGCACTGCCTGGCCCAGCAGAACGTCAACACCCCTCCCCGCCCGCCCCGCACCCGACAACCGCGAGGTCGGCGCCCAGATGTGCCTGCGGCTCCCGACCTTCGCGGGGCGGCCGGCGGATGCGTGGCCGACGACCGCCCCCTGTGAAGCCTCTCGGCGGCGTCCGAGCGCACGGAGGCGTTCAGGAACCTATCCCCATAACGCCGTGGACCGCTAGTAGATCCTCTGATCCAACATGCGGTCCACATTCGGTTCCCGGCGACCCTTCATCGACCGCCTCCGCCGGCGCCGGCCCGCTCCAGCCCTCTGGAAGCACTGGCGGAAGCCGCTCTCGACGGGGACGCGCCGCTCGTCGACACCGACTGCACCCAGGAGTGCGAAGGCACCGGATTCTGGCGATGAGTCCTCACTGTCGCAGCATCCGGGCTCGCAGGCCTCAGGGGCACCCTTCTCACCTGCTTGACGCTCCTGGAATGCCGGGCCTAAGTTTACCTGAGGTCCTTATTACGGTCCACCGGTCCATATGGCGGACCGATTGAAATGAAGGGCGCCATGACAACGACAACGGAGTCTGCCGGGTCCGGCCCTGCCTTCCTACGAGGCGTGCGCGTCCTGGATGTGACCGGGGCCCTGGCCGGCCCCTACTGCACGACCATCCTGTCCGACCTCGGCGCGGACGTTCTCAAGATCGAACCGGTCAGGGGTGACGGCATGCGCGCCCGGCGGATGGGCCCGGAGCGCAGGTCGATCCCCTTCGACCTGACCCACCGCGACAAGCAGAGCCTCGCGGTCGACATGAAGTCCCCCGCCGGCGCCGACATCGTGCGCTCCCTGGCACGACGCAGCGACGTCCTGGTGGAGAACTTCCGGGTGGGCGCCATGGCCCGGCTCGGCCTGGGCTACGAGGACCTGCGGGCGGAGTGCCCCGACCTCGTCTACTGCTCCATCTCCGGCTTCGGGCAGTTCGGCCCGATGCGCGACGCGAAGGGCATCGACCTGATCGCGCAGGCCTACAGCGGCCTCATGTCCGTGACCGGGTCGGTCGACGGGCAACTGGCCAAGGCAGGCTTCCCCATATCCGACGTGGGCACCGGCATGTGGGGAGCGATCGGCGTCCTGGCCGCCCTGCTGCGCGCACGCGCCGGTGGCGGCGGCGCGTACATCGACGTCGCGCTCGCGGACTCGGTGGCCGCCTGGTCGCTGTGGGAGGTCGCCGACTACGTGGCGACGGGGGTGGAACCCGCCCCGCTGGGCACGGCACACCGACTGGCCGCCCCCTACGAGGCGTTCACCTGCCAGGACGGCGCCACCCTCGTGCTCGGTGCCGTCGACCGGGCGTGGGAGGCACTCTGCGCCGTCCTGGAGCTCGATCTGCGCGACGATCCGCGCTTCGCCACGGAATACGAACGCTTCCAGCACCGGGCACCCCTCGCGGAGATCATCCAGGCACGGTTCGCAACGGCTCCCCGGGATCACTGGATGGGCGCGCTACGTGCGGCAGGGGTCCCCTGCGGTCCGGTCAACGGCATCAGCGACATCCTCACCGACGAACAGTTCGCCGCGCGCGGCCTGTTCGTGCACGACGAGGAGCGCTACGCGGAGCCGACGATCGTGAACACCCCCATCGTCGCCGACGGGGCGCCGCGCGCTCGTGGCCGCGCACCCGAACTGGGCGCGGACACGATCGCGGTCCTGGCCGAACTGGGATACGACGACGACCGGATCGCCGCCCTGATCGAGGACGGCGTCGTCGGCGTGCACGATGCCGACACGGCCACGGTCACGGCTGCTCACGCGAGGACGGAGGCGGCCACCCCGGCCGCCCGCAGCGCCGAGGCGCAGAAATGAAACAGGAGGGCACCTTCATGACCACTGCGACGCCCGCTTCAGCGGCGGACTGGACCGACGGCCTCGGCCTCGCCCGGGTCCTGCACGGCGGTGGCCCTGTGGTCGCGCTCAGGCGGGACGGGGCGACAAAGGCGCACCTCACCCTCGTGGAGGGCCAGGTCTTCGAAGACCTGCCCCCGCTGCTGGAGGCGGCTCAGGGCGACCCGGCGGCCATCGAGGCCGGCCCCGTGATCGACGCGCCGGACCATCGGCTGCTGAGCCCGGTCGGACGCCCGGGCAAGGTCATCTGCATCGGGCAGAACTACCTCGCGCACGTGCACGAGGGCGGCCGCGACACGGGACCGGCTCACCCCGATCTCTTTCCGAAATGGCACACCTCACTGGCAGCGCCCTACGCCGAAGTGGCCCTGCCACCGGAGTCGGACCAGATCGACTACGAGAGCGAGCTCGCCGTGGTCATCGGTGCCCGTGCGCGTCGGATCGCGGCCGAGGACGCGGAGAGCGTCATCTTCGGGTACACCGCGGCCAACGACGTCTCCGTGCGTGACTTCCAGTTCCACACCACGCAGCGGGTCGCCGGCAAGGCCTGGGACGGTCTCACCCCCGTCGGGCCGGTCGTCGTGCCCGCCGCGCGACTCGGCGGCGCACGGCCCGACCTCGCCATCAAGGGCACGCTCGACGGTGAGGTCCTCCAGGACGACCGCACCTCCTCACTCCTGTTCGGTGTACCGGAGTTGCTGGCCTACATCACCACCGTGATGACCCTGGAGCCGGGTGACCTGATTCTCACCGGCACCCCGTCGGGGGTGGGATTCGTACGCGAGCCGAAGGTGCTCCTGCGCGACGGGTCGGAGTTCGAAGTGCGCATCGAGGGGATCGGCGCGCTGCGCAACCGCTTTGTGGCCGAGAAGGTCGGATGACCGCGGCGACCGGCACATCCTCGCCACGGATCCGCACCGAGGTACGGGACGCGGTCGGCACCGTGGAGATCAGCAACCCGACCCGGCGCAACGCGCTGTCAGTGGCGATGATGACCGAACTCGCCGCCGCGCTACGGGCGATGGACGAGGACCAGGACGTACGTGTGGTCGTCGTGCGCGGCGCGGGCGAGCAGGCCTTCGTCTCCGGCGCGGACATCAGCGAGTTCCCGGGCCGCCAGGACGAGGCCGCACGGCAGGCGGCGGACGACGCCGCCACGACGTTGTTCACACAGCTGTCGGCGCTCTCGGTGCCCGTCATCGCCCGTATCCACGGCTACTGCCTGGGCGCGGGCATGGCCCTCGCCCTGGGCGCGGACCTGCGCTACGCGGACACCCGCAGTGTCCTGGCCATACCGGCCGCACGCCTGGGCGTCGGCTACCCCTTGGCGCAGACCGCCGCGCTCGTCCAGACCGTGGGGCCGTCGGTCGCGAGCGACCTGCTGTTCACCGGACGCCGGCTGCCGGCCGCCGAGGCGCACGCCGTGGGCCTGGTCGACCGGGTCGTCGAACCCGCCGAGTTGGGCAAGGTCGTCGACGAACTCGCGGCCACCATCGCGGCGAACGCCCCCCTTTCCGTCCGCGCCGCCAAGGCTTCCGTACAAGCCGTCCGCCGCCTGAGCGAGGGCGACGAAGCGGCGGGCAGCGCCGCGCTGGTTCACGCGATCGAGGCCGTCGCCCGCTGCCGCACCTCCGACGACCTCCGCGAAGGCGCCCTCGCCTTCCTGGAGAAGCGGCCCCCGCGCTTCACCGGGTGCTGACACCCAATGCACGACAGACGACAGGAGCACCCCGGCATGGGGACATCACTGAAGGGCCGGACCATCGTGATGTCCGGCGGCAGCCGTGGCATCGGGCTCGCCATACTCACCGCCGCGGCCCGCGAGGGCGCCAACGCGGTGTTCCTGGCCAAGACCGACACGCCGGATCCGAGGCTGCCGGGGACCGTGCACACGGCGGTCGCCGCGATCGAGGCCGCCGGCGGATCCGCCGTCGCGGTGGTCGGTGACGTCCGTGAGGAGGCCGACGTCGAGCGCGCGGTCGCCACCGCCGTGGACCGGTTCGGGGGCGTCGACGTCTGCGTCAACAACGCCAGCGCCCTCGATGTGCGGGGCACCGAGGAACTGCCCGTCAAACGCTTCGACCTCATGCAGTCGATCAACAGCAGGGGCACCTTCCTGCTGACCCGGGCCTGCCTGCCGCACCTAAAACGGTCCGACCACGCCCACATCCTGACCCTGTCACCGCCGCTCAACCTCGCCCCGCGCTGGCTCGGCGCCCACCCCGCCTACACCCTGTCGAAGTACGGGATGACGCTGCTCACTCTCGGCTGGGCGGCCGAGTACGCCGAGGACGGCATCGCCGCGAACTGCCTGTGGCCGCAGACCCTGATCGCGACCGCCGCCGTGGCCAACGTCCTGGACGGCGAGAGCCTCACCTCCCGGTCACGCGGCCCCGAGATCATGGCGGACGCGGCCCTCGCCGTGCTCTCCCGCCCACCGCGCGAACAGACCGGCCAGACCCTCGTCGACGCCGACGTCCTGACCGAAGCCGGTCACACGGATCTCTCCGGGTACGGCGGGGGCCGGGAACCGGAACTCGACTTCTTCGTGGATCCGCCGCAGGTGGGATGACCGTTCGGGTGTGAGGGCGGAGCAGGGGAATCGGTCACGCGCCAGGGGCCAGGGCGCTGCCCGCGCCTCCTGTGCCGGCCGCGTTCGATGACCTGCCGGTGATCACCATCGGCAGGTCATCGGCCCGTGCACGGCGCCTTGCCGGGGCCGTCGCGGAGGAACGAGGCGCAGGTGGGGCCGGCGGCGACGCGGTGCGCGGGCTTCCGCGCGGCTTCGGCGACGCCTTCCTCGGGAAGAACGCGGTTCGCCGCGCTCCGGCGCTCCAATGTCTCCGCCGACAACGCTCCCCTGTGTGGATCGGCCCGCTCGCTCTGGTCGGCTCGGCTCCCTCGGCCCGGCGCTGGGGCCCTCCGCTCAGGGGCATCAGCACTTTCCGCGGTGGCGACGAACACCGCCACGTCGAAGAAAGGTTCAGCACCGGCCGGGCCAGTACGACGACCGCGAGGGCACCGTCGTCGTGGTACTGGCTGCGGGCCGGTGGGGTCGTCGGTGTCATCCCCTCAGAACCATGTGTCACCGGTGTCCAGCGTCGTCGTGTCCAGGCGCGCGAGCAGGTCGAACTGCACTGTGGTACGGGGTAGTTCGTAGCGGTAGAAGTAGCGGCAGGCCTGCCGCTTGCCCTGCCGGAAGGCGTCGCCGCCGTCGCCGGTGGCCAGGAACTGCTCCAGCCAGATCCAGGCCACGACGACATGCCCGGCCGCCTCCAGATACACCGACGCGTTGGCCAGGCGAACGCCGACGGGCACGTCGGCGGTGTGGATCGTCCGGGTCACCTCGACGAGCCGGGTGAGGGTCCGGTCGAGAGTGGCCGCGAGATCGCGTGCCTCCCCGCCGACGGCACAGGCCCGCGCGACAGCGGACCGGACGAGCACTTCGAGCGCGGCAAGGCCGGCGCCGTCGTCCATGACCACCTTGCGGCCCAGCAGATCGAGGGCCTGAATTCCGTGGGTTCCCTCGTGGATGGGGTTGAGCCGGTTGTCCCGGTAGTGCTGCTCCACGTCGTACTCGCGGGTGTAGCCGTAGCCGCCGTGGATCTGGATCGCCAGGTCGTTCGCCTGCAGACACCACTGGGAAGGCCAGCTCTTCGCGATCGGTGTGAGGACCTCCAGCAGCAGGCGGGCCCGCGCGCGCTCCGTCTCGTCGGTCGCGCTGCGCTCCTCGTCGAGCAGCCTGCCGCAGTACAGGACGAGCCCCAGCGCCCCTTCCACGTAGGACTTCTGAGCCAGGAGCATCCGCCGCACGTCGGCGTGCTCGACGAGGGGCACCGGCGGTGCGGTGGGGTCCTTCGCTCCCGCCGGGCGTCCCTGGGTGCGCGTACGGGCGTACGCGAGGGACTTCAGGTAGCCGGTGTATCCCAGCGCCGTCGCCCCCGCTCCGACGCCGGTCCGCGCCTCGTTCATCATGTGGAACATGGCGACGAGCCCCTGGTGCGGCGCGCCGACGAGATGCCCGACCGCGCCCGGCTCGCCGCCGGGCCGGTAACTGCCCTCGCCGAAGTTCAGCAGCGTGTTCGTCGTACCGCGGTAGCCCATCTTGTGGTTCAGCCCGGCGAGGACCACGTCGTTGCGCTCGCCGAGTGTGCCGTCGGCCTTCACCAGGTACTTGGGTACGAGGAGGAGTGACAGGCCCTTCACTCCGGGCGGACCACCCGGAATCCTCGCCAGGACCAGGTGGACAATGTTCTCCCCCAACTCGTGGTCTCCTGCGGAGATCCACATCTTGTTGCCGAAGATCCGGAAGGTGCCGTCGTCGCGGGGTTCGGCACGGCAGGTGAGGTCGGCGAGCGAGGATCCCGCCTGCGGCTCGGACAGACACATGGTGCCGTGATAGCGGCCCTCGACCATGGGGCGGACGTAGGTGGCGACCTGCTCGTCGGTGCCGTGGGCGAGCAGCAGGTTGGCGTTGGCGACCGTCAGCATGGCGTACGCCCACGTGCTGATGTTCGCCGCCTGGAACCAGAGGAAGCAGGCGGTCTGGACCACCTGCGGGAGTTGCAGGCCTCCGACGCGAGCATCCATGCCGCCGCTGAGCAACCCGGCGTCCGCGACCGCGTCGAGGGCGCTCTTGATGTCGGGCGGCACCACCGTCCGGCCGTCCACGACCTTCGGCTCCTGCTGGTCGTTCAGTCTGTTGTGCGGAGCGAAACGTTCCTCGGCGATCTGGGCGCAGAGGTCCAGGACGGCATCGAACGTCTCCCGGGTGTGATCGGCGTACCGCTCGCGCTTGGCGAGTGTTTCGACGTCGAGCCAGTCGTAGAGCAGGAACTCCAGGTCACGGCGGGACAGCAGAAGTGAGCGGGGTGCAGAGGATGAGACCGTCATGGAGCGCTCCCGAGGACAGGGCTGATGACAACGGAACCGCGCCGCATGTGAGCCGCCGCCACCGAAGGCGGCGGCACCGCTTCGGAATGACGATCGACGTGCACTGACGCAGTCCTCGCTCGTTGACGGGAGGCACTCGCTCCTGTTTGAGCGCCGCCAACCCGGAAGGAGAGGCGGTCCACCATTCAGACCACCGAACCAAAATGCGGTCCGAAATAAAGCTATGTTCCATTCCGCAGGCGGTCAAGAAGCGAAGGGGGCGCCGGAGCCGGCCGACGAGCCGACCGAGGATAAGGGCTCGCGCACAGCCGAAGATCGATCGCCTCACTTCCCCCTGGTCGGCGGGATGTCGGCCGCTCAGTGCCCGACCAGGTGGGACTCAGGGCGACGAGGGACGGCGATGCGCTCACGGCCACGCGGGCACTGGTGGAGCGCCTGCGTGGCCGTGGTCTTCGCTGTGGTGCCGGGAGTTGGCTGCAGGGCAGGCAGGAGGGCTCGCCCCGTCGCCGTTCAGCGGCCGGTGACCTCGATGTAGGTGGAACCGGCGACCGGGCGGTGTCCGTAGGCGCCGGTGACGGCGGCGCTGCCTTCCAGGCGGCCCGTCACCAGCTCCTGGTTCTTGGCGTAGACCTTGACGTTCAGCTTGGCGTGCTCACCCGGGATCGCGACCTTCCAGCGCGTCGGGTACTTCTTGCCGGAGTCCGGGCTGGTCCACAGGGTGGACTCGTCGGGCGTGACGATCGCCTCGGCGACGGTCTCGGAGCCGTCGGGCTTCAGGACGGTTGCCCAGGTGTTCTCCTTGTCGCCCTTCGTCTGCCAGAGGCTGACCTTGTCACCGTTGGACAGGTTGATGTTCATCCAGGTCCACGAGGCCTTGACCGCGGAGAAGTCGGGAAGGGGACCCCACTGGCGGTCCAGCCAGGACTCTCCCCGGACCTTCTCGGTGCGGCCGTTGAGCGTCAGCGTCCCGGATGTGTCCACGCTGGGGAAGGCGTACTCGTAGTTCGGGTACTTCGTGTCGCCGAACATCGGGAAGTATCCCGTCCCCGCGTTGTAGAGGACGTTGCCCTGGGGCTTGAGCGTGACGTCGATGGTCCCCTCGGGGACCTTGGCGTGCAGCTTCTGCTCCTTGGTGTCACCGGTCCACGTGATGTTGTCGGTGTGGATGTCGACGCCCTTCTTGCGGGACAGCCCCGTCCAGGCAGGCAGAGCGACGTTCGACTTGGTGTACCAGCCGGTGTCCTCGTCGGTGATCGACACCGCCGAGATGGCACGCCCCTGCTTGGCGTCACCGACGTTCAGGTAGTGGGCCAGGAGTCCGTAGTGGTGGCCCCCGGCGGTCACGTGCGCGGTCACGTACCAGGACTCGTTCTGACGGTCCGGGGTGGGGGTGAGATCCGCCGCGGGGTCGACGGCGACCGGAAGACCGGTCTGCCTCAGACCCTGCCCGGAGGTGGTGCTGTGGGCGGCGGCCGGGCCGGCGGTGGTCGCGATGGCCGATCCTCCCGCGGCGAGCGTGAGCGAAGCGACGATCGCGGCGGCGACGGCGGTCGCCCCGACGGTGGTCTTGCGCATGATGACTCCTTGATGTCCTGCGGGATGCAGGCGACAAGTAGGTAAACGAAACTGTTTCGTACTATCCCTGGACGCAGTTATGGGGCGGCGATCTTTTTGACGACACGAGAGATGGGCGCGTCGGCGCCGCCCGCTCGATGGCCGGGCGGGCCCCGATTCGCACTGCGCGGGGCCGTCCGCCGGAATATCCGACATCTGTCAGATTACTCCGGGTCCGGCCTGTGTCAACTGGGAAACGCAGTGACGTCCGCGTCAGGTTCGCAGCAGCGACGCTGACCAGGCGCAGCGCTCGGATGCGCCTGCCCGGGCGGTTACGCTGGTCCGACCGGCGGGCGCGCGCCCGTACTGTGGGGCCGAGGAGGCCACTTGGGAGGCAAGACGAGTACCACCCGACGCCCGGGGCGCCCCAGCGGGGGCTCCCCAGCGGTACCCGAGGAACAGGACGTCCTGCGGCGGGGCCTGGAGGCGTTCGCGGAGCTGGGATACGACCGGGCGTCGGCACGGGAGCTCGCACGTCGCCTCGGGGTCAGCCACACCTTCATCAACGACCGCTACGGCTCCAAGGCGGCCTTCTGGCGCGCGGTGGTGGACGCCGTGCTAGGGGCTCAACTGGAGCGGATGGCACCGGCCCCACCCGGGAGCGACGACGAGGACGTGGTACGCCAGTTCGTCACGGAGTTCTACCGCGTCCACAGCGGCGAACCGTTCCTGGCCCTGCTGATCGCGGACGAGTCCGTACGGGACACCGAGCGGCTGGACTACCTGTGCCGGCGCTACATCGAGCCGACGCTGGCCCTCGTCGCGCCCAGCATCGAGAGGCTGATGGCATCCGGGCGCATGGCACGGGTGCCGAAGGACCTCCTGTTCTCCGCGATCATCGCCCCCGTGTCAGGACTGGTACAGAAGCCCCTCGCCCGACGCCTGGGCCACCCCGAGCACCTGTCGCAGACGGACGGTCTCGCCAGGGCGGAGGTCTTGGCCTCACTGGTGGTGGACGGCCTGCTGTCTCCAGGGGACACAAGCCGCCGGTAGTGAGGCGGGCTGGGTCCGTTGCCCCTCGTTCGGCGTCTCCGGGTGATGGTCTGCCGCCCGGGCGGTGTGAAGCCGCGCTCGACCGGCGCCCGTTCGCCACTGACCGTTCGGCCGGCGCCACAGGTCCCTCGCGCGTCATTCGGGTGTGCTCGGGCGGGCGAGGCCCAGGTCGTAGGCGAGGATGACGGCCTGGACGCGGTCGCGGGCTCCCAGTTTCGCCAGGACACGGCCGACGTACGTCTTCACAGTGGACTCCGAGAGCACCAGACGTTCGGCGATCTCACCGTTGGTCCAGCCCTGACCGATGGCGACGAAGATCTCGCGCTCGCGTTCGGTCAGTGAGCGGACCCCGGAGTCGTCGTCGGGCCTGGTGCTGGGCGACGCCCCGGGGAGGTGGTGGGCGTAGGCGTCCAGCAGTCGGCGGGTGAGTGCCGGGGCGATGACGGCGTCGCCGCCCGCGACCGCGCGGATCCCGGCCAGGAGTTCATCGGGGTGGGCGTCCTTGAGGAGGAAGCCGCTGGCTCCGGCGCGCAGGGCCGCGTGCGCGTACTCGTCCAGGTCGAAGGTGGTCAGGACGAGGACTCGGGAGCGGCCGCCGGAGGCGATGATGCGGCGGGTGGCCTCGATGCCGTCCATCCCGGGCATCCGGACATCCATGAGGATCACGTCAGGGCGGAGTTCGGCTGCCATGCGGACGGCCTCGCCGCCGTGTTCGGCCTCACCGACGACCTCGGTGCCCGAGGAACTCTCCAGGAGCATCCGGAAGCCGAAGCGCTGCAGCGACTGGTCGTCCACGATGAGCACGGTGGTCACTCCGCGCCGCCCGCGTGGGAAAGACGGGGGAAGCCGGTGATCGGGGTGAGGTCGAGGGCGGCTCGCACCGCCCAGCCTCCCCCGGGAGCCGGTCCCGCGGTGACGGTCCCGTTGTACAGGGCGGCACGTTCTCGCATACCGGTGAGACCTTGTCCTTGGTCGCGGGGTTGTTCCGGCCGGGCTGCTCCCTGAACCGGGCCGGTGTCCTGGACGTCGATGCGCAGTTCCATGTCCCGGGCGGTCACCGTCAGTTCGATCCGTGTGTCGCGACCTGCGTGTTTGAGGGTGTTGGTGAGCGCTTCCTGGACGATACGGTAGACGGTCAGCTGGACACCACGGTCAAGGCTGTCCAACTCGCCGCCGGTGCGGTAGACCACCTGCGGACCGGCGGCGCGGATGCGGGCGCACAGGGCGTTGATGTCCACGATGCGCGGCTGCGGGCTGAGATGGGCGGAGTCGGAGGCGGCTCGCTGGTCGCGCAGGACGCCGAGCGTGCGGCGCAGTTCGCCCAACGCCTGGCGCCCGGTGTCACCGATCATGAGCAGAGCCTGCTTGCCGCGTTCGGGGGTGATGTCGGCCGCCCGTGCGCCGCCGTCCGCGAGGGTGATGATGACGGAGAGGTTGTGGCCGACGATGTCGTGCATCTCACGGGCGACCCGGGTGCGCTCGGCAGCGGCGGCCAGTTGGCTGCGCTGGTCGCGTTCGATCTCCAGGCGGGCCGCGCGGTCGTGCAGGGCCGCCAGCTGGGCCCGCCGCACGCGTACGACGAGACCCAGCGCGACCGCGGCGACGACGGTCGTGAACAGGAAGAACAGCCCGTCCACGATCGACACGTCGCCCGGCAGGCGCAGGGCGACCAGCCCCAGGGCAACCGCCAACACGGCACAGGCCACGGGCAGATGGCGCGGCCGTCCGCGCAACGCGAGGTGGTAGAGGGCGATCAGCACGGCCATGCCGGCGCGTAGCCAGACCCCCAGAGCGCACTGGATGAGAAACACCGCGGCGATCACGGTGAACGTCGGGGCCGGCCTTCTGCGCCGCCACAGCAGGGGCAGCAGCAGGCCCGCCTGCAGCGCGATCGTCCCCGGCCAGGGCAGGCGGGTGAAGGAGACGTCGAATTCCAGCGGGCGGTCCTGGGACATCACGTCGGGCACGCACAGCAAGGGAATCAGGACGACCACCAGGCCGGCGTCCAGCAGCCACGGATGGCTCCGGTCGATCTGCCTGAGGCGCTGCCCGACACAGGACACCCGCCTGACCAGCGGGTGGTCCCACATGGCCTCGATTCCCGCCGGTGACGGGTGGGGCGGAGTGGCGTCGTAGGTGGTCATGGGTGTCCCCTGTCCATCGTGGCTCACCACGGCCGGGCGGAACGGTGACCGACCAGGTCGGTACCGCACCGCCCGAGCGGAAGGGCCGCGTCACGCATCCGTGCGCGCCAGACGGTACGCGGCGCCTGCCAGTGCGAGCGCGGTCCAGCCGAGCAGGACCAGGAGTCCGGCCGTGGGCGAGAGACTCGCCGCGTCGTGGGTCAGCGAGTACATCGACTCACCCGCGTTGCTGGGCAGGTACTTGCTGACGTCGTCCTGCCAGGAGTGGGGCAGCAGCGAGGTCAGGCCGGGCACCAGCACCAGCGCGCCGACCAGGACGGAGATGCCGCCCGCGACGGAGCGCAGCAGCGCGCCCAGTGCGGTGCCGATCACGGCGACCAGGCCGAGGTACAGGCCGGCGCCCAGCAGGCTGCGCGCGACGCCGGCGCCGGACAGGGAGAGTGCGGCCGCGGTGCCGGACACCAGGTGGTTGGCGATCGGGAAGGTGACGAAGGCGCCGATGGTGGCGATGGCGAACGTGACCAGGCCGAACACCGCAGCCTTCGACCACAGCACCGGCAGCCGGCGTGGGACGGCGGCGAGCGTGGAGCGGATCATGCCGGTGGAGTACTCGCCGGCGGTGACCAGCACGCCCAGGATGCCGAAGGCCATCTGCGCGAGGAAGACACCGAACAGGGAGAGGCTGAGTGCGGTGGAGTCCTTGAGGTCCGGGCCGTTGCCGCCGGTGTGGTACTGCCAGGCGGAGATGACACCGAAGGCGATCAGGAACGCCAGGCCCAGGGCCAGGGTGATCCAGGTGGAACGCAGGGTCCACAGTTTGGCCCACTCCGAGCGCAGCACCCGCAGCCCGGTGACCTTGTACCGGGGGCGTGCCGGCCGGGCGGCCTCGGGCGCCGACGCGGGCGCGGTGCGGGTTTCGGTCATCGTGGTCATGCCGCCCTCCCAGGGGTGTCGATCGCGGAGGCGCCGTGGTACTCGACGGCGTCGTGGGTCAGTTCCATGAACGCCTGCTCCAGGGAGACGGTCCGGGAGCTGAGCTCGAACAGGGCGATGTGGTGCTCGGCGGCCCTGAGGCCGATGGCACGCGCGGACAGGCCGACCACGTGCAGCTGCTCGGAGCCGACCTCGCCGGTGATCTCGACACCGGGCCCGGACAGGACCTCCCGAAGGCGGGCGGGCTGGTCACAGGCCACGGTCACGGCGTCGCCGCCGTTCCGGCGCACCAGCTCCTGCACGGTGGTGTCGGCCAGCAGACGTCCGCGGCCGACGATGATCAGGTGATCGGCGACCAGTGCCATCTCGCTCATGAGGTGGGAGGAGACGAAGACGGTACGGCCCTCTTCGGCGAGCTGGGTGAGCAGGTTGCGGATCCACAGCACGCCGTCGGGGTCCAGCCCGTTGACCGGTTCGTCGAGCATCACGGTGGCCGGATCGCCCAGCAGCGCCGCGGCGATGCCCAGCCGCTGGCCCATGCCGAGAGAGAAGGCACCGGCCCGCTTCCTGGCCACGGCCTGCAGTCCGGTCAGCTCGATGACCTCCTCCACCCGGCGGCGCGGAATGCCGTGGGTGTGGGCCTGCACCATCAAGTGGTCGAACGCGGACCGGCCCGGGTGGATCGACCTGGCCTCCAACAGCGCGCCGATCTCCTGCAACGGCGCGGAATGACGGTCATAGCGCTTGCCGTTGACCGTCACACTGCCGCCGGACGGTGCGTCCAGGCCGACGATCATGCGCATGGTGGTGGACTTGCCGGCCCCGTTCGGGCCGAGGAACCCGGTGACGGTACCGGGCCTGACGACGAAGTCCAGACCGTCGACCGCCGTCTTCTCGCCGTACCGCTTCGTCAGTTGCCGTGCCTCGATCATGGTCACTACCTCGCATTTTGGCTACTGGCCCCGGTGGGGGCCTCGTTCACCACAAACGCTAGGAGCCCGGCAACGGCGAATCCTGGTACCCAGGGGAGCAATGACACGGACGCGGTGGTACCGCGGTACCACCCACAGCGGCACCTCCGTACCGGCCTCCGTCCATCCCGCGCGCGGGAAGAGGGCCCCGCCAGGTCCGACTTGGTCCGCGAGACGGTCACGACCGCGGTGCGGTCCGTCTGCCCGGACAGCGCCTCGTGTCCGTGGCCCTTGAGGCTCGCGCGGGGCCCAGCCGTCACTCCAGCCCGCGCCTGCCCGGCGCCCAGAACGGCTTGGTGAGGACCGAGCGCCGGTCCCAGCCCGCCTCCCGCACGAGCACCTGCTTCACCGCTTGCACGGTCCGCGCCTCCCCGGCGACATACGCGACGCCGCCGGGCTGCGGAGCGAGCCGTCGTACCGAGGCCGGCAGCGGTGTGTCGCCTCTGACCAGCCAGTCGAGGCGGTCGCCGTGGGCCAGTGGGAGCCGGTCCGCCTCGGTCGCCGTCTCCACGCAGCCCGAGACCCGCGAGCCCTCGGGCAGCGAGGCCAGCATCGCCCCGAAGGCGATGGCCGCGGTCTCGTCCCCGACGAAGAAATGGTGCGTGGCGTCCGGGCGCAGCACGAAGGATCCCTCCGGCCTGCTCAGCCGAACCGGGTCCCCCACCGCGGCGGTCCGCCCCCACCGGGCGCCGGGCCCCGCGCCCGGATGGTCCAGCACGCACAACTCGACGGCACCGGCGGGTTCGTAGCGCCAGACCGAATACGTGCGCCGGGTCAGCCCGTTGCCCACCAGCACCCGTACCTGCTGTCCGGGCCGCACCGTCTGCCCGGCGAGCGCGTCGCCCTCGATGCGGAGCCGGCGCATACGGACGGCGATCGGTTCGGTGGCCGTGACGGTTCCACGCAGCATCAGCAGGTCGAGGACGGGATCCAGCAGGGCGGGCAAGGCGGGCTCCAGGTGGGAGAGGGACAACCGGGCGACGAGGGAGGGGAGTTCGGAGGACATCGGGTGGAGAGGGCCTGGACCGAGTGACCGCGCGGCCCGACCAGCGGGGCGAACGTGGCCGGGCCGGCGCGTGATCACCGCTCCGAGCTCAGTGGCATGACCCTGCGGTACACCGACACCGCGATCACCGCGACCGCGACATGCATCAGGAGCAGCGCCGCCACACCGGTCGCCTCACCATCGGAGAACTCGAAGAAGTCCGGAACGAACGACAGCACGACGACGGACGGGACGAGTCGGCGCAGCAGCCGTACGGGATCGCGGGAGAACCTGCGGACGAGGGCCCATCCGGCGGATCCTCCCAGCACCCCCAGCGCGGTCAGAAAGACGTACGACGAGGGCTTCAACGGGCGGAAGTCATCAGGTGCACCCAGCGCGTGCGCCAGCACGGCGATCAACGCGTTCGCCAGCGAGGCCAGCAGGATGGCGCCGAACACACCTCCCGCCACCACGAGCGGACCCCGACGTGCGGGAAGGGTCTCAGAGACAGAAGACATGGCAACTCCGGATCGTGAGAGGGATCATGGTCGTTCCTGGGGCTACGCCGCACGGCGCGAACTCCCGGCCTGCCCCGGTCTCGCCGGACACGGCGATTCGCCCACACGACCAGGGCGAGCCCGCCCGGACAGCCGCGCGGCGGCGACGGACCCTGGTGGACCTCGGCGATGGGCGGGCGGGGCTTGAAGGCCGGTGGCACTGGCGGTTCCTCACAAGTGGCCGGTGGAGCGGCAGGCCGTCGGCCGTGGGCCGATCGTCGCCGCCGGCGCCCCTCCCACGCATCGACCGATCGACGCGCCCTTCGTCCACCGATCGGTGGACCCGCCCCCACTGGCCGGCTGATTCTGCCGTTACGCGGCTGCGCCTACTCTGAGGGCCATGGCACCGCAGCAGGCGTGGGAGTGGGAACGGTGGAAGGTCATGGGGCAGCACGCCTTCTTCGCCACCGTGCTCGCCCTGTCCATGCCGGGGGCGCTGGCCGGGGCGGACATGACGACGGGCACGGCTCTGGCGCGGATCGGCCCGGCGCTGGGGCTCGCCCTGTGGTACGTGTACTGGATCGCGCTGCGCGGCGGCGCCGACCGTCCGCCGCTGCCCTACCTTGTCGGAGCCTTGGCAGGGTGGGCGGTCATGGCCGTGGTGGACTCCGCGTTCCTCCCGGTCGCTGTGGCAGTGCTGAGCCCGTACTGGCTGCGGCGACCCTGGTGGTCGGCCGGCGGTGTACTGGTGCTGGGCGCCGCCTGGTCGTTGCAGAGCTTCGCCACGCACGGCTCCGTCGACGTGCGGGAGCTCACGGGCTGTGTGCTCGGCACCGCGGTGGCAGTCACCATCACCTGCTACGTCGCCACCCTCGACCACGAGAGTCACAAGCGGCAGCGGCTCCTGGACGAACTCACCGCCACCCAGGCCGAACGAGCGGCGGCGGAGCGCCAGGCGGGCACCCTGGCCGAACGCCAGCGCCTGGCCCGGGAGGTCCATGACACGCTGACCCAGGGGTTCGCGTCCATCGCCATGCTGCTGGACGCCGTACGTGACGATCTGCCGCCCGCCTCCCCCGCGGCCCGCCGCGTCGAGCAGGCCATGCGGACGGCTCGGGACAACCTCGTCGAGAGCCGCCGCCTCGTGCAGGCCCTGCGCCCGGCGCCGCTGGACCGCACGCACCTGGCGGACGCGGTCCGCGAGCTCACCGCCCGGTCGGCGGAGGAGACCGGCATCGAGGCCTACACGGTCGTGACCGGTCGGCCGGTCGCCCTGCCTCCCGCTGCCGAGGGCGAGTTGCTGCGCGTCGTGCAGGAGGGACTGACCAATGCCCGGCGCCACGCCCGCCCGGTGAGCGTGTCGGTCACGCTCTCCTACCTCGGCGATGTCCTGGCCATCGACGTCCAGGACGACGGCTCCGGTTTCGCACCCGCTGCCCGGCACACCGGCATCGGGCTGATCACCATGCGGGAGCGCATCACCGCCCTGGGCGGCACCTTCGCGGTGGAAAGCGCCCCGGGCGAGGGTACGACGGTCGCCGTCACGGTGCCACTGCCGGTCGGGTCCGCGGCCTTGGAACCCTCCGCCACCGTGTCGGGCACCGACCGTATGGCCCCGGCGTCATGAAGCCTTCGACCGGTCCCACGATCCGGGTCCTCCTCGCCGACGACCACCCCGTGGTCCGGGACGGGCTTGCCGCCATGCTCTCCACCCAGCCTGACCTCACGGTTGTCGGCGAAGCCTCCACCGGTGCCGAGGCACTGCGCCAGACCGCCGCACTCGCACCCGACGTCGTGCTGATGGACCTGCAGATGCCCGGCATGGACGGCACCGCCGCGACCGCCGCCATCCGTGCCGCCCACCCCGAGGTGCGGGTACTCGTCCTGACCACCTATGACACGGACGCCGACATCACCGCCGCCGTCGACGCCGGCGCGGTCGGCTACCTGCTCAAGGACACCGGACGACACGAGCTCTGCGAGGCCGTCCGAACCGCCGCCCGGGGAGGTGCGGCACTGTCGCCCACGGTGGCCGCCAAGGTCCTGGCCCATATGCGAGGCGACCGGGGGGCGGGTCTGTCCGGCAGGGAACTCGAAGTCCTGTCCGCCGTGGCCCGGGGACAGAGCAACAAGCAGATCGCCCGCACCCTGCGCCTGTCCGAGGCCACGGTCAAGACCCATCTGCTGCACATCTACGCGAAGCTCGACGTCGGCGACCGGACCACCGCGGTCACCGCCGCACTGGGCCGGGGAATCATTCGCATGGACTGAGCGTCGGCGACGTGGTCGTGCTGGTCGCTCACGCCGCTCCGCGAACGTCGCCCGCTGACAGGCGTGTTCGCGCATCAAAACCGCCGGACCTGTGACTCGCCCGCGCTGTCGGCGAGCGGACGTGCGGACCGCTGTGCGCCCGAGCCGACAGCGTCATGCCCGCCGAACACGCTGCCCTGCCATGGCCGTCCGGGCCCGGACGGCCACCAACTCGCCTTCGGACACGACGTTTTCACCGTGACATCGGCGGCCGTTCACGACCGCGGTGCGTCGTCCAGCCGTACGGTGACGAGGACGCGGCCCTTGTCGCCTCGCTGGGCGACGGCAAGTCCTTCTCGATCCGCCCCGTCCAGCTCGAGCGATATGGGGCCACCGTCTCCCGTGAAGTTGCGCCACCAGTTCTTGGCGTCCGGGAAGGCCACGACGATCGTGACGATGTCGCCTTTGCGCTGGTAGGCCACCGGAGTGCTGAACGTTCGCCCCGACCGCCGCCCCGTGTACGTCACGACGGTGAGATGGCGCCGGACCCACCTCCCCCACCGGTCCGACGAGCGGAGTCGCACGACCAGGCCGTTGAATCCGTTCACTGCTCGTTCCCTCAGTGCCCCACTGTGCCGCACAATGCCTCCCCTGCTCGATTACTGATGGTGATTGTGGTCGCAGGCCACCGGGAGCGTACAAACTCTCCCCTGCCCCGACAGCGCGACCCCAGGTGCCGTCCGCCGACCACAGCCGGTGCCGCTCTGGGCGCGGTGGACGACCAGAGGGTTCCGGTCGTGATCGCCCGGCCAGTCGCTGGTGGAGCGCGGACGTTGCGGTTCAGAGCTGGTCGAGTCTTCGCGCGAGTTCCGCGTACCTCCGCTTGAACACCTCCGCCCGCACCGGGAGGTTGGCGTCACAGCGGCCACCGAGTTCCGCTCCCACGGCGAACTGGCGGAGCCGTTCGTGGAGCCGTCCGCGGCTGACCGACGACCTGGATCACTGTCGCCGCAGCAGTGTTTGAAATGCAAATCAAGTGCTAGTGTGCGGTTGTCCAATTTTGAATAAGTCGCCACGCCGCTGGTTGTCCTGTGCCGGGCGGCTCCTGTCGGCGCATCGGCATTCCCGTCCCCTTGGGGTACTCGTGAACGTGCTGCTGTGGGTTTTCCAGTCCTATCTGGCCGCCTCCTTCGTGCTGTTCGGAGGCATGAAGATCCTGCGAGACAGAGAAGAACTCGCCAAGACCGCCTTCGGCTGGGTCGAAGAGTACTCCGACACCTCTGTGAAGCTCATCGGGCTGCTCGATGCGCTGGTGGGCCTCGGCCTGGTCCTCCCGGGTGCCACCGACATCGCGCCGGTGCTGACTCCCTTGGCCGCTCTCGGCGGTATCGTGCTGGCCGGGGGTGGGTCCGTCGTCCACCTCCGTCGCTCCGAAACCGCGAAGGCCGCCGTGAACCTTCACTTCATAGCCATGCTGGCCGTGGTCGCGTGGGGACGATTCGGGCCGTACCAGTTCTGACCACTCCGGCCCACCGCGCGCCCGTGGCGCCGGTCGACGAGGTGGGTGACCCGCGGGACAGGCTGTGTGCGGGTCAGCAGGACAGCTCCAGCAGCCAGATGATCCATCGCGTGGGCGACTCGCCGGCCCACATCTCAGGCACCCGCACACCGCACCCCGGTGACCTGCTCGGCACCGACACCTTCCCGACTACGCCCACCAGCCTCCCTGGCCGCCACGGCCCGGCGATGTGGCGCAGGTCGAGGTCGAGCGCCTCGGGATTCCCCGCAACACGATCGCGGGCGGGGACACCACCGAAATCCCCTCTCGGGGAACCGCTCGACATGGACGGCGCCGTTCCTGCCGTCTTCTCCCGGCAGGAGTAGTCGTCTTCCCCGCGCGGAACAGGCTGGCCGCCCGACCGGTGAGGCTGCGCTCCACGGACGTTGATGAGCTTGCCGTTGCGCCGCGACGGTCGTGACGACGGCGCCGGCGACCTCCTGCCGCCGGAGTCGCGCGGCGGCGCGTGACTCGGTGTCGACCGCGAGGCTCTGCTTGTCGCGGTGGGCCAGGTCGAAGGGGATCGACCCGCGCTCCGGGCCCATCCGCCGGGCGCGCATGCCGTCACCCCTGACCGGTTCGACCTTGAGGACGTCCGCGCCGAGGCCGGACAGCATGATCGCGCAGCGGGGCCGCGGCCAGGGCCCCGGTCACATCCAGGACGCGTACGCCTCGCAGGAAGGCCGGGCCGGGCCCGGCGGACTCCGTTGTCGCTGTCATGGCGCCCTTCATTTCCCCTTCGGTCCGTTAAGTGGACCAGTGGACCACCAAAAGGACCTGTGGCACAGTTGGGCCCGGCGTTCCGGGAGCGTCAAGCGGGTGGGCCGGATACTCCTGGGCGCGAGCCGGTGCTGTCTCGCACCCCCACTCCCGGAGGCGACATGTCCAGCGACTTCCGCGACCACCTCTTCCCTCTCGACAATCCACGACTGAGCGCGTTCCGATCGTGCGATGCGTACACCTACCTCGACGCCGTGCGGCAGAACCCGGTGGCCGACGAAGTCGTCTCGGCATGGACGGCGCTGTTCGAGAACACGGAATTCCGTGGGATCACCACGGACGGCCGGACCGTGCCGGAGCTCTTCAGCGCCGAACGCGACGAGGGCGCGGACAACGATGCGGCGGTCGACGCCGCCGTCGGACTCCTCGGCATGCTCAGCGCCGACGAACAGACCCGCGTCCTACGTCCCCTCCACAGCCGGGTGTGGAGGGCCTGGCTGAACCCCGAGTTCTGCCTCAACCCCTTCGGCATCCGGCTGGAGGAGGTCGACGAGAAGACTCGCGATCAGGTGTTCCGGCTCGTCGCGGCGTGTCTGAGCCCCGCGGGTTACCGGAAGGTCCGGGACATCATGAGGGTCAACGGGTTCCTGGGCGAGCTCGTCGATCTGCCCCGGATCCTCAACGAGCACAGCTACAACATCAACATCTTCGGCACCCCGTCCGTGACCGAGCCGTGGGGCTGGAACCTCTGGGGACACCACCTGGCCGTCAACTGCCTGCTGATCGGCGGCAGGCAAGTGCTCACGCCGGTGTTCTTCGGGTCGGAGCCGAACCACGTCGACCGCGGTGAGCACGAAGGACTGTCACTCTTCGATGAACAGGAACGGGCAGGGCTCGCTTTCGTCAGGGACCTGACGCCCGGCCAGGCCGAGCGGGCAGTGCTGTTCCACCGGAAGCGGGACCCGGACCTGCCCCCAGGGCGGCTGCACCACGCCGACGAACTCCACCTGGCCGGAGCGTTCCAGGACAACCGGGTCATCCCCTACGAAGGGGTCCCCGGCGCAGAGCTCCACCCGGCCCAGCGGGATGCGCTCATCGATCTCGTGGCCCTTTTCCTCGACTACCAGCCCGACGGGCCCAGGAAGGCACGGATGGCGGACGTCCGCCGCCATCTCGACGAGACCTACTTCTGCTGGATCGGCGGGCGCGGTGACGAGGACGCGTTCTACTACCGCGTACAGAGCCCGGTCGTCCTCGTCGAGTTCGACCATCACGCGGGCGTGTTCCTCGCGAACACGGAGCCTGAGAAGTTCCACACCCACACCCTCGTCCGAACACCGAACGGCAATGACTACGGAGCCGAACTCGTCCGGCGCGCGACGGGGACTCCGCACCGTCTCCAAGGACCCGTCTAGGAAAGGGAGTTCACGGTGCGCTGCCCGGCTGATGTGGGGCCGTCGCGGGGACAGGCGCCCAGCCACATGCCCAGTGACGAGGACAGAGCGATGAAGAGGTCGAGGAGGGTGTCTTCTGTGTCGGCGCCGTCATCCCCCCGGACACCGCTGACGAATCGCCTCACTGTCGGTCCCGGCCCGAAGAGCCGTATGACAACTTCGCGTCAACCCGCCGCAGGCAGGCGCCGGCCGCTGAGCGCGCGACAGAGAGGACAGACGGAACAGCCATGGATTTCACGGAGACCGAGAAGATCCGGGATCTCAAGCAACGAGCCACCGAGTTCCTGGACGAGTTCGTCATCCCCGCGGAACCGGTCTATGCGCAGCAGAAGACCGAGATCGGGCCGTGGGACACCCCGCCGGTCATGGCGGAGCTCAAGAAGGCCGCCCGGGACCGTGGCCTGTGGAACCTCTTCCTTCCCGGAGAGCGGGGCGCAGGCCTGACCAACCTCGAATACGCCCATGTCGCCGAGATAACCGGTCGAAGCCCGTGGATCATGCCGGAAGCGCTGAACTGCTCGGCGCCCGACACGGGCAACATGGAGATCCTCGCGCACTTCGCCACGCCGCCGGTTCAGAAGCGGTGGCTCAACCCCCTGCTCGACGGTGAGATCCGCTCCGTCTACTCGATGACCGAGCCCCTGGTCGCCAGCTCCGACGCGAGCAACATCGACACCCTGATCACCGAGGACGCGGACGGCTTCCGGATCAACGGCCGCAAATGGTGGTCCAGCGGCGCGATGAGCCCCGCCTGCAAGGTGGCCATCGTGATGGGCCGCTCGAATCCGGGCGGAGAACACCACCGCACCCACAGCATGGTCGTGGTCCCACTCGACGCCCCTGGGGTGAACGTCCTGCGGTCGACCAGTGTGTTCGGATACTCCGACAGCGGTCACGGCGGTCATGCCGAGATCCTGTACGACAACGTCCGGGTCCCCCGGGAGAACCTTCTGGGCGAGTTGCACGGCGGCTTCGCCATCGCCCAGGCACGCCTCGGTCCCGGCCGGATTCACCACGCCATGCGCCTGGTCGGCATGGCCGAACGTGCCTTCGACCTGATGTGCGCCCGAGCCCACGAGCGCACCCCCTTCGGTAAGCCGCTCGCCGAGCAGGGCGTCTTCCAGGACTGGGTGGCGGAGGCGCGCATCCGCATCGAGACGACCCGTCTGCTGGTACTGAAGACCGCATGGCTGATGGACACCGTCGGCAACCGCGGCGCGGCGATCGAGATCTCGGGCATCAAGGTGGCCGCACCGCGAATGGCCACATGGGTCATCGACCGTGCGATCCAGGCCCACGGCGGCGGTGGCGTGAGCCAGGACTTTCCCCTGGCCGAGTTGTACGTCCAGGCCCGCATGCTGCGTATCGCCGACGGACCGGACGAAGTCCACAAGATGTCCCTCGCGCGCCGCGAGCTCCGCCGGTTCCAATAAATATTCTTGACTCGCGCTATGACACTTCAGAGATGTCGTCGTAGCATCACGATCGATAGGCCATGCCGGTGTGGCACTGCGCACCGGCGTGGCGTTCGGCCGAAAGGCGGGACCATGGTGGACAGACGTGTGTGGGCCACGGGTGCTCGGTCGTCCGAGTCCGTGTACCACTCGCTGCGGACCCGGATCATGACCTGCGAGCTGGTACCCGGCCACCCGCTGACCGAGCGCGCCAGTGCCGTCGAATTCGGACTGGGGCTGCCCCCGGTCCGCGACGCGTTGACCCGCCTCGTGGGGGACGGCCTGGTCCAGGTCGTCTCGCCCCACACGTACCGGATCACCCCACTCACCCTGAAGTCGGTCGACGATCTGTTCGCCGTCTGGGCTCTGCTCGGCCCGGAGATGGCCGCGCTGGGCACCAGCCGGGCCGACTCGGCGCAGGCCGCCCGGCTGCGACAACTGATGGTCGACGGGAACGCGGTGCTCACCGGCCCACTGGACCAGGATCGGGTCGTCCGGTTCATCGACATCACCGAACAGACCTTCGACCTGATCGCGAGCGCCTCCCGCAACGACCGGCTCATCGAGGTCTACCGGTCGCTCTCCTGCGAGATGTGGCGTGTCCTGACCTTGATCCTCAGCTCGGCCGACTGCGTCGACACACTCCAGGCCGCAGGCGTGACATGGCACTCGGTTATCGACCGTCGCGACGCGGTCGCCGCCACGCGACTGACCCGCCATGTAGCCGCGGCGACCCGCGCGTCGGCTGTGCGCTTGCTGACCGACCGGACAAGCGGCGACGGCGTGGTACTTCCGCTGCGGCACTGACGCCATGTCACACCGCGTCGCCGGATGAGGCATGGGACCGCTTGGTGTTCGCCAGTGAGCGCTATCATCGGCTCGCTGGTATATCACCGAGTTCCTCGACCGCGGGAGCGAGCAACGTGTCAGTGCCCTCGTCCGAACCCCTGTCCCTCGGCGACGCCGCCTACCGACAGCTACGGGCCGACATCGTGTCCTGCCGGATCGCCCCAGGCCGGCGCCTCACCGAACGCTCGCTCGCCGAGACCACCGGCTTCGGCATCTCGCCGATCCGCGACGCGCTCACCCGCCTCAGCCACGAGGGCCTCGTCCGGACGTCGCCCCGCAAGGGCTACCAGGTGACCCCTCTCACCCTGAAGTCCGTCGACGATCTGTTCACGCTCTGGCGGATCGTGGGACCCGAAACCGTCCGGCTCGGCGTGCAGGACGCCACCACCGAACAGCGTCGGCAGATCGTCGCCGCGCTGTCCATGGCGATACCGGGCAGCGACGAGGCCGACGAGCAGCCCATGCGGCGGGTCGAGGCGGTCGCCGCGGGCTTCGCCTGCCTTGCCGCGGCGACCGACAACGACTACCTGATCAGGGTCCACGACCGGCTGCAGAACGACATCACCCGAGTCCTGGCGCTCATCATCGCCGGGTCCGACACCTCGATGACCGGTCCCTCGATCGACGCGGACTGGGTCGGGTTCGTCGAACGCCGCGACAGCGATGCCGCCGCCGTGCGTGCCCGCGACTACATCGGCGACCTGCACGCGCGCGTCCTGAGAATCCTGACCCGCTGGCCGTCCGTAGTCGCCAGCGAGATCACCTCGGCACGCGACTGACCCACGGTCCGGCACGCCTGACGTGCAGACGGCACGGTCTGGCCACGCTCACTCGCTGCGGCTGGCTGGCTGGCTGAAGAGCGAGCCGCTGGGTCCGACGCGCCGTGTGCTCGCAATGGACCACGTCATCGCAGTTGGGGGGGGGGGGGGGGGGGGGGGGGCCCCCCCCCCCCGCCCCCCCCCCCCCCCCCCCCCCCCCCCCCCCCCGCCCGCCCCGGGCGGCGCCCGGGTTCCGGGGCCGGGGGTGG
>NZ_JBIAUL010000008.1:183356-414379 GCF_042892755.1 Streptomyces sp. NPDC001714
GCGCCCGTTCGCGCCGCGCCCCGGCCCCCCCCCCCGGCCCCGCGCCCCCCCCCCCCCCCCCCCCCCCGGGGCCCCGCCCCCCCCCCCCCCCCCCCCCCCCCCCCCCCCCCCCCAACTGCCTCACGAGCCAGTCGCATTACACGGCCAGCGCGGTTCCCTCGACGGATGCCATCGCCTGCTTCTCGGCCACGCCTCCGTCGCGGGGGCGAAGGAAAATCACACCGATGAGCAGAGCGGCGAAGGCGACACCGGCGACGGCCAGCAAGGCGGTCGTAATGCCGGAGTCGCCGTAGATGAGCACACCGGGCGCCGGGGACTTCGCGGTGGGCGTCATGATGGCGAACACCGTGGTGGTCATGACGGCGCCGACGAGGCCCGAGCTGAGTCCGCCGGCCGACGACATCGCACCCTGCTCCGACGCCGACGTGCCCGCGATCACCAGGTTCGGCATGGAGGCAATCGCCGCACCGGACCCGAGACCCGCGATCGTGCACGCGACGAGGATCTTCCCCAGCGTGTCGTGCGCGGACACCAGCACCAGCGATCCGGCGGTGAGCAGGCCCAGGCCCAGATACATCAGCAGCCGGGGACCGACTCGCCGGACCAGCACGCCGACCGCGACGCCGGCCACCACGCTGGCGAGGGTGAACGGCACCGTCACCAGGGCGAAGTGGGTCGCCGAGAAGCCCAGGCCGTAAGTGCCGCCCAGCTTCCGCGGTGTCATCGCCAGCAACGCCAGCACCGTCGTCAGCACCAGCGCGAGGCTGTTGCCCAGACCCCCGCCCAGCACGCCGAACAGGACAGTCCGGCGGAACAGAACCCGCAGGTTCAGCACCGGTTCCTGGATTCGAAGCGAGACGAGGGCATAGACCGCGAGCACGGCCGCGGCGCCGATCAGCAGGCCGATGACCCGGGCCGAGCCCCACCCCCAGTCCGCGCCCTTGCTCACCGGCAGCAGGACCAAGGTGACGCCGCCGGCCAGGAGCAGCACACCGAGCACGTCCATGCGCGCGGGACGGCGCACGCTCGTCTCCGGCGTGGTCAGGACCAAGAGCACCCCCATCACGACCAGCCACGCGAGGTTGAAGACGTACACCGAACGGAATCCGAAGTGATCGATCAGCACTCCGATCAGGAACGGCGCACCGACCAGCAGCAGCCCCATGCCCGTCACCGACACGCTCGCCGCGAAGGGAACGAGCTTCTTCGGATAGACGTCCCGGATCAGCGAGTAGCACAGGAACAGCAGGGCGGTGAGCGCGCCGAGCAGAACATGGCCGACGATCATCACCCAGAACGCGGGAGCGGCCGCAGCGAGGATCTCGCCGAGGCCGGCCACGACCAGCGAAATCAGGATCATCCGGCGCTTGCCGTGCAGGTCGGCCAGCTTGCCGAACAGGGGGGAGGACGCGGCTCCGGCCAGGGAGGCCATCGTCACCAGCCAGCCACCCTGGGTGGTGTTGAAGTGGCCGATGATCCGCGGAAGCGCGGTGTTGGTGGCTATGTTGGCGAACGCCGCCGACTCGACGAGGCAGACCAGGGAGATCAGGGACAGGACAAGCCGTGGAGTCCATCCGGCACTGCGGAAGGAGACCGTGCCGGCGGGGACGGGAGTGGACGAGCTCAAGGGGTCCTCCGAACGCGTCGTCATTGATACGCCGTGGGTTCTTGAAATATCAACTCACATTTCTGCTATGTCAACCAGTCCGGTTGCCCTCTTGTCGTGCAGGTTTTGACATCTCAGAATGTCCCCGTTCGCGAGCGAATCCTCTCCGCGAACGCGGGCGGGGCAGCAGGGCCTGGTGACCGGCGGCTTTTCCTCATCGCGACCGGAACTTCCTGGCCTTCTCGGCCTTTCCCGTTTCGACGACGCCCTACGAAGGGTACGTTTCCGGCCACATCCGCGCCGAGCCACCGTGCCAGCGGCCGGTAGTGATGTGGCAGTCGGTCCTGGATCGGGTGCAAGTGGTTCCGTCACCCACACCAAAGGCAGTGATCGGAGGACAAGCTTGTCCTCCGATCACTGCACTGATGACGGGCGCGGGCGGTCAGCTTCCCGTGTTCCACACGACCGGCGCCTTGCGGATCCACGTGCCCTGCTCCACGGTGTCCAGAAGGAAGCCGGCGAGGTCGGCTCGGTTGATCCGCGTGCCCGGCTTCTCCGTCCCGGCCTCGGCTGCCCGCACCGGGGTGACAACGGACTTGTCGGCGAGCAGGACCGCCCGGACAAGGGTCCAGTCCGTGTCGGAGGCGCGCACGACCTCGTCCACCCCGTCGTGGTCGTCGAAGCTGGCCTTGAGGTTGGAGAGCTTGACGAGGACCTTGAATGCCGGGTTGAACTGGTCCCGGCCGTCTCCGGAGTTCTGGGTGGAGGTGAGGACGATCCGGCGGATGTGCTGCTCGCCCATGACAGCCAGGGTGTTGCGGATGGCGTCGGTCATGAACATGGGCGGGCTGACGGGCTTGGCCCAGGGGTTGTCGGAGGCGCGGGAGTTGTTGAGCGCACTGATCACCGCCTCGCTGCCCTGGGCGGCCTTGCGGATGTCGTCGATGTCCGAGGGCGTGCCCCGGATCAGCTCGACACCGACCGGGGACTGGACGGCATCGGGGTTGCGCACCAGCGCCCGGACCCGATGGCCGCGTGCCACGGCCAGAGTGAGCACATGCGTTCCGGTGCGGCCACTGCCGCCGAGAACCAGCAGATTGGTCATGGAGATCACCTGGGTAGATGGGACAGACGAGGACGTCGAACCCGGATGCCTTGTCCACCGGGCTGTGCGGCACGGTCCTCAGGGGCGGGTGGACGCCTCGCGCTCCGGGGCCGGGCTGTCCGTCGACGGGGCTGGGACGGGCTCGTCCGGCGGGTCGACGGAGAGGTGGGGCATCCTGCGATCCAGCCAGTCCGGGAGCCACCAGTTGGCCTTGCCGAACATGTGCATGGCCGCCGGGACCAGGATGGTCCGCAGGATGAAGGCGTCCAGGGCCACCGCGGAGGCCAGGCCGATGCCGAACTCGGCGATCGTGCGCTGCCCGCCGAAGACGAAGGCGATGAAGACGCAGACCATGATGGCGGCGGCGGCGGTGATGACCCGCGCGGTCTCCACCTGGCCGACCCGCACCGCTCGCGCGTTGTCCTTTGTGTGGATCCACTCCTCGTGCATCCGGCTGACCAGGAACACCTGGTAGTCCATGGACAGGCCGAACAGAATGGAGATCATCATCACGGGGAGGAAGGCCTCCACCGGACCTGCCCGACCGAGCCCCATGGCGTCCGAGCCCCAGCCCCACTGGAACACCGCGATCAGGACGCCGAAGGAGGCGCCGGCGGCCAGCAGGTTCATCACGGCCCCGATGAGCGGGATCAGCAGGCTGCGGAAGGCGAGCATGAGCAGCAGCCCGGCGAGGACCACGATCACCACGATGAACAGCGGCAGTTTGCCGGTGAGCACGGTCGCGAAGTCGTTGAATATCGCGGTCGTTCCGCCGACGTAGACCTTGAGGGTGGTGCCCTTCTCGGCCGTGGGGATCACCTTGTCCCGCAGGTGATCGATCAGGTCGGAGGTCTGCTTGTCCTGGGGGGAGGTGGTGGGGAACACCTGGACGATGCCCACCGTGGAGCCCGGTCGGACGGGCGGCGCGACGACGCTCGCGACCCCGTCGACGTCCTTCAGCTGGGCGGACAGTTTCGTCAGGGCGGCCTTGTCCTCGGCCGAGGGGGCCTGGGCGACCAGTTGCAGCGGCCCGTTGAAGCCGGGGCCGAAGCCGTCGGCCAGCAGGTCGTAGGCCTTGCGGGTGGTGTTGGACGCCGGGTCGTTGCCCGAGTCGGACGACCCCAGGCGCAGGGAGAACACGGGAATGGTGAGGGTGACCATCACCACCAGTGCGACCAGGGACAGCACTCGCGGACGTCGTTCCACCACAGCCGCCCAGCGGGCCCAGGGGCCGGAGGCGGCGTTCTCGGGCAGCGGCTCTCCCGCCGCCAGCCGGCGCCGTGCCCGCCGGCCGAGCACCCGGGTGCCGAGCAGTCCGAGAAGGGCCGGAAGCAGGGTGACCGAGGCGAGCACGGTCAGTGCCACCGTCAGCGCCGAGGCGACGGCGATGCCGTTGAGGAACTTGGTCTGGAGGACGAACATGCCGAGCAGGGCGATGCAGACGGTGCCGCCGGCGAACAGGACGGCGCGTCCTGAGGTGTTCACCGCCCTGACCAGGGATTCCTGGACGTCGATCCCGGACTGCAGGCCCTTGCGGTGGCGGGTGACGATGAACAGGGCGTAGTCGATGCCCACGCCGAGGCCGATGAGGGCGGACAGGGTCGGGGCGATCTCACCAATGGTCATCGCGTGACTGAGCAGGCCGGTGGTGAGGATGGCGGTGCCGACCCCGGCCACCGCGGTCAGGATCGGCAGGAGCATGGCGAACAGCGAGCCGAAGGCGACGAAGAGCACGATGGCGGCCGCCAGCACGCCGACGAGTTCGCTGGTGGCCGGAGGTGTCTGCTCGGTGCTCTTGATGGCCTGGCCGCCCAGTTCGACCTGCAGGCCGTCGGTCCTGGCCGCCTCGGCGGTGTCGATCACCCGCTGGATGTCCGCCTTGTCGAGTTCCTGCTGGACCTTGGCGAAGTTCACCTGGGCGTAGGCGGTGCGGCCGTCCTTGCTGATCTGGGCCGCGCCCTGCGGGCCGTAGGGGCTGGTGACGCCGCTGACCTCGGGCAGTTTCGCGATCTTGTCCAGGGTGCCGGTCATCCGCGCCTTCGTCGCGCTGTCGCGCACGGAGCCGGCCTTGACATGCCAGACCACGGTGTCCGTGTCACCCGACTGGGCCGGGAAGGACGACTTCAGCAGGTTCAGGGCCCGGGTGGACTCGGTGTTCGGCAACGAGAAGCTGTTGCTGTATGCGCTTCCGGCGCCCTGCGACACCGCGGCGAGTCCGATGAGCGCTGCGAGCCAGAGCAGGAGGACGACGAGCCGGTGCTGATAGCACCATCGTGCGAGAGTGGACAATTCGAGCTCCACGTTCAGGGGTGGGCAGTTCGGCGGGTGCCGATAGACGGAAGGGCCGGTTCGCCGCCGGCAGGGACGCTCCTGCTCCGTCCGGGGGTCGTGATGCTCCCGCCGGGAGCCGGAGCCGGTCAGCGCGCGGGCGATGGCGAGTCAATGGGTGGCACTCGTCGACAGATCGGCGGGACGCCGGGCTCCACCTCGGCCAGGAGCCCTTCGCCGCCTCGGCGGCTTCTCGCGGGTGGTGCGATGGGGAGGCACCTGGCCGGGTGCCGACGGTGTCGCCGTACCAGGCGGTCCGGCCGGCCCCTGAGACCGGGGTAGTGCCCTGGAACCTGGAAGCGTCCGCCGCGACCTAGGTGAGCACCAGGAGAGTGACGTGATGCTCCG
This sequence comes from Streptomyces sp. NPDC001714, assembly GCF_042892755.1. Taxonomy (NCBI): domain Bacteria; kingdom Bacillati; phylum Actinomycetota; class Actinomycetes; order Kitasatosporales; family Streptomycetaceae; genus Streptomyces; species Streptomyces sp. NPDC001714. The sequence continues at coordinate 188,744 of NZ_JBIAUL010000008.1, forward strand.
ACGGCCGCGAGGCGGCGGGCGTCGGCACCGCATACGAGTCCGGTGGCACCGATCGAGAAGATCTCCACGGCGGTTTCCTCACGCCGGCAGCCGGCTGGTCTCGCCGCCGTCGGCGAAGATGATCGCGCCGTTGATGTAGCTGCTCGCGGGGCCGGCGAGGAAGGCGACGATCTCGGCGATCTCGCTCGGCTCGCCCGCCCGGCCTCGGGCGCTGACCTGGTCCAGTACGCCGATCTGGTCCCCGAGCGCGGCGGAGAGGCCGTCGGTCCTCACCGGACCGGGCGAGACGGTGTTGACGCGTACCCCGCTGCCACCGAACTCGGTGGCCCAGTACCGGGTGAGGATCTCGACGCCGGCCTTGGAAGCCCCGTAGGCCGCGCCGATCGGCGCGGGGGTCCTGACGGAGCTCGACCCGATCGTGATGATCGAACCGTGTCCCCGGGCCGCCATGGCCGGGGCGAGGGCGCCGACCAGGAGGAACGGGGCCCGGGTGTTGACCGCGATGTGCAGGTCGAAGGCAGCGGCGTCGGTCTGCGCGGTCGACGTGAAGGCGGTGAAGACACCCGCGTTGTTCACCAGGATGTCGATGTCACCCGCCTCAGCGGCCAACCGCAGTGTGTCCTCGGCGTCGGCCAGGTCCGCGGCCACGAACCGGGCGGATCCGCCCGCCTGCTCGATGGTCTTGGCCAGGGCCTCGCCACGGGTGCGGTCCCTCCCGTGAAGGACGACCTCCGCGCCCTGCTCGGCCAGTCGCTGAGCCACGGCACGACCAATGCCCGCGGTGGCTCCGGTCACCAGAGCGGTGCTGCCCTGCAGCGGGGTACCGGCACTCATCACGTTCTCACTTCCTGTCCGCGCAGGTTGGGTTCATGGCCCGAAACTATGCACCACAGATGTTCTGATGGCAATACGATCTGGCGGGCTGTGCAAGTGCGGTACATTGACCGGATGAGCGCATCCCCTTCCTCTGCCAACGGAGCCGGTCTCGAGTCGGAGCTGGGGTGGGCAATCCGCATGGTCTCCTCGACCTTCGGCCGAATGGCCACCAGCTGCGTGGAGGACTTGCCGGGCGGACCGCGGGGCTACCTCATCCTGGTCGCCCTGGCCGCAGGCGAGCCCCCGTCCCAGCTCGCCCTCGCGCAGCAGGTGAACCTCGACCGAACCGTGGTGACCTATCTGCTCGACGATCTCGAGGCCCGTCAGATGATCACGCGCAGGCCCGACCCCCGCGACCGGCGGGCCCGCCAGGTCCTGATCACCGACGAGGGACGCACCCACCTAGAGCGCGCCCAACACAGCCTCTCCCTCGCCGAGGCACGCCTGCTCGCCGACCTCGACGAGGACGACGCCCGCCAACTCCGCCGTCTCCTCACGCGGGTGGCCCTGTCGGCTCAGCGCGAGGCGCTCACCCCGGACACCGACTGCTGAGCAGCCCCGGGGCCCCGCGCCGGGTGTCGCCAGGTCACGGGGTCCCGGTAGCTCTACGGCTCCTGCGAGACCGAGTCCGGTGGGCGCATGGACGGGCTGACCACCTCTTGAACCGCACCGGCCGCGTTCACCCGCTGCCCACGCTCCCCACGGCCGGCCGGCACGACAGGAGTGGACGAGGACGTCAGCGGCCGCATACTCGGCTGGACGGCAGGCGCGGTGACGCCGTGCACCTTGGACAGGTGGGCCACCGTCTGCGGGCAGCTCGCATGTCCGCCGTCAGTAGTGGTCCGTAGGTGAGTTGGCGAGTTGCCCCCCCCCATTCGCGGGCATGCCGTTTCACACCTCGCTACCGGCGCCTGGCGTCCCCCGGGGCCAGAAGGCCGTCCACCACCAAACCGGCCAGGGCCTCCGCCTTCGCGAGACGGTCCGCCTGCGTCATGTGCCCGTAGCCGCCCATGCGCCGGGCGAGCGGCTCCTGCACCAGTGCTGACACCGGAGTGATGACGGCGAAGAACACGACGTCCATCGGGACCCGTGCCATGCGACCGGATGCCATCAGCCTCTCCACACTGGGCGCGACGAGGGCCAGCGTCGGCTCGATGTAGCTCTGGTAGAGGTAGTCGAGCCGCTCGGTGTCCCGTGCGGATTCATCCGCCATCAACATGGCGAGGTACGGCTCGCCGATGGTGGTGCGGTAGAACTCGCTGACGAACTGCCGCACCACGTCCCCATCGTCGCTTCCCGGGGCGGCCGGCGCCATGCGGGTGAGCTGAGCCCGGAGTGCGGCGTCCACCACCGCGCGCCAGTAGGCCGCCTTGGAACCGTAGCGGTCGTTGATGAAGGTGGGGCCGACCCCGAGACGGCGCGCGAACTCCCGCGCCGACGCCCGGTCGTATCCCAGCTCCGCGAACGCCTCCAGGCCTCGCAGCAGCACGTCCGGCTCCGAGGGCACCGCGGCGGAATCCGCGCCGGGACGGCCCGGGCGTCGCGTGGTGGTCGGCTTGCCTCCCACGTGTCCTCCTCTGTCGGCTGTGCGGGCGCGCGCCCGTCGGCCGGACCAGCGTAGCCGCCCCGATCGACACATCTGAGCACCATCCCAGGTCAGCACCTGTGACGGATCTGGCGCACCGGCCCCTGCCGGGACACCGACTTGACAAGGGCCACGCGCCCCATAATCCTACAGGTGTTGGATAATTCTCCCGGGTGGCCGACGCGAAGCACCTAGGAACAGGCGCCGCCCGCCATCGGAGAGGCGCAGCACTCATCCGACATCAACAGGTTTTCCTCCACCACACAACCGCATCCGCCGAGAGTACGAAACCGTTTCGTACACCCACACCGCAATCCGTGCGGGACATCCGCACAAGGAGTCATCATGCGCAAGTCCACCGTAGGCGCGGCAGCCGTCGCCTCGGCAGTCATCGCCTCGCTCACCCTCGTCGCGGGAGGAACGGCCACCGCGACCACCACCGGCGCCGGCCCGGCCGCGGCACACAGCACCTCCGGGAAGGGGCTGAACCAGACCAACCTCCCGGTCGCCGTCGACCCGGCCGCGGACCTCACCGCCAATCCCGACCGGGTCAACGAGTCCTGGTACGTCACCGCACACGTGACCGCCGGCGGCCACCGCTACGGATTTCTGGCCCACTACCTGAGCGCCGGTGACGCCAAGCAAGGACGCGCCGCCTCAGCTGTGTCGATCACCGACGAGGACACCGGCTGGTACACCAGGTCGGAGGCCACCCTCCCGGCCCGGGCGGGTCTGTCCGACAGGCAGGGCGTGGACATCCACACCGACAACATCACCTGGACCGGCGACGCCAAGGAACAGACGCTGCGCGCCAAGGTCCCCGAGGGGACCATCGACGTCACCTTCCGCCCCCGCGGCAACGTCCTCTACAACATGGGGACCGGCTACTTCCCCATGTTCGGCGACGCCAAGTACCCGAACTACGAGTACGCCCTCCCCACCATGGACACCTCCGGCACGCTGACCCTCAAGGGCCATTCCGAAAAGGTCCGCGGGCAGTCCTGGCTGGACCGCCAGTGGGGCCCCCTTCCCAACGTCGCCGCCGGCGAGGCCTCCTGGGGCTGGATGAACCTCAACCTGTCCAACGGCGACAAGGTCAGCCTCTGGAAGACGGAGGACAGCAAGGAGAACACCTGGGCGACCGTCCTGAAGCCCGACGGCACGCAGACCGTCGCCGAGGCGACCCTCACGCCCGACACCGCCACCCTCTGGACCAGCCCGACCACCGGCAAGAGCTATCCCACCCGCTGGAAGATCACCATCCCGGGCGAGCACGCCAAGCTCAACGTCAAGACCTACGCCGACGACCAGGAACTGGTGATCACCGGGCCCCGCTACGAAGGCGGCGCCGCCATCTCCGGCACCTACGACCACCGCCCGGTCACCGGCACCACCTACATCGAGGTCGCCCCCTCGAAGCAACCGTGACCTCCACCTGACCGCACGAGCCACGTCGTCGGTGTTCTCGGCGCCGCCCCTCAGGGACGGCGCCGAGATTCTTCAGGTGGGCCCCCCGGACCCCTGGTCGGTGACCATGTCCGCGCAAGGGGTCGGCGTCGGGATGGGGCAGCAGCCCGCCTGTGCGCGCGACGAGGTCACGATCCCCTGGTTCGCCGGGCGCGTGATCCGTGCGCGAAGAGTCGCGTCTGGATGTGGCCGACCGCGCGTCCCATGGCGTCGGCCACGTCCCGGACCCGGGCCGGCGGCATGCGACTGATCGGTGCCGCGACTCCCACGCTGCCGATCGGCTGCCCGAACAGGTCGCGGATCGGCACGCCCACCCCGGCGACACCGACCGTGATCTGGTCCTCGATGTGGGCGAAGCCCTGGCGTCGGGTTCGAGCGACGAGCTCGTCGAGAGTCTGTTCGGTGATCCCCCAGTCGTGCTCGATCGGCTCCACGACGTCCCGCAGCACGTCGTCGCGTTCCGGTTGCTCGATGGCCGCGAGGATGGCGAGACCTGCGGCGCCCACACCGAGCGGACGGCGGCTGCCGATGCGCAGGGTGACGACCTGGATCGGCGCCGGGCCGCTCTCGACTTCCAGACAGACGGCTTCCGACCCGCTGCGCATCATGAGGAAGACGGTGTCGCCCAGTTCGGTCGCGAGCGTGATCAGGGCGGGGCGGCTCCGGCCCCGGATGTCGAACTGCTGCGCGGCGGCGACACCGAGCTCGAAGGCAAGCGGTCCGAGGGAGTACATGCCGTCGGGCGAGTCCTGGTGCACCAGATGAGCTTCGCGGAGCTGGCTCAGGACTCGGTGGGCGGACGAGTGGGGCAGGCCGCATCGCTCGGCGATCTGGGTCAGCGCGAGACCGCCGGGCCCGGCGCTCGCGAGAGCCTTCAGTACGACGACTCCACGCTTGAGCGAGCCCACGGCTCCTGTCTGCGGCATGGTCCGGATAGTGGATCGGCTGAACGTCGGAAGTCAAGGGCGGTGGCGCGACAGGGCAGTGGCCACACGAAAGGAGGGGCAGAACCGTCTTTCCGATAAACGGAAACTGCTCCTGACACCTGCGCGGCCGGTCTCTTCAATGGGGCGCGAAGCCGAACGACTGGGGAAGGACCGCACAGTGAAGCTGGGCAGTTTGGTTGAAGGAGGCCGTGACGGCACTCTCGTCGTCCTCGATCGCACACTGACCCGTGCCGTACCGGCGACCGGGATCGCGCCGACACTCCAGGCCGCGCTCGAGAACTGGACCGAGGTGGAGGAGCCGCTGCGGAAGCTGAGCGAGGCCCTCGACGGGGACGGCGTCACCGGCGCCCTGCGCGTCGCCGACCTCGAGATGGCGAGTCCGCTTCCCAGGAGCCACCAGTTCCTCGACGGCTCCGGCTACCTCGACCACATGCGCAAGGCGCGGGCCGCTCGAGGGGCGGACATGCCGCCGAACTGGGAGACGGAGCCCCTGATGTACCAGGGCCTGTCCGACCGTTTCCTCAAGGCCCGGGACGAGATGGTGATCCCCGAGGAGGAACTCGGTCTCGACTACGAGGCCGAGATCGCGGTGGTGCTCGACGACGTCCCGATGGGCACCACCGTCGAGGAGGCGGCGGCCCACATCAAGCTGTTCGTCCTGCTCAACGACTACACGCTGCGGACCCTGACGCAGAGCGAGCTTCCCAAGGGCTTCGGGTTCCTCCAGGCGAAGCCGACCAACGGGTTCGCCGTCGCGGCCGTGACCCCTGACGAACTCGGCGCCCGGTGGGACGGTGAGCGCGTCCACCTGCGGGTGCGGACCAGCCGCAACGGATCGATCGTCGGTGAGCCCGACTCGGGCACCGGCATGTACTTCACGTACCCGCAGTTCATCGCCCACGCCGCGCGTACGCGCGACCTCGCCGCGGGCACCATCCTCGGTGCGGGCGCGGTCTCCAACGAGGGCGCCGAGAGCGGGCACGGATGTCTCGCCGAGGTGCGCATCTGGGAGACCGCGACCTACGGCGCCGTACGCACCCCCTGGCTCCTCCATGGCGACGTGCTCAAGATGGAGGCCTTCGCCGACGGAGAGTCGGTCTTCGGCCCGCTCGAGCACCGCATCACGGCGCTGAACAAGACGGGCGAGCCCGCGGGCGAGCGGCGATGAAGCGGTACGACGCGGTGATCGCGGGCATGGGCCCGACCGGGGTCACCCTCGCCAACCTCCTCGCGCGCAGGGGGTGGAGGGTCCTGATCGCGGACCCCGCGTACGAGGTCTACCCGCTGCCCCGGGCGATCACCGCCGACCACGAGGTGATGAGAACCTTCCAGGCCATCGGCGTCGCGGATGAGGTGGCACAGGAGTGCATCCCTCATCCGGGATCGGACTACCTCGGTGTCGACGGCGGGCTCATCAAGACGTTCTACCCGGCTCCGCCTCCGCACCCGCTGGGCTGGGAAGCCAACTTCCTCTTCTACCAGCCGAGGCTCGAAGCCCGGTTGAGGCGGGAGCTGGAGCGCTACCCGAACGTCGAACAACGACCGGGGACCTCGCTGGTCGACGCGGCCGAGAACGCGGACTCCGTCGTGGTCGTCCTGGAGCGCGACGGAGAGACGGAACAGGTGGAGGCGGAGTTCCTGGTCGGCTGCGACGGCGCGAGGAGCCGGACCCGCGCACTCGTCCAGCCCACGATCACCGATCTCGACTTCGACGAGTGGTGGGTGATCGTCGACACCAACCTCGTCGCCGACACCGACCTGCCCTCCAGGGCCACGCAGTACTGCCAGCCCTCCCGGCCGGGCACCTTCATCATCGGACCGGGCTCGCTCCGGCGCTGGGAGATCAAGGTGCTTCCGTCGGAGGACCCCCAGGACTTCAAAGACCATGCCGTGCTGAGAAGGGTCCTGTCCCATTTCGTCGATGTCGACGCTCTCGAGATCGCACGGGTCGCCGTCTACCGGTTCCACGCCCTGGTCGTCGACAACTGGCGGCGCGGACGCGTCCTGCTCGCGGGCGACGCGGCTCATCAGATGCCGCCCTTCCTCGGGCAGGGCATGTGCGCCGGGATCCGGGACGCGGCCGGGCTCGCCTGGAAACTCGACGCCGTCGCCAAGCGCGGCTGGCCCGAGCAGGTGCTGGACACCTACGAGGCCGAAATGCGTCCGCACGTGGCTGAGGTCGTCGGGCTCGCGAAGTCGTTCGGCGAGATCATCGGCGAGCTCGATCCCGACCGCGCGAGGGCTCGGGACGCCCGGCTCCGTGAGGCACGCCGACTGCGTCCGGACCCCACACGGCAGCAGGTCATCCCGCCGTTGTCGGCAGGGCTGATCGCGTCGCCGCCGAACGTGGCGGCCGGCACCCAGCTCCCCCAGCCGTGGGTGAGGGACCCGAGCGGTGACCGGGTCCGCCTCGACGAGGTACTGGGCGACTGGTTCGCCGTAGTGAGCATCGAGAACGACGACGCCGCCCGGGCCGGCGCAGGCGACGGCTCCGGGCGGTTCTTCGAGAGCGCGTGTCGGGCACTCGGTGCCCGACACGTGGCCGTCAGGAGACCGACCGGTGGCGAGAACGGCCGTACGGCGTCCAGGGCGGGGAACGCGGAGGTGACGGAGGTCGTCGACCTCGACGGCACCCTCGTGAACTGGGCCTCCCGGCTGGGGATCTCCTGGGCGGTCGTTCGGCCGGACCGCTACGTCTATGGCACGGCCACCTCGCAGGGCGCGGCCCTCGGGCTCGTGGAGGAGCTGTGTCTGCGGGGAGAGGTGCTCGCGTCCGAGCCGGTCGTCGAACGGCACTGAGCGCTCCGCTGGAAGAACAGTGACAAACATGCGGGCCAGTGGGGACCGGTCGCGCCCACACGCCGGAGCCGCACATCGACACAGCCCCGCGCCCCTTACGGGGCGAGGAACAGCTGAGGCGTCTTGCCTCCCCTTCGCCCACGCCGATCCTCGACTCCCCCGTCCCCTCCCGCTCTGCCGACGAACCGGCCGTGAAAGGAACCGACATGGCTGTCATTCACCCCACCGCCACCGAGGCGCTGCACGATCTGCTGTCCGACGGGATGACCCTGGCCGTAGGCGGGTTCGGCCTGAGCGGCATCCCGGACGATCTGATCGCGGCGGTCCGCGCGTCGGGCGTCCGGGATCTCACCGTCATCTCCAACAACATGGGAGTGGACGGGATCGGCCTCGGCGTCCTCATCGAGGGCGGTCAGGTCCGCAAGGTCATCGCCTCCTACGTGGGTGAGAACAAGCTCTTCGCGCAGCAGTACCTCGACGGAGTGCTCGACGTGGAGTTCAACCCGCAGGGCACCCTGGCCGAACGGCTCCGTGCGGGCGGCGCCGGGATCCCCGCCTTCTACACCCGCACGGGGGTGGGCACCGAGGTCGCGGCGGGCAAGAAGACCGAGGTCTTCGACGGCGTCGAGTACGTGCTCGAACGGGGCCTGGTCGCCGACCTCGCGCTGGTGCGCGCCCACCGCGCGGACACCGCCGGCAACCTCGTCTACCGCTACACCGCCCGCAACTTCAACCCGGTCGTCGCGACGGCCGGCCGGGTCACCGTGGCCGAGGTCGACGAGGTGGTCGAGGAGGGCGAGATCCATCCCGACCACGTGGTCACGCCGAGCATCTACGTGCAGCGCGTCGTACGGACGTCGAGTCTGGTCAAGCACATCGAACAACGCACCACGCGGCAGCGGACCGAGACGTCCGCATGAGCGCCTACCGCGCAAGCCGCGCAAGAAGAAGAGCCGCGTGCGAAGAAGAGGAGCTGTCATGACATGGTCCCGCGACGAGATGGCCGCCATCGCCGCCTCCGAACTGAGAGACGGTGCCTACGTCAACCTCGGCATCGGCATCCCCACCCTGGTCGCCAACCACCTCCCCGAGGGCGTGAAGGTCACCCTCCAGAGCGAGAACGGCCTCCTGGGCATGGGCCCGTTCCCCTACGAGGGGGACGAGGACGCCGACTTGATCAACGCGGGCAAGCAGACCGTCACCGTGCTGCCCGGCGGCAGCGTCTTCGACTCGGCCGCCTCCTTCGCGATGATCCGCGGCGGGCACGTCGACCTGACGATCCTGGGAGCCATGCAGGTGTCGGGCTCCGGAGGCCTCGCCAACTGGAGCATCCCGGGATCCGTCGTCAAGGGCATGGGCGGAGCCATGGACCTGGTCGCCGGGGCTCGCCGTGTGATCGCCCTGACGACCCACCGCGCCAAGGACGGATCCTCCAAGATCGTCCGCGAGTGCACCCTCCCGCTGACCGGTGTCGGCGTGGTGGACCGTGTCATCACCGACCTCGCCGTCTTCGACGTCGTCGAGGGCGGCCTGCTGCTGGCCCGGACCGCCCCGGGGGTGACGGTCGACGAGCTCCGTGCCGTCACCGAGGCCGAGTTCACCGTCGGCTCCGCGTACGAGGCGGCTGCCCGATGACTCTCGCCCAGACCTTCGGAACCGACATCGTCATCTCCGGTTGGGGGCACACACGCTTCGGCTCACTGGGTGACCAGTCCCTCGAAGACCTCGTCGTCGCCGTCGCCCGCGAGGCGATCGTCTCCGCGGGGATCGAGGCCGGGGATGTCGACGAGATCTGGCTCGGCCAGTTCAACTCGGGCCTCTGGCCACTGGCCTTCGCCTCGTCCCTGGCCCTCCAGATCTCCGACGACCTGTTCGGCGTACCCGCCACCCGGGTCGAGAACGCCTGCGCCTCCGGCTCGGCGGCCGTCCACGGCGGTATCAAGTCCCTCCTCGCGGGCACCGCCCGGACGGTCCTGGTGATCGGCGCCGAGAAGATGTCCCACGCCCCGGCGGAGCAGGTCGGCGCCGCCCTGCTCGGGGCCGACTACGAACTCGCCGGCCAGGAGTCCCGTACCGGTTTCGCCGGGCTGTTCGCGAAGGTCGCCGAGGCCTATCAGCAGCGGTACGGCGACCTGGGCGACGTACTCGGACAGATCGCCGCGAAGAACCACCGCAACGGCCTGGCCAATCCGTGGGCCCACCTCCACAAGGAGCTCACCCCCGAGTTCTGCGCCACGACGTCACCCAAGAACCCTGTCGTCGCCGGTCCGTTGCGGCGCACCGACTGCTCGCCGGTCTCCGACGGCGCGGCGGCGCTGGTCCTCACGACCGCGCCGAGCGGCGGCGCGGCCCAGAGCCCGGTGCGGCTGATCGGCTTCGGCCAGGCGAACGACTTCCTGCCCGCCGGCAAACGTGACCCGGTCGAGTTCGCCGGCAGCGCCGCCGCCTGGAGCCGCGCGAAAGGCATGGCCGGCGTGGAGCTCGGTGACCTCGACCTGATCGAGCTGCACGACTGCTTCACCATCGCCGAGCTGGTGATGTACGAGGTGCTCGGGATCGCGCCTCGGGGGAAGGGGCGCGTCGCGCTCGACGAGGGCACCGTCTTCCGGGGCGGCAGCCTGCCGGTGAACCTCTCGGGCGGGTTGAAGAGCAAGGGCCACCCGGTCGGCGCCACCGGGGTCTCCCAGCACGTGATGGCCGCTATGCAACTGTCCGGCACCGCCGGTGACATGCAGCTGCCGGGAGCCCGTCGCGCCGCCGTGCACAACATGGGCGGGCTCGCGGTGGCCAACTACGTCAGCGTCCTGGAGGCGACCTGAGCCCGTCCCAGGCCCCGAACACCTAACGGAGGTACTCATGACCACAGTTGACAGGTCACTCACCGACATCACCGGACCGGCTTCCGCACGCGACCTCGCGTATCTCTCGGGTTTCGGCAACCAGCACGTCACCGAAGCCGTCCCGGGGGCCCTTCCGCAGGGCCGCAACAGCCCGCAGAAGGCACCGCTGGGGCTCTACTCCGAGCAGCTGAGCGGCACCTCGTTCACCGCGCCGCGCCAGGACAACCTGCGTACGTGGGTCTACCGCATCCGGCCGTCCGCGAAGCACTCCCCGTTCCGGCAGGTCGACGCCGGCGGCCTGGCCGCGAGCCCGATCGCGAACGCCGCTCCCTCCCCCAACCGCCTGCGGTGGGACCCCTACGAATTCCCCGCCGAGCCGAAGACGTTCGTCGAGTCGCTGTTCACCATCGGCGGCAACGGCGATGTGCGCGCGCAGTCGGGTGTCGCCATCCACATGTACGCCGCGGCCAGGTCGATGGACCGCGAGTACTTCGTCAACAGCGACGGCGAGATGCTGATCGTCCCGCAGCAGGGCGGTCTGCGGGTGGCCACGGAACTCGGCGTCCTCGCCGTCTCCCCCGGCGAGATCCTCGTCCTCCCCCGCGGCCTCCGCTTCAAGGTGGAGCTGCCCGACGGCGTGGCCCGCGGATACGTCCTGGAGAACTACGGGCAGATCTTCAGGCTGCCCGAACTCGGCCCGATCGGTGCCAACGGCCTGGCCAACCACCGGGACTTCCTGTACCCGACGGCGGCCTTCGAGGACCGGGACGAGGAGGTGCAGGTCTTCAACAAGTACCTCGGCAACCTGTGGGTCTCCGACTACGACCACTCCCCCCTCGACGTCGTCGGATGGCACGGCAGCCTCGCGCCCTACAAGTACGACCTGAGCAACTTCATGGTGATCGGCACGATCTCGTTCGACCATCCGGACCCGTCGATCTACACCGTGCTGACGTCGCCCAGCGGAATCCCCGGGACGGCGAACGCCGACTTCGCGATCTTCCCGGACCGCTGGCTCGTCGCGGAGAACACCTTCCGTCCGCCGTGGTTCCACCGCAACGTCATGAGCGAGTTCGTGGGGCTCGTGCACGGCACCTACGACGCGAAGGCCGAAGGCTTCCTCCCCGGCGGCGCCAGCCTGCACAACTGCTTCGCCTCGCACGGCCCCGACCGTGAGACCTATGAGACCGCCAGCACGGCAGAGCTCAAGCCGCGCAAGATCGACAACGGGCTCACGTTCCTGTTCGAGACCCGGCTGCCCCTCATCCCGACCTCTGCCGCCCTCGCGTTGCCGACGCTTCAGGAGGACTACGACGCGGTCTGGGACGGCCTCCAGCGTCACTTCCAGGGCTGACACCGCCGTACGACACATCTTCCGGCCCGCATCCCATGGCGGGCCGGAAGCACGTGTGTGAAGCCACCAGCTCGGGACGGACAGTCAGTGTCGCCGGCTGCCCGGCATCGTCAATGGCTCTCGCGCCACTTGTCGAACTCCTGCTTCCAGCGACCAGTAGGAGGGAACAGCCTCTCGACGGGATTCCCTTCCGCGATCCGCTCTGCCACCCAGGCGTCCTGTTTCTCCTGGTCGGCCGCGGCGTCGGCCACCTCTTCGACGAGGTGTGCCGGGATGACGACGACACCGTCGTCGTCTCCGACCATGATGTCCCCGGGCTGGACCGCCACTCCCCCGCACGTGATCGTCGTGTCCGTCTCCCAGGGGACGTGACGGCGGCCGAGGACCGCGGGGTGAAGCGACTGGGTGAAGGTCGGCAGGCCGATGCCGACGACAGCGGCCGAGTCCCGAACACCTCCGTCGCTGACGATTCCGGCAGCGCCGAGCACCTTGGCGCGCAGGGCGAGAACATCGCCGAACGTCCCCGTGGAGGGATCCTGGCGCGCCTCGATCACCAGCACGTCGCCGGCCCGGAGATCGTCGAAGGCTCGTTTCTGGGAGTTGTAACCGGATCCGTACTCATCGGAGAGGTCGGGCCGGTAGGCGACGAAGCGGAGCGTTCGAGCAGGGCCGACGAGCTTGCTGCCCGGCACGCGGGAGTGGACGCCGTCGATCGACATGTCCGGGTAGCCCCGTCGGCGCAGTTCCGCGCTGATCGTGGCAACGGCAGTGTGCGTCAGCTTGTCCCGCACTCCGATGTCCAACGTGGCTCGGGTGCCCTTCACGACGTGCCTCCTCCCGTGTAGGCGGACATCAACCGCTCACTGCCCCGCGCCAGCAGATCGACGTCGGCGCCGACGAGGATGAAGTCGGCACCCGCTTCGATATAGCGCTGGGCGAGGGCGGGGGCGAACGCATTCACCCCGACCTTCCTTCCGGCACGCTTCGCAGCCGTGATGCAGGTGGTGACGGCGTGTACCACATCTGGGTGATCCTGCCGACCCAACAACCCCATGGATGCCGCCAGATCGGACGGGCCGACGAAGACGCCGTCGATGCCGGGCGTGGTGGCGATCTCCACGATGTTCTTCACCGCGGTATCGGACTCGACCTGCACGTACACCGAGAGCGTTTCCCGGGCCTGTCCCAGGTAGTCCGGCACCCGGTTCCAGCGCGAACCGCGGGCCAGCGCACTGCCGACGCCCCGGATCCCCTCCGGCGGATAGGTGACGGCTCGTGCCACTTCCCTGGCCTGCGCACCGTCGTCGATCATCGGAATCAGCAGGTTCTGCACGCCGAGGTCGAGATACTGCTTGATCGTGACCGGGTCGGCGCTGGGGGGCCGTACCACCGGGGTGATCGGGTAGGCGTGGGTTGCCTGCAGCTGGGCCAGCAGCGTCATGAGGTCGCCGGGGCTGTGCTCCGTGTCGATGAGCAGCCAGTCGAGGCCGCTGCCGGCGCAGATCTCGGCGACAAGGGGACTGCCGCTGCACACCCACATCCCCACCAGTGGCCGGTCCGCGTCGGCGAGTACCGAAGCGAATGTCGGGTCTATACGAAGCGGCATGTGACCGCCCCCAGGTTCCCGTAGTCGGCATGGATCGTGTCACCGCGCTCGACCCACAGGGGACGGATGAAGGATCCCGAGAGGACGATGTGACCGGCGCTGAGCGTCGTGCCGTGCTGGAACAGCTTGTTCGCCAGCCACGCGACTCCGTTGGCGGGGTTGCCCAGCACGCCGGCGGCGAGGCCGGTCTCCTCGATGGTCTGGTTGCGGTAGAGGAGCGCGCCGACGCGCCGCAGGTCGATGTCGCCGACGGACACGGGACGACCGCCGACCACCATGGCTCCCAAGGCCGCGTTGTCGCTGATCGTGTCGACGATGGTTCGTCCCGCCAGCTCGATGTGGGAGTTGAGGATCTCGATCGCCGGTACGACGTACTTGGTTGCGGCGAGAACGTCGACGACCGTGCAGCGCGGTCCCGTGAGGGGCCGACTCAGCACGAAGGCCAGCTCGACCTCGACTCGCACGTTGGAGAAGTCGTCGTGCGGGATGTCGACACCGCTCTCCAGCACCATGTCGTCGAAGATGACGCCGTAGTCGGGCTCGGAGATGCCGGTCGCCTCCTGCATCGCCCGGGACGTCAGGCCGATCTTGTGTCCGACGACGGTATGCCCTTCCTCTTCACGCCGCCGCGACCACAGCCCCTGCACGGCGTAGGCATCCTCGACCGTCATTCCCGGGTTGCGGGCCGCCAGCAGAGGCACCACCGTGCGACTGTGACCCGCCTTGGCCAACTCGTCGGCGATCTCCTCGATGCGCGCATGTTCGAGCATGTACCCTCCCAGCCAATCGTGAGCTAATATCGTATATGATTACAGCTACGAAGCCATGCATGATGCTGGGGGCTCTGGTGATCAACCCACTCCGCGATCAGCCTTCGAAGATGGTGGCCGTCCACCTCAACTACCGAAGTCGCGCCGATCAGCGCGGCAGGACGCCCGCGTTCCCGTCGTACTTCCTCAAGGCGCCATCCACGCTGGCGCCCTCCGACTCCGTACTCGGCGTGCCCGCCGACTGTGAACTCCTCGCCTACGAGGGAGAGATCGCCCTCGTCGTCGGAGCCGAAGCGCACCGCGTCAGCCGTGACACCGCATGGCAACACGTCGGCGGGGTGACGGCGGCGAACGACTTCGGCCTGTACGACCTGCGCTATGCCGACCCCGGGTCGAACGTCCACTCCAAGGGCCTCGACGGATGCACCCCGATCGGTCCCTCAATCCTGGACGCGGCCCAGCTCGACCCATCGAGCCTGCACCTCCAGACCTACGTGAACGGTCGGCTGGAGCAGGACGCGCGAGTCGCGGACGACATGATCTTCGACTTCGCCTATGTGATCGCAGATCTGTCACGGTTCATGACGCTCCAGCCGGGTGACGTGATCCTGACCGGCACACCGGCCGGCTCCTCCGTCGCACAGCCCGGGGACGTGGTCGAGGTCGAGGTGTCCGGCACCCACGTGAACGGACTGCGCACGTCGACCGGCCGCCTGCGCACGTCGATCGTCAAGGACGACTACCACGTCGGGCCACTACTGCCGACTCCACAGGCCGACGCGGCCGCGAAGGCGGCGGCGTACGGGCACCCAGCCCCCAAGGCCACGGGCGCCACCCCGCGCGGGTAGCCGTCCCCTGCTGCCGGACCGACACCATGTCAACCCACGGAAGCGAAGGACTCACCCAGGTGACTGCGCCGTACGAGGCCCCCGGCACCATCAAACGAATGCTGTTCGCCACGTGGGCGCTGTGGAACTCACTCACCCCCGAGCAGCGCGCCATCGCCACCTATCCCATGTCCGATCCCCGACGCCTCGACTGGGACTTCATCCCGAAGCCCGACCGCACCGGGATCGCGATCTCGGCGCTGCACGGGCACCAACGAACGCTGGCCCAGAACCTGCTGGCTTCAGGGCTGAGCACACGGGGCTACAGCCAGGCACTGCAGATCATGGCCATGGAGAACATGCTGCGCGAGAAGGAGGTCCATGAACGGGGCCTCGGCGTCATCGCGGGCGACTTCCGCGATCCCGACAACTACTCCTTCTCGTTCTTCGGCCGCCCTGGCTTCGAGGACACATGGGGCTGGAGAGTCCTCGGTCATCACCTCTCCCTGAGCTACACGATCATCGGTCAGCGCTACCTGACGGTCACGCCGTGCAACATGGGTGCGCAGCCGGTTCCCTCGGGTGTCTTCCACCCGCTCAGGGACGACGAGGAACTCGCCTTCGAACTGCTGCACGGCATGTCGGACGCCCACCGCAAGGCGGCGGTGATCCACGACGTGGCTCCCGCCGACTACGTCACCCGGCAGGTGCCCCGCGTCGGCCGCGTCGAACTGCCCGACCACGTCGACCTGGGCATCCCGAGCTACCGCATCTCGGACGCGGACCGGGAGGCGCTCAAGTTCGAGGCCGACCGGCCGCGCGGGGTGGCCGTGAGAGACCTGGACAGCCGGGGGTCCGCGCTGGTCAAGGACCTCGTCCGGACCTACGTCGGCCGCATCCCCGACGAACTGGCCGACACCTATCTCCGCACGCTCGACGGTACGAACGACGACAAGATCTTCTTCTGTTGGGCGGGCGGGACCGAGCACGGAACGTCGCACTACTACCGCATCCAGACCGACACGTTGCTCATCGAGTTCGACAACGCGATCGACAGCGGCAACCACATCCACTCGGTCTGGCGGGACTACAACAACGACCTGGGACACACGTTGCTGATCGACCATTACGAACAGTCGAAGAACAGCGATCACCATCTGTCCCGCCGGACTCGCTCCACCGTGCCCGCGGAGGGATGACATGCTGAGGGACGCCGGTCCCCCGCCTGCCAGCCGGCCGTGCCCCATGTACGTTCCAGACCAGACCCACCGGCGAGGATGAACCGATGCCTTCCCCCGATGCACAGACGACTCGCCTGTCGAAGTCACAGCTGGTCTACCGCGCACTTCGCGAGCGCATCATGGACGGCACCTACAGCCCGGGGTACCGTCTGGTCCTCGAACAACTGGCTCGTGAGTTCTCGGTCAGCGCCGTCCCGGTACGCGAGGCGGTGCGGCTCCTGGAAGCCGAGGGCCATGTCACCTTCGAGCGGAACGTCGGCGCCCGGGTCGCGATCGACGAGACGAAGTACGAGACGGCGGCGGAAGCGCTTGCGGTGGTCGACGGTGCCGCCGTCGGCCTCAGTGGTCCGCTCCTCACCGAGGACGACCTCGAGGCGGCCCGCGAGGTGAACGAGAAGATGCGCCGGAGCCGCGAATCCTTCGACCCGGTCGGCTTCGCCAGGCTGAACGGCGAGTTCCACGCCATCCTGCGCAGCAGGTGCCCGAACACCGACCTGCTGAACATGGTCGACAGGCAGTTGCAACTCCTCGACCGGATCAGAAGGTCCCCCTTCGACTTCGTACCGGCACGCTCGCTCCAGTCGGTCGAGGAACACGAGGAGTTGCTGGCGCTCATCGAACGGGGTACGGAACCGGACAAGGTCGAGCGCTACGCGCGGCAGCACAGGCTGAACACCTTGCAGGCGTTCATCGAGCAGCGCAGGCAAAGCGCCGAGTGAGCGCGCGCCTTACACGCGGGCGGCCAGTGCCAGGAGGCGCCGTGCGCGTTCCATGACGGGTCTGTCGACCATCTGGCCGCCGACAGTGGTGACGGAGTCACCGGCCTGGAGGACGGTGCGGGCCCAGCGCAGTTCGTCCGCGGTGGGGGCGAATCCGTCGGTCACGTACGAGAGTTGGTACGGGTGGACGCAGAGCTTGCCTGTGAAGCCCAGGCGTCGGGCGTGGGCGATGTCCGAGCCGAGGGCTTCCCTGTCCCGTACGGCTGTGGTGACGCCGTCGATCGGCGGGCTGATGCCCGCGGCGGCCGAGGAGAGGACCAGGCTGGAGCGGGCGTAGGTCAGTGCCGCATGGTCGTCGTGGGCGACGCCGAGTTGGGCGGCGAGGTCGACGTTGCCGAAGGCCGCCCGGACGACACCGGATGTGGCGCACACCTCGCGGGCCCGCTGGACGCCGAGGGCCGTCTCGATGAGCGGCACGAGGGCACACCGTCCGGCCGTACGGGCGGCGAGCCGTGTGAGTAGCGTCGGATCCTCGGCCTTGGGCACCATCACTGGGCAGCCGTGGTCGGCGGCCATGGCAAGGTCGCTCTCGGACCAGGGCGTGCCGAGCGGGTTGATGCGTATGACCGCCTGGTTGCCAAGGGCGAGCCAGCCGGCGGCGTTGTTCCGGGCGCGGTCCTTGTCCTCGGGGGCGACGGCGTCCTCCAGGTCGATGATGACCAGGTCGGCACCGGAGGAGGCCGCCTTGTCGAAGCGGTCGGGCCGGTGTCCCGGGACGAACAGCAGGCTGGTCGCGGTGGCGATCCGGTCGTGGGGTGCGGTCATGCGAAGGTCACCTCGGCGGTGGCGTGCCGGTCCTCCCGGTGGGTGGCGATGTGCAGTTCGGTGCGGTCGTCCCCGGGGGTGCCGCAGGCGACGATGTGTTCGCCGGCGAACACCGGCCGCCGGAGCCGGTAGGAGAGCGAGCGCACGGGCCGGTCGGGAGCAAGGCGTCGGGGCAGTTCGAGCATGAGCAGGGCGAGCAGAGGGCCGTGGACGACGACGCCGGGGTAGCCCTCCTCGTCCCGGCAGTACGGGGCGTCGTAGTGGATGCGGTGGGCGTTCGCGGTCAGGGCGCTGAACCGGAACAGCAGGGTGGGATCCGGGCGCAGCGGAATCCGCCACGGGCTGTCGGGGTGGGGGGAAGCGGATGCGTCGATGCCGGCCGGGTGCTGTCCCGCCGTGCGTCCGGACCGGTAGACGATGTCCTGTTCCTCCACCAGACAGACACGGCCGTGCTGGCGGAACTCACGGCGTTCGGTGACGAACAGCATCTCTCCGGTGCGGCCCTGCTTGGCGGTCACCGCGGCGAGGCTGCTGGTCCGCTCGGCCGGCTCGCCCAGGCGCAGCGGCCGGGCGATCTCGCAGCGGCCGCCCGCCCACATGCGCTGCCGTCGCGGGACGGGCGGCAGGAAGAGGCCGTCGACGGGGTGGCCGTCGGCGCCGAGATCCCGCCCGGCGGGCCAGCTGAGGAAGTACAGCCAGTGCCACAGCGGGGGAAGCGGATCCCCGGTCTTCGCGACCGTGTCGGGTAGGTCCAGAACCGCCGAGAGGGCGGCCACCGGCCCGGTGGGCAGGGGGTCTTCGTCGGTGACGGGCCCGGGAGTCCAGGACTCCACGTATGAGTCAAGTGGGGGCGGAGGGGGCTGCATCGTCGGTGTGTCCTCTGTCCTCTGTCCTTGTCTGCCACCGCGAGTTCTCTCAGCGGAGGACGAAGGGGTTGCCGGTGGGGGCGCCGGTGTTGATCCATACGGTCTTGTCCTCCAGGTAGGAGGTGAGTGCGGCGATGCCGTTCTCGCGGCCGATGCCGGAGTCCTTGAAGCCGCCGAAGGGAGCCAGGTAGCTGACCGCGCGGTAGGTGTTGACCCAGACGGTGCCGGAGCGGATGCGGTCGGCCATGCGGAAGGCGCGGCCGATGTCGCTCGTCCACACGCCGGCTCCGAGGCCGTAGCGGCTGTCGTTGGCGATCTCGACGGCCTCGTCCTCGTCCTTGAAGGGGATGACGGACAGGACGGGGCCGAAGATCTCTTCCTGGGCGATGCGCATGCCGTTGCTCACGCCGGTGAAGACGGTGGGTTCGACGAACCAGCCGCCACGGTCGGCGGCCTTGCCGCCGAGGGCGAGTCGGGCGCCTTCCTGCTGCGCGATGTCGATGTAGTCGAGGACCTTGGCGTACTGGGTGGGGGTGGTGATGGGGCCGACCTGGGTGGCCTCGTCCATGGGATCGCCCATGCGTGCGGTGCGCGCCAACTCCACGAGCCTGTCCACGACTTCGTCGTGCACATCCTCCTGCACCAGAAGCCGGGAGCCGGCGATGCAGGTCTGCCCGGTGGCGGCGAAGATGCCGGAGACGGCGCCGTTGACCGCGGCATCGAGGTCGGCGTCGGCGAAGACGATGTTGGGGGACTTGCCGCCGAGTTCGAGGCTGACGTGCTTGAAGTCGCGGGCGGCGGCCTCGTTGATACGACGGCCCGTGGCGTCCGAGCCGGTGAAGCTGACCTTGCGGACCAGCGGGTGCTCGACGAGTGCGGCGCCGACGTCCCGACCGAAACCGGTGACGACGTTGAACACGCCGGGCGGCAGCCCCGCATCGTGGAAGAGCCGGGCCAGTTCGAGAGTGGAGGCGGAGGTGAACTCCGACGGTTTCACCACCACCGTGCAGCCCGCGGCGAGGGCCGGAGCGATCTTCCAGGCCAGCAGCAGAAGCGGGGAGTTCCAGGGCGTGATGACGGCGACGACCCCGACGGGCTCCTTCTTCGTGAAGGCGAAGTAGCCCTTCTTGTCCAGCGGCGGGACAGTGCCCTCGACCTTGTCGGCGAGCCCGCCGTAGTAGTGGAACCACTGGGGGACGTAGGCGACCTGCCCGTGCATCTCCGTGAACAGCTTGCCGTTGTCGCGGACTTCGAGCTCGGCAAGGTGTCGGGCGTTCGAGGCGATGGCGTCGCCGAGCCGACGCAGCAGGGCGCCGCGGGCGCTGGCGGTCAGTTCGGCCCAGGGGCCGGCGTGCAGGGCGTGATGGGCGGCGCGGACCGCGTCGTCGACGTCCTGGGGTGTGGCCTTGGCGATCTCGGCCCACTGGGTGCCCAGGTAGGGGTTGTCGGTGGGGAACCACTCACCGCCGGCGGCCTCGCGGCTCTCCCCGTCGATGAACAACTCGTAGCGCTGCATGGAAGGGGGGTCCTGTCGGCTAGAAGTCGGCTCACATCACACAGCATCATGAGTGCTGATAGCCAAGGTTGAACAATAGAAAGCCGTGATGGCCGCATGCTCCGCATGCATGCATGCGGAGCATCGCCGCAGGGGCACCCTGGACCTGGGCGAGTCACTCTCCCGCGGCAGGGGCGTCGTCTCCCCGGACCTGGACCTGGGCCGAGGGCCATCTGCCCTGAGCCACGGCGGAGTTGATCTGGTGGACCAGCTCCCGTGCGACGACCTCCACGGCGGGCGGGGTGCGCCCGAACCGCGGCGTACCGAGGACGACGGAGCGCCACACGTCGGGCTCGCTCAGCGGCGCGGCGCTCAGCGCGCCCCGAGCGACGTCCTCGGCGATGCCCACTCCGGGCAGGACGGTCCAGCCGTGTCCCGCCTGGACGAGTTGCTTCTGCACCCGCATGGAATTGGTCTGCACGGCGACGTCTACGGCGGCCCCGGACCGCACCGCGGCCGCGTCGATCAGCCGGCGGAGCGCGTGCCCCGAGGTGGGCATGACGAGCGGGTGCTTCGCCGCCTCCGGAAACGGCACGGGACGGTCGGCCCGGAGGCAGGCCGACGGCGGCGCGACCGCCCACAATCGCTCCCGCAGCAGCGGATGCGCGCTGAGGGAAGGCGTGCTGTCCAGGTTGTAGAGCAGGGTCAGGTCGAGGTCGCCGTCGTCGAGCCACTGCTGCAGATGCCCGGAGTAGGCCGTCATCAGGCGGAGTTCGACGCCGGGGTGGTCACGGGCGACCGCGGTCACGAGTGGCTCGGCCAGCAGGTCGCTGGTGCTCTCCAGCAGCCCGACGGTGACGATGCCGGTCACCACGCCCGGGGTCGGCTGCACCTCGGCGCGGGCCCGCTCCAGCTCGTTCAGGGCACGCTGGGCCCGGTCGACCATGATCGCCCCGGCCTCGGTGGGCCGCATGCCCGTCCTGGTCCGTTCGAAGAGGGCGATGCCCAGTTCCTGCTCCAGGGTGCGGATCTGCCGGGTGACCGCGGGCTGCACCAGGTGCAGCAGCTCCGCGGCGCGCGTGACACTGCCCACCTCGGCGACCGTGACGATCGCCCTGAGTTGCTTGAGGTCCAAGACGTCGTTCTTCCTTCCGCTGCCATCCGAAGCACGCATGGGGACATGACGTATTGGTATTTCACCTTCGCCGTCATGAGTGTTCATGATGGCACCCCGGCATGGGACCCACACTTTCCTGGAGGTCACCTCATGACCGAGCCCCCCGCGGCACCGCCGCTCTCCGGCATCACCGTGGTCAGCGTCGAACAGGCGGTGGCCGCCCCCTTCGCCACCCGCCAGCTGGCCGACCTCGGCGCACGGGTGATCAAGGTGGAGCGGCCCGGCGGGGGTGACTTCGCCCGTCGGTACGACACCACGGTGCACGGCGAGTCCAGCTACTTCGTGTGGCTCAACCGCTCCAAGGAGTCGGTGACGCTGGACCTGAAGACAGACACCGGCCGCGCGATCCTGGAGCGACTGCTCGCCGACGCCGATGTGTTCGTGCAGAACCTGGCCCCGGGCGCGGCCGCCCGGATGGGCCTGGGCGCCGAGGCCCTCGCGGAACGCTTCCCCTCCCTCATCCCCTGCTCGATCTCCGGCTACGGCTCCACCGGACCGTGGGCCGACCGCAAGGCGTACGACCTGCTGGTGCAGTGCCAGACCGGGTTGGTCTCCCTCACCGGCAACGAGCACGGTTCGGCACGGGTCGGTGTGTCGATCGCCGACATCGCGGCCGGCATGTACGCCTACTCGGGCATCCTCACCGCCCTGTTCACCCGGGCCACCACGGGTGTCGCCCGTGCCGTGGAGGTCTCGCTGTTCGAGGCGCTGGCCGAGTGGATGAGTCAACCCGCCTACTACACCCGTTACGGCGGCACCCAGCCCCCACGCCTGGGCACCCAGCACGCCACCATCGCCCCCTACGGCTCCTACACCGCCGCCGACGGCAAGGCCGTGCTGTTCTCCGTCCAGAACGAGCGCGAATGGGCCGCCCTGTGCGGGCGGTTCCTGGACCAGCCCGGGCTCGTCACCGATCCGCGTTTCGCCACGGGCTCGGCCCGGGTGGCCCACCGTGAGCAGTTGAACGCGATCGTGGCCGAGCGTTTCGGCGAACTGGACAGCGACGAGGTGACGAAGCTGCTGGACGCGGCGGGCATCGCCAACGCCGGCGTCAACGACTTGACCGACTTCCTGGCACACCCGGTGCTCAGCGGCAGGGACCGCTGGAGGGACGTACGGATTCCCGGAGGAGCCGCGGTGTCCGCGCTGCTGCCGCCGGTGGTTCTGGCCGGCACGGCCCCGCGCATGGACGCCGTCCCCGGCGCCGGGCAGCACACCGACACGATCCTGGCCGGCCTGGGATACAGCCCGGCCGACATCGACGGCCTGAAGGCCGAGCACGTCATCTGAACCGCGCTTCGCCACCCGAGCCTGTCACTTCAGCAAGGAGCATCGCCGCATGGGCATCCTGGACATCCTGTCCGAGGACGAACAACTCGTCGTCCGTACCGTGCACGACTTCGTCGACAGGGAAGTTAAGCCCGTCGTCCGGCAGTTGGAGCATGCCGACACCTACCCCGAGGCCCTCGTCGAGCAGATGAAGGCCCTCGGGATCTTCGGTCTCGCCGTCCCCGAGGAGTACGGCGGCACCCCGGTCTCCACCCCCTGTTACGTCCTGGTCACCGAGGAGCTGGCCCGTGGCTGGATGAGCCTGGCCGGAGCGATGGGCGGCCACACCGTGGTCGCCAAGCTGCTGCTGCACTTCGGCACGGAGGAGCAGAGGCGCCGGTATCTGCCGAGGATGGCCACCGGCGAGATCCGCGCGACCATGGCCCTGACCGAACCGGGCGGCGGCTCGGACCTGCAGTCCCTGCGCACCGTCGCCCGCAAGGGCGCCGACGGCGGATACGTGGTCAGCGGGACGAAGACCTGGATCACCAACTCGCGGCGCTCCGGGCTCATCGCCCTGCTGTGCAAGACCGACCCGGACGCCACTCCGGCGCACAGGGGCATCTCGATCCTGCTCGCGGAGCACGGTCCGGGCCTGACCGTCTCCCGTGACCTGCCCAAGCTCGGCTACAAGGGCGTGGAGAGCTGCGAGCTGTCCTTCGAGGACTACCGGGCGCCGGACGACGCGCTGCTCGGCGGTGTCGAGGGCAAGGGCTTCGCGCAGATGATGAAGGGCCTGGAGACCGGACGCCTCCAGGTCGCCTCCCGCGCGCTCGGGGTCGGCCGTGCGGCGCTGGAGGACGCCCTCGCCTACGCCCAGGAACGCGAGTCGTTCGGCAAGCCGATCTGGAAGCACCAGTCCATCGGCAACTACCTGGCCGACATGGCGACTTCACTGACAGCGGCGCGACACCTCACCCTGTACGCGGCACGGGAGGCGGACGAGGGCCGCCGCGTGGACATGGAGGCGGGCATGGCCAAGCTCTTCGCCTCCGAGACCGCGATGCAGATCGCGCTCAACGCCGTGCGCATCCACGGCGGTTACGGCTACTCCACCGAGTTCGACGTCGAACGGTACTTCCGCGACGCCCCGTTGATGATCATCGGCGAGGGGACGAACGAGATCCAGCGAGACGTCATCGCGAGCCAGCTCGTCAAGCGCGGAGGGCTGGACGGCTGACGCGGCAGGTCTTCGAGGAACCGGACCTGTGATCCGCCACGGCAGCCCGCCGAATGCTTGACACTTCAGAACCGAATTGAAATATTTACTTAAGGTCATTTAAACATGTCTCAATGGGGTCTACGAGGCCTCTGAGGTCGTCTACGCCACGGAACCCGTCGTCCGGAAGACGGTCGGCTCCGAATCACGAGCAGGATCACCCAGCTTCCATGTGATCGAAAGTTGGCTCCAATGACATCCGCATCCGCACAGTACGGTTCCGCCTTCACCGAAGGCGTCGCCCAAGCCGACGGCCACCCCATCCGGTACTTCCGCGCCGGCTCCGGCGACACCCTCGTCGTCATCCACAGCGCCGTCGGCATCCGCTTCACCCCCATGCTCGACCGCCTCGCCGAGCAGTACGACGTCATCCTCTTCGCACTGCCCGGCTGGGGCGACGAGCCCGACGGCGGCCGCGAGCTGACACTCACGGAACTGGCCGACACCGTCCACCAGGCGACCCAGAACCTCGGGCTCAAGAGCTTCCACCTGCTCGGAAGCACGCTGGGCGGCGACGTCGCCCTCAACATCGCCCTCGATCACCCGGAACGGGTGGCCTCTCTTGTCCTCGACACACCGGGCACGTTCCACGAAGGGGCCGAACCCTCACCGGGAAACATCACACCTGAGGAAGCCCTTGCCAAGGTTCGCGTCCACCCCGAGCGGGAGCCGGTCTTCGTACCGCCTCACCCCGACTCCCAGGCTCGGATGTTCGCGTTGATCTCCAGGCTCCAGGGAGCGAACCCCGACTACTCGAAGCAGATCACCGAACGTCTGCCTGAACTTTCTGTTCGCACGCTGGTGGTGTTCGGCGAGAGGGACGGCTTGATCCCACCCCAGAACGGACGCACTTTCGCCCGTCTCATGCCCGACTGCAGCTTCGTCCTCCTTCACGATGCCGCGCACGACGTGCAGGGCGACCGCGCCGAGGATCTGGGCGCCCTCGTGGCCGACTTCCTCGCTCACGGATCGGACTTCCAGCTTCCCCCGGACGCCACCCTCGTCACCCCGTGAGTCACGCCATAGCGCCATGAAAGTGGGCGGTCAGCTCGGAATCCCGAACTGACCGCCCACTTCGCTGCCTGGCCCCGGGCGCTCCGGTGGCAAAGGCGACGCCCGCACGTCGAGTACGGAACGTCGCCAGTCCTGTCACTGATCAGGACGCCACTTCACAGACGGGCGCGGTCACAGACCGGGGGGCACAACAAGTGCCGTGCCCATCCACTGCAGCTCCGGCGGCGCGCCGATGAGTTCGTGACCGATGTCCGCCAGCTGACTGCGGCTGATCACCGCGTGCTGACAACCGGAGATGGCGTCGCGGATGATGCGCTGAAGAGTTCCGGCGCGCAGTGCGGTGCCTCCGCCCTTGTTGAACGCCCACAGGGCGACATCCCGACAGATGTCGTGCATGTGCACGCTGGCGCCGGCGAGCAGACTGGTCTGCCGACGGCTGAGGGGCTCCCCACGTGCCGCCGAGGCGTCGACCTCGGCGAAGACTTCGGCCCCGAACGCGCGAGCGGAGCGGTAGGCGAGTTCGAAGTCCGCGTACTCGGTGCGGAAGACCGGGTTGTCCGCGAGCCGGGTCGCTCCGGGCTTGGGGTCACGGCTCGCGAAGGCGGCGATCTCGTCGAGGAGTCGACGGGTGGTGCCGGACGCCCACGTCTGGCGCCCGAGATGAACCACTGCCAGCAAGCCGGCGGCGACGTCGGGGAACAGCGGCACGGCGTGGTGATCCGGAACGAAGTAATCGGTCACGGTGAAGTCGACGGAGCCGGTGCCACGGAGCCCGATCGTGTCCCAGTTACCCCGGAGGGTGGTCTCCGAGGCCGGTACGAGGAACATGAACGGCGGGCCGGGGACGGGCTGGTCGCCGTCGAAGGCCAGGGAGTTGCACAATACGTAGTCCGCGTTCGGAAGCCCGCTGCAGTACGAGTAGGACGCGGTGAGCCGGTAGCCGCCCTCGACCCGGACGGCGCGCCCGCTGGGATAGGCCGTCGCGGAGAAGTTCGGCACCCCGTCGGCGAAGAGTGTTTTCTCGACGGCTTTGTCGAAGAACGCCGACAGGAAGCCGACGCCCGCGAAGATTCCTCCGGTCCAGCTGATCGACCCGTCGATGTAGGCGAACTGTTCGAGGACCTTGGCCGCGTCGCCGGGAGACAACGCCAGGCCACCCAGGTCCTTGCTGACGAACATCCAGCCGAGGCCGCTGTCTCGCAGCAACTCCATCGTGCGGTCCGTGAGCTTGCCCGCGTCGTCACAGGCCGGGCCTTCGGCCTGGAGGTCGTCGGCCATCGTGTCCAGGGCAGCGAGCAATCGGTCGCGGCCGGCGGCGGAGTCGGTGCCGGCTACATCGGCCACGTCAGTTGTGGTGGTCATGGGAACCTCGATCCGTGAGAACGGTGCTGTCAGGGCGAGAACCGCGGGAACGGTCCTCCTGTGTTCGGCTCGGCCGAACCTTTCTGTGATGCGATCTGAAAAACGTGCCCGCACGGTGTTCCGGGGGGCGCATTCCCGGCCGGGCAGGAGATCCGCCAGGCCGTCAAGGGTGCGGAGGAGCAAGCGTTACGAGGGCAGCAGCACCAACCGCCCCCGCACCCCGCCCTCCGCGAACCGGGCGTGCGCCTTGGCCGCGTCGTCCAGGGCGTAGGTCCCGGCCACCCGAGGGGTCAGCACCCCTTCGTCGGCGAGCCGGACCAGCTCGGCCAGGCTCGCTCCGTCGGCGTTCACCTCGACACCACTGATCCGCACGCCACGCTCCGCCGGCGGCAGCAGGTGTGGCAGGAGGCCGACGAAGGCGCCGCCGTCCCGCACCCATGCGAGGGCCTTTTCACCGAGGACCGCCGCGTCGAGGACCGCGTCGACGCTCTTCGGCTCCCCACTCGTGACGTGCGCCGCCCCCAGCGACCGTACGAACTCCTCGTCGCCTTCCCGCGCCTGGCCCGTCACCACGAGCCCGCGGCGGGCGGCGAGCTGCACGGCGTAGGCGCCGACCGCGCCCGCGGCGCCGGTCACCAGGACCGACTGTCCCTCCGTCAGCTCCAGGAGGTCCAGGGCCTGGAGCGCGGTCAGTGTGTTCAGCGGCAGAGTCGCGGCGTGCGCCGAGTCCACCGTCGTGGGCGCCTCGGCGACGGCGTCCGCGGGTACGACGACGTATTCGGCATGGGTGCCCAGCGGCTTGACCAGGCCGAAGAGGAGCGCAACGACGTTGTCTCCGACCTTCCAGTCACTCTGCTCGCCGACCGCGTCGATCGTCCCGGCGACGTCCCAGCCGAGCCCTATCCGCTGTCCCCCTCCCCCGTAGACCCCGGACCGCGCCGCGACGTCACACGGGTTCAGCGCGGCCGCGGCCACCTTGATCCGCACTTCCCGCGCCCCCGGCTCGGGCACCTCGGTGTCCACGACCTCCACGACCTCGGGTCCGCCGAAGCTGTTCACTACTGCAGCACGCATGGCATGTCTCCTGAAATCATTGATCACTCGTCTGAAGCGGCGGTGGTTGTGGGGTGCTGCCAGGCCCGGAGTTCGGGCATGACGTGTTCGGCGAACAGGTCCATGGAGTGGCGGACCGCGGCCGTGTCCATGAACACCTGGCGGAAGGACAGGGCGAGGTTCGTGTTGCGTGCCGACCGGACCCGCCGGAGCAGCGACTCGGCCACCTGATCCGGTGTGCCGACGTGGTACGGGATCGGTGAGTCGGCGGCCCAGTCGCGCAGTCGGTCGGGTGCGGGCACGTCGAGTCTGCCGCCGGTGAATTCCAGCCCGACCCATTCGTGGCCGGCGAGGAAGGTGAGCCAGTGGTGGACTCCGCGGGCGGCCTCGGCCCACGCCCGGTCCTCGTCGTCGGCGACGTGCACCATGGACAGGAGCCCCGACCCATGGTCGGCGGGGTTGTGCCCATGGGCGCGCAACTCGCTGTCGAACAGCTCCATGAGCTGCGGACCGAACGCGGAGGCGCCGGCGACGTTCAGTCCTCGGCGCGCGACGCGCTTCACTCCTACGGGACCGCTGGCGGCGACCCAGACCGGCAGCCTCTCCTGCAGCGGTTTGGTGGTCATCCGCACGCCGGGGAAGGTGAAGTACTTGCCCGCATGGCTGAACTCGTCCTCGGTTAAACACTTGAGGATGACGTCGAGCCCTTCGAAGAGCCGCCCGAAGCGTTCGGCGGCGTCGACGTCGTAGGAGCGGAACTCCTCGTAGAACGACCCGGCGCCCACGGTGAGTTCGAACCGGCCCCCGGAGAGGATGTCGAGCACCGCGGCGTCCTCGGCCACCCGGAGCGGATGGTGGTAGGGCAGCACGGTCACATGGGTGCCGATACGGATCCTGCTGGTCCGTTGCGCCACCGCGGCCAGTACCGGGAAGAGTCCGGGCGTAGCCTGGTCCCAGGCGAAGTGGTGTTCGCCGGCCCAGGCGTGGGTGAACCCGAGCCGCTCGGCGTGTACGACGTCGTCGATGTGGTCCTGGTAGACCTGCCGCAGGCTGCGCTGCTCCTCGGGGTGACGGCGGATGTTGAACAGGAAACCGACGTCCATCGCGGTTCTCCTTCCGTAACGCGTTACTCCGTCACGTGTGTGGGTGCTGGTGTGCGTAGTGCTGACGCAGCAGGTCCTTGCCGTAGTCACCGCCGTTGGGGGTGCGCACGATGGTGTGCACGTGGTACGGCTCGGGTTCGTCGTTGTCGAGGAAGATGCCGGCGTGGTTGTCGTACTCGATCAGCACGACCGGACTGTGCACCCGGTAGTAGAAGGGCGCGTGGGGTTCCCACGTCCCGATCCACCCCAGGTGGGTGTCGTCGAGGAAGCGCTCGATCTGGTTGCGGCGGTGCGCACGAGGCGCTGGGGGCAGGTTCTCCAGGTAGGGGTCGGTGAGCGAGAGCAGCAGCTCTCGCTGGCCCGGCGTCAGCCGGTCGCCCGCCAGACCGACGTAGGGGAGCACACGGTTGTCCCGGCCCGCTGCCGCGCGGTGGCGGCCGTCGACGATGCCGGACAGCTCGGGCGGAAGGTCCGCGGACAGCATCGAGCCGTACAGCAGGGCCCGGTCGCGCTGCGCCGCGCTCAGGGACTCCATGAACTCCCGGGCACGCTCGCGATGATCGGAGAACACGGCCTCACCGCCGAACTCCACGCCGAGGAAGGTCGGTGTGAGCACCAACTGGCCGCCGATGAAGACCGCGTGGAGATCGATGTGGTGCCCCGCGAGCTGCCAGCCCCACGGCTGCTGGAGCGAGGGCTCGCCGAACAGGGTGAACCGGTAGCAGTACTCGGTGAGTGTGTCCGGGTACTTGCCGACAAACGTGCCCAGTTCGGCGTTGAGACGCATCGCCTCGCGCAGCAGCTCGTAGCCCTCGGGGCTGACGGTGGCTTCGATCACCGACAGCGCCGCCTCACGCGCGCGCCCGGGCAACTCCTGCAACAGCAGACCGTGTTCGGGGAACGTCAGAAACGCGTTGGACCACACCCGCCATTCGGTGGCGTCGACCGGCAGCACGCCGAGCGCCTGTTGCTCTGCCGTGAGCTGATCCAGATAACCCCGTGCGTTGTGCACCGCCTGCTCTGTCGGTGCACCTTCGTCGGTCAGGGTGAAGAGGTCGGTCAGGGGCTGCCCGTCGGTCGTGATCCCCACGAAGGGATCGCCGGCGGTCTCCCCCACTGGCGGCAGCTCCGCGCCCGCGACGAGCTTCATGATCGCCGCCACACCGGCGTCGTCGGAGAAGTCCACCGCGCCCCGCTTCAGCGCCAGGCGCTCCGGGCGCGGCCGGTACCCACCGCGCAGATCGGTCATGACCGCCCCACTCCGACCTGCTCGAAGACGGACTGAGGGCCGGTGGCATCGTGGCCGTTGGCGCTGAAGTCGACACCGCTGTCCCAGGGCTTCACCGGCTCCGGCGCGGGCGAGAGAACCGAGATGTGCTTCTCTGCCACCGTGCCCGCGTTGTACTGCCGGTGCGGTACGCCCGCGGGCAGCACCACCAGCGTGCGGGGGCCGACGACATGCTTCTCCAGAGCGATCTCGACGGTCAGTTCCCCCTCCAGCACCAGGTAGTACTGGTCGAAGGCGTGGATATGAGTGCCCGGCCCGGCCCCGCCGGGAGCGACTTCCATGTAGTTGACGACGGTGTGCCGCGCGCCGGTCGCAGGACCGGCCAGAGCGACCATCTTGAGACCCGGCATCGGCTCGTCCAGGGCGTCGGGATCGACGCGCCGGGTGTAACCGGGGTGGTCGGTGCGGTGGGTGGCCGGTACATCGTCGGGAGAGTCCACCATGTACGCCAGCTGGGCCATCGGCCCGGGAGCGGGGATCAGCATCTCGAAGTGGGTCTCGGCTCCCGGCCCGTCGTTCCAGTTGCGGTGTGCCAGCCCCGCCGGGATGAACACGAGGGTGCCGGCACTGATGTGCTGGACCTCGTGCCCCAGTTGCACGTTCATGGTGCCCTCGACCAGGTAGTACAGCTGGTCGACGTGGTGGTAGTGCAGACCGGGGCCGCAACCTCCTTCCTCGATGTGGCTGTTGATCAGGATCGCGCTCTCCAGATGGGAGAGGAACTGCGCGCGGTAGCCGGGGAACCCCGTGTCGATGGCCTGGTCCGGGTCGAAGGGGCGGACGTACTGCATGCGGGTCGGCGGTGTGATGGGCGGCATCGGCCTACTCCTGCGTCGTCGTGTGGGTCTCGTGGTGTGCGCGGCTCAGCGGGAGAAGGCGGCCTCGACGTCCTGGGTGGTGACGATCTCGCCCAGCAGCGTGAAGGTGTCCAGGGCGGCCTGGTGCGACTCGTCGCTGGCCGCCGAGCACGCGTCGGAGACGATGAGGGTGCGGTAGCCGTGGTTGGCCGCCTCGCGGGCGGTGCCCTGGACGGCGTGGTCGGTGGCGACCCCGGAGAGGACGACGGTGTCGATGCCCTTCCCGCGCAGGATGCCGTTGAGGTCGGTGCCGTGGAAGCCGGTGAGGCGGGTGTGGGTGATGACCAACTCGCCGGGCTCGGGGCTGAGTTCCTCGATGTGATCAGCGCCGCGCGTTCCGTCGACGAGGGCCTTGCGCTCTTCCACCAGGGCCAGCAGAGGGCAGTTGATGATCAGATCGCCATAGCCGGGCCGGAAGGCCGTCCGGATGTGGATGACGGAGGCTCCCGCGGCTCGGGCCGCCCGGGCGAGCAGCTGGTTCTTGGCGATGACACCGTGCCGCTGCACGCCCTCGGCGAAGAACGGTCCGAAAGCACCCTCGGGTTTCACGATGTCGTACTGCCAGTGGATGTTGATCACGGCGGTACGGGCTGGATCGAACTCGGTCATGTGTCCTCCGACTGGCAGGC
This sequence comes from Streptomyces sp. NPDC001714, assembly GCF_042892755.1. Lineage (NCBI taxonomy): Bacteria > Bacillati > Actinomycetota > Actinomycetes > Kitasatosporales > Streptomycetaceae > Streptomyces > Streptomyces sp. NPDC001714. The sequence goes on from NZ_JBIAUL010000008.1 coordinate 219,992, forward strand.
CCGCGGGCGTCCGGTTGACCGCTGAGCAACCATGTTTCAGATCGCAACATGACAGTCCACTACTGTCAATAGAAATGTTTGTTTTCAAGACAGACATGTCTGTGTTACGTTCATATTGGCTCCTCAAGGGCGTCGCCGGATGGTTCGCGCGCGCCCCGGTATCTGATCCACCTGGCCGGGATCGGCCAGGTGGACCCAAGTCTCAGCGCGTTGTGACTCCGCTCGAATCGGTCCGCCGCAGCTTCGAGCTGTCAGCCGCCCGGGGATCTGCCCGCCGCGCGTGCCTGCGGCGGCGACATGGTCCCCGCCTGACCGGAAAAGGACTGCAACAATGGCATGGACATCACTACCGGCCTCACCGAGCGGCTCTGCCGGGAGTGGGGCGACCCTGGAAGCCGCCCGTTTCCGCGACGTCCTCTCCGCGGTGCCCACCAGTGTTGTCGTGGTGACCGCCCTGGACCGCGGCGAGCCGGTCGGGCTGGCCGTCGGCACCTTCCTCTCGGTGTCGATGAATCCACCACTGGTCGGGTTTCTGCCCGCGGCGACGTCGAGCAGCTTCCCCCGCATACGACAGGCCGGCGCCTTCTGCGCGAACGTGCTGACCGTGAACCAGCAGCACGTTTCCCAGGCGTTCGCCACCAGTGGCGCCGACAAGTTCGCCGGCCTGTCCTGGCGTCCGGCACCGGTGACCGGCTCGCCGGTGCTGGAGGGAGTGGCGGCGTGGATCGACTGCCGGATCACGACCCTGCACGAGGCCGGGGACCACTTCATCGTCATCGGTGAGGTCGCCGACCTCGATGCCGCACCGGAGGAGACACCGCTGGTGTTCCACCGTCGCCGCTACACGGGCGCCGTCGGGCCGACCGCGGCCTGAACCCCGTACGTCCCGCCGGAGGTTCACGGGGCGTAGGCCGCTGCTGGCGGAGCTTCGCGGCTCACACCGCAAGAAGGATCGCAGGTGGTCGTCCGCACCGCCGATGCCCCCGACCGGCCGGTCTCAGCGGAGGACCCCGACGAACGGGCGGTCCCCCGTCGAAGGCGTCGGCCTCGACACGGCGCAACCGCGCGCCGGAATCCATGAGGAGAAGCACCGATGAAGCTGCTCACGTACCGCATCGGCGACAAGGTGTCGTTCGGCGTTCTCTCGGCCGACGGCGTCATCGACGGCGCCGAGACACTCGGCGGGGAGGCCACCTCGATCCGAGAGCTCCTGGAACGCGATCTCACGGGGCGACTGGAGCGGCTCAGCGCGGGCCGCGAGGCCACCCACTCCCTGGCCGAGATCGAGTTCCTCCCGCCTGTCCCGGACCCGGCGAAGATCCTGTGCGTGGGCGTCAACTACGTCGACCACCGCGACGAGACCGGGCACGTCGACAAGCCCGAACACCCCACCGTCTTCAGCCGGTTCGCCGACACCCAGGTCGGACACGAACAGCCCGTCGTCCATCCGCCGAACACGAGGCAGCTGGACTACGAGGGAGAGGTCGCGATCGTCATCGGCCGTCATGTGTCGGTGATCGAGACGGACGCCGACGCCCGGGCGGCGATCGCGGGACTGTCGGCCTACAACGACCTGAGCGCACGGGACTGGCAGTTGCACAACAGCCAGTGGCTGCCCGGCAAGAACTTCCGCGGCGTCGGTTCCTTCGGTCCGTACCTGGTCACGCTGGACGAGTTCGACGACCTCGGATCGGTACGGCTCACCACCCGGGTCAACGGCGAGCTGCGGCAGGACGCCACGCTGGACCAGCTCGTCTTCGATTTCACGGCGATTCTGGGGTACGTCACCGGGTTCACCTCCCTGAATCCCGGCGACGTGATCGCCACCGGAACGCCTGGCGGTGTCGGACTGGCGGCGAAGCCGCCGCGTTTCCTCGCCCCCGGCGACGTGACCGAGGTCGAGGTGTCGCGCGTCGGGGTCCTCCGGAACGAAGTCGTGGCGGTACCGAAGGACGCGCGGTGAACCGGCGTCCCTGGCTGAACACGTATCCCGGTGATCTCCCGAGGCAGATCACTCCCGAGTCCGAGTCGATGCTCGAACTGTTCGCGACCACCGTCTCCAGGTTCCCCGACAGAACCGCGATCGCCTATTTCGACGGCGCCGTGTCCTTCCGAGACCTCGACCAGCACTCGGATGCCCTGGCGATCGCCCTGACGGAGGGCGGCTTCGCCGCCGGCGACCGGCTCGCGCTCTACACCCAGAACAACCCGGCCTTCGTGGTCGGCCTCCTCGCGGCCTGGAAGGCCGGTGGTATCGCGGTTCTCATCAACCCCATGAACAAGACGCGCGAACTGTCCTACCTGCTCAGGGACTCGGGCGCGACGGCCCTGCTGAGCCTTGACGATCTGTACGTATCGGTTGCCCGTGAGGTGCTCGACGGCGGGCAGACCGAGGTACGGCAGGTCTTCGTGGCATCCGCACGCGACGACCAGAAGCGCGACGACGGGCGCGTCATCCCCGTCGCGGAGCAACCGGCGGTCTCCGGGGCCCTCCGGCTGACGGACGTGTTCTCCCGACACGGCGACCGCAAGCCGGCACCAGTCAGCGTGAACGCCGAGAAGGCGGCGGTCCTGACCTACACCTCCGGCACGACCGGAGTACCGAAGGGGGCGATCAACACTCACGGCAACCTGGCCTTCAACACCCACACCTACCGCGAGTGGATGAAGCTGAGCCAGGACGACGTCGTGCTCGGTATCGCTCCGCTGTTCCACATCACCGGGCTCGTCGGGCACGTCTGCGTCTCGTTGGTGATCGGCTCGAAACTCGTGCTCGCTCACCGTTTCGACGGCAGGGTCGTCCTGGACGCGATCCGCGAGCACCGGCCGACGTTCACCGTCGGCGCCATCACCGCCTTCAACCATCTCTCCGGACTGCCCGGAGCGACAAAGGACGACTTCGCGTCGCTACGGGTGGTCTACTCCGGCGGCGCACCGATCGCACCTCAGCTGCGCGACAAGATCCTGGCCCGCACCGGGATGGACATCCACAACTGTTACGGGATGACCGAGACCACCTCGCCGACACACGCCGTGCCGCTGGGTGTGGCGGCGCCCGTCGATCCCGACACGGGCGCTCTGTCGATCGGCGTGCCCGTCTTCAACACGTCCGTGCGCATCATCGACGACAACGGCACGGAGCTGCCGCCGGGAGAGACCGGCGAACTCGTCGTCTCCGGTCCGCAGGTCACCCCCGGCTACTGGAACAAGCCGGCGGAGACGGCGGACAAGTTCGTCGACGGCGAGCTCCACACCGGTGACCTAGGCCTGATTGACGAAGAGGGCTGGTTCTACCTGGTCGGCCGGAAGAGCGACATGATCATCGCCTCCGGCTACAAGGTGTGGCCCCGGGAGGTGGAGGACGTCCTCCTCGGCCACCCCGCCGTCCGTGAGGCCGCGGTGATCGGCGTCCCGGACGAATACCGCGGCCAGACGGTCAAGGCGTTCGTGTCCCTGCAATCCGGGCGAACGACCAGTCCAGACGCCCTCATCGTGTTCTGCAAGGAGCGTTTGGCGGCCTACAAGTACCCCCGTGTCGTCGAGATCGTCGACGAACTGCCCAGGAGCCCGGCCGGCAAGATCCTACGGCGCGAGCTGCGGTGAGGACCGAGAAGGAATGAGCAGATCATGAACGACGCCGTCATCGTCGCCGCCGTGCGCACCCCGGTGGGGAAGCGCGGCGGTGCGCTGTCGTCCATCCACCCGGCCGACCTGTCCGCCCACGTCCTCGAAGCTCTCGTCGAACGCACGGGAATCCACCCGGCGCTCGTCGACGACGTCGTGTGGGGATGTGTCAGCCAGGTCGGGGAGCAGACCTTCGACATCGCCCGCACCGCGGTTCTGTCAGCGGGTTGGCCCGAGTCCGTACCGGGGACCACGGTCGACCGTCAGTGCGGCTCCTCGCAGCAGGCCGTGCACTTCGGAGCCGCGGGACTCATAGCCGGCTACTACAGCGTGGTCGTCGTCGGTGGTGTGGAGAACATGTCCCGGGTTCCCATGGGGTCCGCGGCCGCGACCGGCAATCCGTTGGGTGAGCGATATACCAAGCGCTACGGCGCCGAGTTCCCGAACCAGGGCATCGGCGCCGAGATGATCGCCGACGCGTGGGGGCTGTCACGGACCCAGCTCGACGAGTTCGCGCTGACCTCGCACGAGCGCGCGGCCATCGCCACGGATGCCGGACTGTTCACCACGGAGATCGAACCCATCGTGGCGGCCGACAAGATGGTCACGACGGACGAGGGCATACGACGCGGCGGGACCCTCGACAAGCTGAGCACGCTCCGCCCGGCCTTCCGCGAAGACGGCCGCGTCACCGCCGCCAACTCCTCGCAGATCTCGGACGGAGCGGCCGCGTTGCTGATGATGACGAGCGAGGCGGCGGCCGCTCTGGGGCTGACGCCGCTCGCCCGCATCCACACGGCGGTCGTCACCGGCTCCGCGCCGATGCCGATGCTGACCGGCCCGATCCCGGCGACGCACAAGGTGCTGGCCAAGTCCGGAGTCGGCCTCGACGAGATCGGCGTCTTCGAGGTCAACGAGGCCTTCGCCTCGGTGGTGCTGGCCTGGGCGGCGGAGTTCGACGTGGACATGGCCCGTGTGAACCCTCGCGGCGGCGCCATCGCACTCGGCCATCCTCTGGGCGGATCCGGGGCCCGGCTGATGACCACCATGCTTCACCACATGCGCGCCGAGAACATCCGGTACGGCCTGCAGACGATGTGCGAGGGCGGGGGCCAGGCCAACGCGACGCTTCTCGAACTTCTCTGACGGCGTGAACCCCACGGACTACAAGAACCACACGAACAGCACGAAGCCCCCTTTCTCAGGAGAGAACTCGCGATGAACCTGTCCTTCGACTTCACCGGCCAGTCCGTGATCGTGACCGGCGGCGCGCGAGGTATCGGTCTCGAACTCGGCCGGTTCTTCGCGGACTCCGGTGCCGACGTCTTCCTCATCGACTACGACGGCGAGGAGGTCCGCAAGGCCGCGGCCGAGGTGGGATCGCGAGCCATCCCCGGTGACGTCAGCAGCACCGAGGACATCGACCGGGCCGTCGAGCAGGTCATCACCGAGACCGGCCGGATCGACGTCGTCGTCAACAACGCCGGAATCCTGCGCGACAAGGTCCTGTGGAAGCTCACGGACGACGACTGGGAGAGTGTCCTGGCCATCCACGCCGGCGGCACCTTCCGGCTGACCCGCGCCTGCGTTCCGCACTTCCGCGCCCGGGGCTACGGCCGCGTCGTCAACGTCACTTCCTACACGGGTCTGCACGGCAACACCGGTCAGGCGAACTACGCCACCGCCAAAGCGGGCATCATCGGATTCACCAAGACGGCAGCCAAGGAACTGGCCCGGTTCGGGGTCACCGTCAATGCGATCTCCCCCAACGCCGAGACCCGGATGGTCGCCTCCATCCCGGAGGACAAGAAGGCCGAACTGGCGGCGGGCATCCCGCTGGGCAGGTTCGGCGACGCTTCCGAGATGTGCGCCGCGGTGGGCTTCCTCGCCTCCCGCGAAGCGGGGTACGTCACCGGCGTCGTCCTGCCCGTCGACGGCGGGATCTCGATCTGATCAGGAGGCACGTTCGATGTGCAGGGGAACCGACCGGATGGACTCCGCGGCCTGAAGGATCCGGTAGAGCTCCGACGCACCGACGTGAATCACTTTGAGGACCGCCTCCCGTGCACGTTTCTCATCGCGGGCAGCCAAAGCTTCAAAGAAGGCGCTGCGCCAGCGGACGTGAGCGCGGTCCAGGAAATTGTCATGCAGCAGTCCGAATCTGAAAACTCGTTCCACATGCGTCGCCAAGGGAAGCGCCATTTCCGTCATCACCGGATTGCCGCAAATCTGGACGAGGTAACGGATAGGCGCTGCCTTCATCAGGTCAGGATTGAGTTCGGACGCGGGGCGGCCGCCCGGTGCCGTCGTCGTCACCAATTCGGCGAACGTGGCGATCTGCTCGTCAGTGGCGTTGCGGATGATCAGCACCACCAGCGACGGGGCGGTCAGCTCGAAGGCTTCGAGGATGTCCTGGACGCTCTGCAGCGTCATCGGGGTGACCTGCCATCCCTTGCGCTTCACGGGGCGGGCGAACCCGGCCGCCTCCAGGCGCTGCAGCGCCTGCATCGTCGGCGTCCGCCCCAGGCCGAGCGACTCCGAGAGCTCGGACGCCTTGATCCATGTCCCAGGCGCCAGTTCGCAGCTCACGATGGCCTCGCGGAGCGTCTCATAGGCCTTGTCGCTCATCGACCGTGCCTTGCTCTGCCTGCCGTCCCCCATCATCGTCATAGCTGTATTATAAACGAAGATCCGTGTGTACCGGACGGCTCCGCAGCCGACTATTTCGGCACCGTAATTCGTTCGAACTATTCGGCTTGTTTCTCGCCGACCACACTGTGATCTCGCTCCGCGTTTCCATGTGGCACTACCGGTCTCTTCGGGCCCACGTGGCGACGATATGGCACGGTCGGCCGGCGGCGGCCGCATTCACCGAACTCGCCGCCGCCCACACCGCGGGCGCAGAGACGGCGACGCACCCGCCGCTTCCTCTGCCGCGTGCACGCGTTCACCACCCGCGGCCTTGCGGCAGGAACTTGGCCGGATCTCCGTATCGCGCACCAGGAACACCGGGCAGCCTCCGGGCCAGAGTGGCCTGGTCGGCCGCGAAGGAGCGCGACGAGTGGGTCGGCGGCCACTGACCGGGCAGCGGCCGCCCACACACTCGGCCTTGACGTCCGGCGTGATGCCGCACATCCTCGCGGGCGGGTCGGCGCCCCGCCATAGCGCTTCGGCACGAGGCTTGTGCCCCATACAGGGCTGCGAGCCCGAAGACGTCGAAGTGGTAGCGGACACGCGCTGCCAGCAGACTCTCCCAACTGGGCGGTGTGTCGACGAAGAACGTTAGGTAGGCGGGTGTTTGCTCGGCTACCTCGGCGCCGAGCCACTGGACGTCGCCGAGGTCGTCAAGTACGGATGAAGGGTTTGTTCTTCAGCACAGCGGGGAGCGGTGTCGCTCTTGGTCTTGTTGCATTCGCTGCAGGCGGGGATCAGGTTCGTCGGTGCGACAGCGAGCAGGGCGAAGATGCTCTTGGGCAGGTGGTGGTCGAGGGTGGTGGCCTCGCGGTGGTCGCACAGCGGGCACCGCGGAGGTGCCGTTCTCAGTTCGTCGTAGACGGGTCTGGCCGGGGCGGCTGCCTTGGCCATGCGCTGGGTGTAGTTCTTCAGCAGCTCGACATGGTCCTCCACGGTGCCCGGCGCGAACGCTGCCGGTTGGAGTGTGTGCAGAATTGTGGCGCGCACCGCTGTCTCGAAGACCGCCGCCGCTTCGGCTACGCCGTCCTCGAAACCCGCCAGGCGCTGTTGGAGGCCGTCGTTGCGGATTCTGCTGATGCACAGGCGATAGGTGTCGCGGGCGGTATGTGCGGGTATCGGGAGCGGGCGCATCAGAACAGGCGCTCCCGGCGGTCTCGGACGGAGATCAGTACCCGCACCAGGCTTTTGGCTTCGCTGCCGAGTTCTCCGCCGAAGCGTTCGACGACCTCGTGGTAGGCCAGGCCCTCGTTCACAGCCTTCTCCAGGTCCCGGTGGAAGCCCGATCGCGTAACTTCGAGCCCGAATGCCTCATGGGTGAGGATGCCCACGTTCTCGCCGAAGGTCTCGATGGCGGGGCGCATGGCCCGCATGACCTGCCCGGACCGGCGCAGGACCCACACGCATTTGCGGGGTGTTTCCTGCAGGACCACGGGCGAATGAGTCGCGATGACGGCGACGCCGTTGCGGTCGGCAAGGAGGTCGGAGACGGCCCGGATGAAGGCGGCCAGCAGGGGCGGGTGGAGATGGGTCTCGGGCTCGTCGATGAGGACCAAGGTGGTCTCGGTGACGAGGTCCGCGAGGTTGGTGACGGCGAGCAGCACGATCTTGTGCCCGGAGCTGAGCCTGCCAAACGCCTCCTCCCTGTCAGCTGCGGGGTTGTCGGGCGCCATCCAGTTGGTTGCGAGTATCTCCGAATCCCGGAACAGCGGGTCGGCCTCCGCCAGGGTCGCCAGGGCGGTCTGCCAGCGATCCAGCCGGGCTCCAGTGAGTCCTTCTACCAGCTGAGTGAAGCGCTGGGCAGGCGTCACGTCGCCCCTGTGGATGCTGCCGCGGGCGAGCGTGACATGAGCGTGATGGGTTCCGTTGGTCTCTTGCACTGGGGTGAGGAGGTCGAATGCGCTGGAGGCAACGGAGACCATGTTGGTGAAGGCGGGCCCGGTGCCGCTCAGATTGGTGACCTGGCCGACTTCGTCCACGGTGGCGGAGCCGTCTGCGACTGCTCTGGCCAGGTGGCTGAGCAGACGTGTTTTGCCGACGCCGTTACTGCCGATCAGGGCGTGCACATTCGTGGGCGGCGACGCGCCCGGCTTCACCGTGAACGACAGGGTCAGGGGATCCACTTCCCCGGTCTCCGGTGCCGGAGCCGTGTAGGAGAAGTCGAACGGCGTCAGCCGGGCGCCGCCCCGGGCGATCCGGTGGAACTGATGGACCACGGTCTCCCGGGAGACCGAACGAAGCAGTGACGTCCGCGTCACCTTTTCGTCGAAGGCTCTGGCGAAGAGTTCCTGGTCGTAGGCGAGGTCGCGTAGGTCGCGTAGGGAGCTCAGAACTGCGAGCCGGACGTCGTCGCCCAGGTCGCGGAGCTTTTCGTAGTAGGTGTCGTCCTGTCCCAGGGAGAAGAACTCTTCGTCGACCGACTCGAAGTGATCGGCCAGCGTCGTACGCTCATGCTCGCGCATTCCGAACTGAGGAGCCACGAAGTTTCCGGACAGGCTTCTGACCGTTTATTTCACGCGGCGATTCGCAACTTCTCGTACTCGGCGTGGACTTCGCGCGGAGGGCGGTAACCCACTGCCGAGTGGAGGCGTTCGCGATTGTACCAGAATTCGATGTAGCGAGTGATGTCCTGCCGCGCGGCCTCGCGGGTCAGGTAAGTCACCCTCGATACGCGCTCGTTCTTCAGCGCGCCGAAGAATGACTCGGCCATGGCGTTGTCGAAACAGATCCCGGTGCGGCCAGCAGATCTGCGGAGCCCGAAGCGTTCCAGCGTCCTCCCGAACTCGGCAGACATGTAGTTACTTCCGCGATCCGAGTGAAATATTGCGTCGGCCGAGAGGTTCCTGTTCCGTGCCGCGTTTCGGATCGCTCTGGATATCAGTGGGGTTTGGTAGTGGTCGTCCATTGCGTAACCGATGACTTCCTTCGTACAGCAGTCGATGACCGTCGCGAGGTACAGCCAGCCTTCCCCGGTCGCGATATAGGTAATGTCACCGACGAGCTTCTCGCCGGATGCATCCGCGGTGAAGTCGCGTCCGACAAGGTCCGGTACCTGGCCGGCTGCAGCCTGCGTGAGGTTGAACCTCTTCGGCCGTGGCAGGCAGGGCACCAGGCCCAGTTCGCGCATGAGACGGCGGACCAACTCCACGCGTGCGGCGACGCCCCAGCGGTGCAGCTGGGCCTGGATACGTCGGTGCCCGTAGGTGCTGTCGGACATGTCGAAGGCTTTCTCGATGAGCAATTTCAGTTCTACGCGCCGCTGAGCTGTCGCGGATTCCGGGCGAGATCGCCAGTCGTAGTAGCCGGATCTGGATACGCCAAGTCGGCCGCACATGAACTCGACGCTGTATGCGTACTTCTCGGTGCCGAGCCGCATCTCGTCGATGAACTCGTACTTGCTTGCTACCGAGGATCCTTCGCGAAGTACGCTGCGGCTTTTTTCAGGAAGGTGACTTCCATCTCCAGCTCACGGTTACGTCGTTCGAGTTCCTTCAGACGCGCCCGTTCGTTCACCGTCAGTTCCGCATCAGGGGCCGGTTCCTGCTGCTTCTGATACTTCTTCACCCAGCCGCGTAGCGTCTCCGAGTTCAGCTCAAGCTCCCGGGCGACTTCGGAGATCGTCTTGCTTGACCTCAACGCGATCTGGACGGCTTCCTCGCGGAACTCCGGCGAGTACTTACTAGGTGGCGACACTTCTTCCTCGTTTCCTTGTTCAGGACAACCCTATTGGGTGCCTGTCCGGAAACTGCGTGGCCCCTCACCTGAATCCGAAGCCCACGACCTGGTGATGTCTGTGTTCGGCGGCATGAGCAAGGGGGAGCGCAACCGGATCAAGATCCGGGTCCGCGCCGCCATGGCCTCCCAGGCGAAGATCGAAGGCCGTTACCTGGGCGGCCGACCGCCCTACGGCTACCGACTCGCCGACGCCGGCCCCCATCCCCATCCGGCCAAGGCGAGCGACGGCAAGCGCCTTCACCGACTTGAGCCGGATCCCGCCACCGCGCCCATCGTCCAGCGCATCTTCCACGACTACTGCCGCGGCCGCGGGTTCTTCGCCATCGCCGAGTCCCTCACTCGCGACGGCATCCCGAGCCCGTCCGCGCACGACCCAGCACGCAATCAGCATCGCAGCGGCATCGCCTGGTCCAAGGGCGCCGTGCGCGCCATCCTGTCCAACTCCCGATACACCGGACGGCAGGTCTGGAACAAGCAGCGCAAAGAAGAGACCCTCCTCGACGTCGACAACGTGGCGCTCGGACACGAGACCCGACTGCGCTGGAACCAGCCGGATGCCTGGATCTGGTCCAACGACCGCGTGCACCCGCCGCTGATCGACACCGAGACCTTCGAACTCGCCCAGGCCCTACGAGCAGCCAAGGGCGCCGATCACACGACACGCGAGCGACGGCGGCACACCAGTCCCCGATACGTCCTGCGGACGTTTCTGCACTGCGGACTGTGCGGCCGGCGCATGCAGGCGCACTGCAGCCACGACGTCCTCTACTACCGCTGCCGCTTCCCCAGCGAGTACGGGCTGGCCAACAAGGTCTCCCACCCACGCAACGTCTACGTCGCCGAACGAGACCTGATCGCCCCGCTCGACACTGGCTCACGCGTGCCTTCGCCCCGCACCGGCTGGAGGACACGGTCGCGCGGATGTACGCGGCCCAGCAGCCCGACCCTGCGGTCCCGACGGAGGCGGAGAAGGCAGCTCAAGTCATCGCCGAGTGCGACACGAAGATCGCCCGCTACCGAGAGGCTCTTGAAGCCGGCACAGACCCGGCACTCGTCGGCCGATGGATCACCGAAACCCAGGCCCGCCGCGCCGGAGCGATGGCCAAGAGCCGAGCAGCCACCCATGAGGACCGGCTCACCAAGGAGGACATCCGCTCGATGATCACATCACTGGGCAGCATCCGCGACGTACTCACCGACGCCGAAGCCCCGGACAAGGCCGACGTCTACCAGAACCTCGGCCTCAAGCTGACCTACGACCCCGCAAAACAGCTCGTGCGGGCCGAGGCTCAGCTCGACCCGCACAAGTTGGGGTTATGGTCTGTGTCCGAGGGGGGACTTGAACCCCCACGCCCGATAAAGGGCACTAGCACCTCAAGCTAGCGCGTCTGCCATTCCGCCACCCGGACTAGGTGTCTGCCGCCTGACCGGGGGTGTTCCCCGCGGCGACATGGACAACAATACCAAGCTTTCGGAGTGCCTTTCACCTGCGTTTCCGTCGGTGTAGGCGCAGGTGGGAGCGGGTCACGGCGCGTGGCCGGGCCGTCACCGGGCGGGCAGCAGTGTACGCAGGGCGCGGACGAGTGTCGCGGCCGTCTCGTCGTCCAGCGGTGCGAGGAAGCGGCGCTCGGCGGCCCGTCGCGCCTCCTCCGCCCGGCCCATCCGCTCACGCCCGGCGTCGGTCAGTTCGACGATGTTGCGCCTCCGGTCCTGCGGGCTGCGCCGGCGCTCGACCAGACCTCGCCGCTCCAGGCCGTCGAGCAGGGCCACCATCGTCGTGCGGTCCACCCCGAGCCGTCCCGCCACCTCGATCTGGGACAGCGGTTCGGCCCCGGCCAGCACCACCAGCACCGCCAGCTCGTGTCCGTCCATGCCGTACGGGGCGAGGGCCTCGGCCGAGCTCCGTGCCAGGTCGGCCTGGACATGCTTGAGCAGGTACCCGAGCCGGGATTCGAGGGGATCGCTGACCATGTCGTAGACGATAGCGAAAACTGATCGTCAGGATGGCTGATGATTTACTAGGCTGACGGCTATGACGACCGTGACGGCTGTGCGCTTCGGCATCAAGACCACCCCCATGCACGTCCCCTACGAGGACATCCGCCGTGTCTGGCAGGAGGCGGACGCGATACCGCAGATCGCGGACGCCTGGCTCTGGGACCATCTGCTGCCGGTGGCCGGTCCCAAGGACGGCACCGTCCACGAGGGCTGGACGCTGCTCTCCGCCCTGGCCGCGCAGACCGAGCGGCTGCGGCTCGGTCTGCTGGTGACGAGCAACCGGATCCGGCCGCCCGCCCTCCTGGGCAAGATGGCCTCCACCGTGGACGTGATCTCGGGCGGGCGGCTGGTCCTGGGGCTGGGCGTCGGCGGGACGCATCAGCCGCCGGGTGCGGGCGGGATCGCCGGGGAGAATCCGGCGGTCGCCGAGTACGACGCCTACGGCCTCACGCTCGTGCCGCCCGCCGAGGGCATCGCCCGGCTCGACGAGACGGTACGGGTCCTGAAGCTGATGTGGACCCGGGACGTCTTCGACTTCGAGGGCGAGTACTACCGGCTGAGGGGGACCCGGAACGAGCCCAAGCCGGTGCAGCGCCCGGGGCCCCCGCTGCTGATCGGCGGCTGGGGCACCCGGCTGCTGCGGCTGGTCGCCGAGCACGCGGACGTCTGGAACGTGCCCGGGCCGCCGCACAACACCGTCGAGTTCGTCGCCGCGCGCGCCCGGGTGCTGGACGCGCACTGCGCCGAACTGGGCCGGGATCCGGCGGAGATCGTCCGCTCGGTCCAGGTCCTGGTGTCGTACGACGACCCGGCGGCGACCCGTGCCACGGTCACCGCCCTCGTCCGGGCCGGGATGAACCACATCGTGCTGAGCCTGCCCCGCCCTTATCCCGACGGCGTGGCACGCCGGCTGGCGGACGAGGTGATCCGGCCGGTGCGCGACGCCACGGAATGAGAGACGCGCGCGGTCAGGGCTTCAGCTGGTACTCCGGGAAGTTCCCGGGCAGCCGCTCCCCCGCCGGGCCCTGGGTCACCGCCCGCACCAGCAGTTCCCCGCCGACGAAGGCCCCCCGCCAGGACGCGCCGAAGCCGCCGAAGAGCTCGTCGCGGTCGCCGCGGGAGCGTGGCTTGCCGTGGCCGACCTTGAAGGCGCGGATCTGCGGGGCCAGGCGCGCGAACGTGGCCTCGTCGTCGGTGGAGAGCGTGGCGACCAGCGCGCCGTTGGACGCGTTCATGGCCGCCAGCAGTTCGGCCTCGGTGTCGACCAGGACGATCGTGTCGACCGGGCCGAAGGGTTCCGCGTGGTGCAGCGGTGAGGACGGGGGCGGGTTGAGGAGGGTGACCGGGTGGACGTACGACGCGGTGTCCTGGCCGGGCAGGAAGCGGGCGTCGGCCGGGCTGCCGCGGTGCAGCGGGACGGCACCGCGGTCGATGGCCTCGGCCACCTGGTCGGTCAGGTCCTTGGCCTTGGCCGCGTTGATCACCGGCCCGAAGTCCAGCTCGGGGAGCGGGTCCGCGGGGTCGGCGACCGCGAGGGGGTGGCCGATCCGGAGCCGGCGCACGGCCGGGAGGTAGGCGGTGAGGAACTCGTCGAACAGCTCGCGCTGGACGACGAAGCGCGGGTAGGCGGTGCAGCGCTGTTTGCCGTAGTCGAAGAGCTTGGGGACGACGGCGGTGAACGCGGCCCAGTCGGTGAAGTTCCAGATGCCCCAGGTGTTGAGTCCCTCCTGTTCGAGTACGTGCCGCTTGCCGAGGTCGGTGACGGCCGTGGCCACCGCCGCCCCCGTGTCCCGGCCGCCGACGAAGGAGACGCAGCCGATCTCGGGCGCCCGCACCAGCGCCTCCGAGAGCTCGCCCCCGCTGCCGCTGAGCAGCGTCACCGGCAGGCCCTCCCGGGCGGCCAGCGCGCAGGCCAGGGTGAGACAGGCGACGCCGCCGTCGGTCGGGGTCTTCGCCACCACCGCGTTGCCCGCCAGAGCCTGGACCAGTACCGCGTGAACGAGCACGCTCATCGGGTAGTTCCAGCTGGCGATGTTGGACACCGGCCCGTCCAGCGGGCTCCGCCCGGCGAGCATCGGCTCGATGCCGTCGACGTACCAGCGCACCCCGTCGATCGCCCGGTCCACGTCCGCCTGGGCCAGCCGCCAGGGCTTGCCGATCTCCCAGACGAGCAGCAGGGCGAGGAGTTCGCGGTGTTCGGTCAGGGCGTCCAGGGTGGCGGCCACCCTGGCCCGGCGTTCCGCCAGCGGGACGTACCGCCAGGCCCGGTGCTGGTCGAGGCAGGCCCGGACGGCCCTGCGGGCGGTGTCCCGGTCGAGGCGTGGGGCGCCGGCGATCGGGCTGCCGTCGACGGGGCTGGTCGCGGGCAGCGGCCGGCCGTCGGGCTGCCAGGCGGCGGCCCAGAGGTTGAGGACGCGGTCGTCCCGGAAGGCCTCGGGGGCGAGGGCGAGACAGCGCGCCCAGGCGTCGCGCCAGCCGGTGCCGGGCTTCTGGACCAAAGAGGCCGAAGGGGCTGACAGGGCCGAAGGGGCCGCAGAGGCTGAAAGGGCCGGAGGGGGCGAGGATTCGAGAGCCATGGCTCAGCTTCCTTCCGGCTGACGGGTGTCGAGCAGGTCCAGGACGAGCCGGGCGGTCTCGGTCGGCGTGCTCCCCACCCGGACCCCGACCGCCTCCAGCGCCTCCTGCTTGGCCCGCGCGGTGCCGGCCGAACCGGAGACGATGGCGCCCGCGTGGCCCATGGTGCGGCCCTCGGGCGCGGTGAACCCGGCGATGTAGCCGACGACCGGCTTGGTGACGTGCTCCCGGATGTAGGCGGCGGCCCGCTCCTCCGCGTCGCCGCCGATCTCCCCGATGAGGACGACGAGTTCGGTGTCGGGGTCCTCCTGGAAGGCGGCCAGGCAGTCGATGTGGCTGGTCCCGACGACCGGGTCGCCGCCGATGCCCACGCAGGTGGAGAAGCCGATGTCCCGTAGTTCGTACATGAGTTGGTAGGTCAGGGTGCCGGACTTGGAGACGAGTCCGATACGGCCGGGCTTGGTGATGTCGGCGGGGATGATGCCCGCGTTGGACTGGCCCGGGGTGATCAGACCGGGGCAGTTGGGGCCGATGATGCGGGTGCCCTTGCCCCGCGCGTACGAGGTGAAGGCCACCGAGTCGTGGACCGGGATGCCCTCGGTGATCACCACCGCGAGGCCGATGCCGGCGTCGGCCGCCTCCAGCACCGCCGCCTTGGCGAAGGCGGGCGGCACGAAGACGACGGTGACGTCGGCGCCGGTCGCCGCCATGCCCTCGGCGACCGTGCCGAAGACCGGGACCGCCATGGGGGCACCTCCCAGGCCGTTCAGGCACTGGGGGACGTCGAAGTCGACGCTCTGCCCGGCCTTGCGCGGGTTGACCCCGCCGACGACGTCGGTGCCGGCGGCGAGCATCCGGCGGGTGTGCTTCATGCCCTCGCCGCCGGTCATGCCCTGGACGAGGACCTTGCTCTCCTTGGTGAGGTAGATCGCCATGACAGGACTCCTCAGGCGGTGGTGGCGAGTTCGGCGGCACGGCGGGCGGCGCCGTCCATGGTGGTGGCCTGTTCGACCAGGGGATGCGCGCGGCCGTCGAGGATCGCCCGGCCGCGGGCCGCGTTGTTGCCGTCGAGGCGGACCACCAGCGGCTTGGTCAGCCGGACGGACTCCAGGGCCCGGACGATGCCGTCGGCGACCGCGTCGCACGCCGTGATCCCGCCGAAGACGTTGACGAAGACCGACTTCACGGACGGGTCGGAAAGGATCACCGCGAGTCCGTCGGTCATGATCTGGGCGGATGCCCCGCCGCCGATGTCCAGGAAGTTGGCGGGCCGTGCGCCGCAGCCGGCCACCACGTCCAGGGTGGACATCACCAGGCCCGCGCCGTTGCCGATGATGCCGACCTCGCCGTCGAGCCTGACGTAGTTGAGCCCCTTCGCGGCGGCCGCCGTCTCCAGCGGGTCGTGGTGCCCGGCCTCCTCGCCGCCCCAACGGGCCTGCCGGAAGCGGGCGTTGTCGTCGAGGGTGACCTTGCCGTCGAGGGCCAGGATCCGGCCCTCTCCGGTGCGCACGAGCGGGTTCACCTCGACGAGCAGTGCGTCCTCGCGGACCAGGACCTGCCAGAGCCGTACCAGGACGTCGACGGTCTGCGGCGGCAGTCCGGCGGCCGCGGCGATCTCCTGGGCCTTGGCGGAGGTGACGCCGACCGCGGGGTCGATGTGGACCCGGGCCACCGCCTCCGGGCGGGTCGCGGCCACCTCCTCGATCTCCATGCCGCCCTCGGCGGAGGCGATGGCCAGGAAGCCGCCGGCCGCCCGGTCGAGGACGTAGGAGACGTAGAACTCGCTGTCGATGTCGACGGGTTGGGCCAGCATCACCTTGCCGACCGTGTGCCCCTTGATGTCCATACCCAGGATCTGACGTGCCGTGAGCTCCGCCGCGGCCGGGTCGGCGGCGAGCTTCACGCCGCCCGCCTTGCCCCGGCCACCGGTCTTGACCTGCGCCTTCACGACGACCCTGCCGCCGAGCCGGCGGGCGATCTCCCGGGCCTCCTTGGGCGAGTCGGTGACCTCCGCCCTCGGCACCACGATGCCGTGTTCCTCGAAGAGTTCCCTTGCCTGGTGTTCGTACAGGTCCATTTCGGCTCCTGTCTTAAAAGTGCCGCACGCCCCCTGGACACCACCCACCGGATGCGGGATAACAAGGTTCATACAGTATTCGTCGACTGTATGCAATGTACCGCGAGCCGCTCCAACCCCCTACGAAGGGACAGGACTTCGCCATGCCCGACGACACCCAGGACGTGATTTCCGGTGGTCATCTCGTTGCCAAGGCGCTGAAGGCCGAGGGGGTCGACCGCGTCTACACCCTGTGCGGCGGCCACATCATCGACATCTACGACGGCTGCGTCGACGAGGGCATAGAAGTCGTCGACGTCCGCCACGAGCAGGTGGCCGCCCACGCCGCCGACGGCTACGCACGCATCACCGGCAGGCCGGGCTGCGCGGTCGTCACCGCGGGGCCGGGTACGACCGACGCCGTCACCGGGGTCGCCAACGCCTTCCGCGCGGAGTCCCCGATGCTGCTGATCGGCGGCCAGGGGGCGCTCACCCAGCACAAGATGGGGTCCCTGCAGGACCTGCCGCACGTCGACATGATGACGCCGATCACCAAGTTCGCGGCGACCGTCCCGGACACCGCCCGCGCCGCCGACATGGTCTCCATGGCGTTCCGCGAGTGCTACCACGGCGCGCCCGGCCCCTCCTTCCTGGAGATACCCCGCGACGTCCTCGACGCCAAGGTCCCGGCCGAGAGGGCCCGCACACCCAAGGCGGGCGCCTACCGCGCCTCGACCCGCTCGGCCGGCGACCCCGAGGCGATCGAGAAGCTCGCCGACCTGCTCGTGCACGCCGAGAAACCGGCCATCCTGCTCGGCAGCCAGGTCTGGACGACCCGCGGCACCGCGGACGCCATCGAACTGGTACGGACCCTCAACATCCCGGCGTACATGAACGGCGCGGGGCGCGGCACCCTGCCGCCCGGCGACCCGCACCACTTCCAGCTCTCCCGCCGGTACGCGTTCTCCAACGCCGACGTCATCGTGATCGTCGGCACCCCCTTCGACTTCCGCATGGGCTACGGCAAGCGCCTCTCCCCCACCGCGACCGTCGTCCAGATCGACCTCGACTACCGCACGGTCGGCAAGAACCGGGACATCGACCTCGGGATCGTCGGCGACGCGGGCCTGGTCCTGAAGTCGGTGACCGAGGCGGCCTCGGGCCGGGTCAACGGAGGTGCCTCCAGGCGCAAGGAGTGGCTCGACGAGCTGCGCGCCGCCGAGCAGACCGCGCTGGAGAAGCGGCTGCCGAGCCTGAAGTCGGACGCCTCGCCCATCCACCCGTACCGCCTGGTCAGCGAGATCAACGACTTCCTCACCGAGGACTCGATCTACATCGGCGACGGCGGCGACATCGTCACCTTCTCGGGGCAGGTCGTGCAGCCCAAGTCGCCAGGGCACTGGATGGACCCGGGCCCGCTCGGCACCCTCGGCGTCGGCGTCCCCTTCGTGCTCGCCGCCAAGCAGGCCCGCCCCGACAAGGAGGTGGTCGCCCTCTTCGGCGACGGCGCCTTCTCGCTCACCGGCTGGGACTTCGAGACCCTGGTCCGCTACGACCTGCCCTTCGTCGGGATCGTCGGCAACAACTCCTCGATGAACCAGATCCGTTACGGCCAGGCCGCCAAGTACGGCAAGGAGCGCGAGCGGGTCGGCAACACCCTCGGGGACGTCCACTACGACAAGTTCGCCCAGATGCTGGGCGGTTACGGCGAGGAGGTCCGCGACCCCGCCGACATCGGCCCCGCCCTGCGCAGGGCTCGGGAGTCGGGCAAGCCGTCGCTGATCAACGTCTGGGTCGACCCGGACGCGTACGCCCCCGGAACCATGAACCAGACCATGTACAAGTGAGGTGGAACGCCCATGACCGCCAAGGCACTCGAGGGCATTCGCGTCCTCGACATGACGCACGTCCAGTCGGGCCCCTCCGCCACCCAGCTGCTCGCCTGGCTCGGCGCGGACGTGGTCAAGCTGGAGGCGCCGACCGGTGACATCACGCGCAAGCAGCTGCGCGACCTCCCGGACGTCGACTCCCTCTACTTCACGATGCTCAACTGCAACAAGCGGAGCATCACCCTCAACACCAAGACCGCGCGCGGCAAGGAACTCCTGACCGAGCTGATCCGCCGCTCGGACGTGATGGTGGAGAACTTCGGTCCTGGCGCGGTCGACCGGATGGGCTTCACCTGGGACCGCATCAAGGAGATCAACCCGCGGATCGTGTACGCCTCCATCAAGGGGTTCGGGGACGGCCCGTACACCAACTTCAAGGCGTACGAGGTCGTCGCCCAGGCGATGGGCGGCTCGATGGCCACCACCGGCTTCGAGGACGGCCCGCCGCTGGCCACGGGCGCGCAGATCGGTGACTCGGGGACCGGAGTGCATACAGTAGCCGGAATACTGGCGGCACTCTTCCAGCGGGAGCGCACCGGCCGTGGCCAGCGCGTCAACGTCGCCATGCAGCACGCCGTGCTCAACCTCTGCCGGGTCAAACTCCGCGACCAGCAGCGACTGGCCCACGGCCGGCTCGCCGAGTACCCGAACGAGGACTTCGGCGACGAGGTGCCCCGCTCCGGAAACGCCTCCGGCGGCGGCCAGCCCGGCTGGGCGGTCAAGTGCGCGCCGGGCGGCCCCAACGACTACGTGTACGTCATCGTGCAGCCCGTCGGCTGGCGGCCGATCACCCAGCTGATCGGCCGGCCGGAGCTCGCGGACGACCCCGAGTGGGCGACCCCGGAGTCCCGGCTGCCCAAGCTCAACAAGATGTTCCAGCTGATCGAGGAGTGGTCCTCGACGCTCCCCAAGTGGGAGGTGCTGGAGAAGCTCAACGCCCACAACATCCCGTGCGGGCCGATCCTCTCCACCAAGGAGATCATCGAGGACGAGTCGCTGGTCGCCAACGAGATGGTGGTCACCGTCCCGCACCCCGAGCGCGGCGAGTTCGTCACCGTCGGCAGCCCGCTCAAGCTCTCCGACTCCCCCGTGGACGTGACCAGTTCACCACTCCTGGGCGAGCACAACGAAGCGGTCTACATCGGCGAACTCGGCCTAGGCGACGAAGAGTTGCGCCTGCTCAAGTCGAACGGAGTGATCTGACGTGATGGCAGAGGACCGGGAGCTGCGGGTCCGTGAGCTCCTCGACTCCGTGCGCGCGGAGGGCCGTACGGCACTCACCGCGCCGGAGGGCAAGGTGGTCGCCGACGCGTACGGGATCGCCGTACCGGGCGAGGAACTGGCCACCGACGTCGACGAGGCGGTGGCGTACGCGGCACGCTTCGCCGGACCCGTCGTCATGAAGATCGTGTCGCCGGACATCCTGCACAAGACCGACGCGGGCGGGGTCGTCGTCGGGGTGGAGGGTGCGGCGGACGTACGGGCGGCCTTCCACCGGATCGTCGAGAACGCGAAGGCCTACGACGCCGCTGCGCGCATCGAGGGCGTCCAGGTCCAGGAGTTGCTGCCGAAGGGCACGGAGGTGATCGTCGGCGCGGTCACCGACCCGACCTTCGGGAAGGTCGTCGCCTTCGGGCTCGGCGGGGTGCTGGTCGAGGTGCTGAAGGACGTGACCTTCCGGCTCGCGCCGGTCACCGCCGACGAGGCGCTCTCGATGCTGGACTCCATCGAGGCGGCCGAGGTGCTGCGCGGGGTGCGCGGGCAGGCCGGTGTGGACCGGTGGGCGGTCGCCGAGCAGATCCGCCGGGTCTCCCGACTGGTCGCGGACTTCCCTGAGATCGCCGAGGTGGACCTCAACCCGGTGATCGCGACCGCGGAGGGCGCGGTCGCCGCGGACATCAGGATCATCCTCGCGGAGAAGCAGCCGCCGGAGCGCAGGAAGTACACCCGCGCCGAGATCCTGGAGACCATGCGCCGGCTGATGCAGCCCCGCTCCGTCGCCGTGATCGGTGCCTCCGACGAGCAGGGCAAGATCGGCAACTCGGTGATGCGCAACCTCGTGGACGGCGGCTTCGCCGGGGAGATCCATCCGGTGAACCCCAAGGCCGATGACATTCTGGGCCGCAAGGCGTACAAGAGTGTCACGGACGTTCCCGGTGAGGTGGATGTGGCCGTCTTCGCCATTCCCGCCAAGTTCGTGGCAGCGGCGCTGGAGGAGGTGGGCCGGAAGAGGATCCCCAACGCCGTCCTGATCCCGTCCGGTTTCGCGGAGACCGGCGAGCACGAACTCCAGGAGGAGATCGTCGCGATCGGCGAACGCTACGGCATCCGCCTCCTCGGCCCGAACATCTACGGCTACTACTCCACCTGGCAGGACCTGTGCGCCACGTTCTGCACGCCGTACGACGTGAAGGGCGGGGTGGCGCTGACGTCCCAGTCGGGCGGGATCGGCATGGCGATCCTGGGCTTCGCGCGCACCACCAAGACGGGGGTGTCGGCGATCGTCGGCCTCGGCAACAAGTCGGACCTGGACGAGGACGACCTGCTGACCTGGTTCGGCGAGGACCCGCACACCGAGTGCATCGCGATGCACCTGGAGGACCTGAAGGACGGCCGCGCCTTCGTCGAGGCGGCGCGGGCGACCGTGCCGAAGAAGCCGGTGGTGGTCCTCAAGGCGGGCCGTACGGCGGCCGGCGCCAAGGCCGCCGGTTCGCACACCGGCGCGCTCGCGGGCGACGACGCGGTGTACGACGACATCCTCCGGCAAGCCGGAGTCATCCGGGCGCCGGGCCTCAACGACATGCTGGAGTACGCGCGCGGGCTGCCGGTGCTGCCGCCCCCGCAGGGCGACAACGTCGTGATCATCACCGGCGCGGGCGGGAGCGGTGTCCTGCTGTCCGACGCGATCACCGACAACGGGCTGACCCTGATGGAGATCCCGCCGGACCTGGACGAGGCGTTCCGCCGCTTCATCCCGCCCTTCGGGGCCGCCGGCAACCCGGTGGACATCACGGGCGGCGAGCCGCCGTCGACGTACGAGGCGACGATCCGGCTCGGCCTTGAGGACCCGCGCATCCACGCGCTCGTCCTCGGCTACTGGCACACCATCGTCACCCCGCCGATGGTGTTCGCGGAGCTGACCGCGCGGGTGGTCGCGGAGTTCCGGGAGCGGGGCATCGAGAAGCCGGTCGTCGCCTCGCTCGCGGGGGACGTCGAGGTCGAGGAGGCCTGCCAGTACCTGTACGAGCGGGGGGTCGTGGCGTACCCGTACACGACCGAGCGGCCGGTGGCCGTGCTCGGTGCCAAGTACCGCTGGGCACGGGCGGCCGGACTGTTGGGGGGCGACTCATGACGTAGGTGCGGGAAGGGGCCGGCCGGCGGTGCGCGTCGGTCGGCCCCGGGACCCGAGCGCGCACGAAAGGCATTGGACAGGGGGCGCTGGCCAGAACTTTCGACGCAAGGGGTGCTGAGCGAACATGTCATCCATCGATCTATCGACATCCGTCCCCTTCAGGGAGGTGACGGACCGCAACGGCCGCAGGTACCGGATCGGCGAGACCGACGTCGATCTCATGGGCCGTAAGAGGAAATGGATGGTCATCCTGCCCTGGGTGGGCATGATGGGCATCAGCTCCGCCGAGTACGCGTTCACGTCGGCGGAGGACACGCTGCACGAGGCGCATCTGTGGAACAGCGGGCACATCTTCTGGCTGATGGGCGTCTGGGTGTTCTTCCAGGCGGCCGTGGCCTTCCCGGCCGGGCAGCTGCGGGAGAGCGGCCGGCTCCCCGCCCGTACGGCCATGCTGATCGGCGCGGTCGGCACGCTGCTGGGCTATGTGTCACTGGCGTTCGCGCCGAACGTGGTTGTCGCCTACCTCGGCTTCGGCATGTGCAGCGGTATCGGCGCCGGTCTCGTCTACGCGACCTGCGTGAACATGGTCGGCAAGTGGTATCCGGAGCGCAAGGGCGGCAAGACGGGCTTCGTGAACGGCGGTTTCGCCTACGGGTCCGTGCCGTTCGTGTTCCTCTTCACCTCGGTGCTCGACCTGAGCAACTACAAGGTCGTGCTCACCTCGGTCGGGGTCGGGCTGTGTCTGGTGGTGGCGTCGGCCGGCTGGTTCTTCAAGGACCCGCCGAAGAACTGGTGGCCGCCGCACGTCGACCCGCTGAAGGCCACTCAGGACCCGAGGATACGGCGGGCGTTGGAGAAGAACCCGCCGGCCATCAAGCAGTACACACCCAAGGAGGCCGCCCGTACGCCCGTCCTGTGGATGATGTGGTTCTGTCTGCTCTGCACGGCCGGGATCAACATCTTCGGCATCGCCTTCCAGGTGCCGTTCGGCAAGGACATGGGGTTCGCGGGCGGGATCGTCGCCACCGCGATGTCGTTGAAGGCGATCGTCAACGGCACCGGGCGCGGCGTCATCGGCTGGATCTCCGACCGCTACGGCCGCCGCAACACGCTCATCATCGTGTGCATCGTGCTCGGCACCGCGCAGTTCGGTGTGCTGGTCTCCGGCCAGATGGGCAGCATGCCGTTCTTCCTGTTCTGCTCCATGGTCTCCGGGTTCGGCGGCGGGGCGATCTTCCCGCTCTTCGCGGCCATGACGGCGGACTACTTCGGTGAGAACAACAACGCCACCAACTACGGAATCGTCTACAGCTCCAAGCTGATCTCCGGCCTGGTGGGCTCCGGTCTGGGCGCGGTCGTCGTGGGTGAGTGGGACTACCACGGCGCGTTCGTGCTCGCGGGCTCCGTCGGCCTGGCCTCCGCAGTGCTGGCCCTCTTCCTCAAGGCACCGGGCAGGCCCAGCGCCCGGCGCATCGTCCCCAACCCGCAGCCGCTCGGCGAGGAGATGGCGTGATGACGGCAGACCCTGTAGCCACGAACAGCACGGACACCGGACGCCGCCCGTACCGCGAGGTCACGGACGCCCGCGGCCGCGTCTACCGGATCGGCGAGACCGACCGGGACATCCTCGGCCACTCCCGCAACATCATGGTGTACCTCCCCTGGACAGCCATGATGGCCATCAGCGTCTTCGAGTACGCGTACGGCTCCGCGGAGGACACCCTGTCCCACGCGCACGGCTGGACGCAGTCCAACACCTTCTGGATCCTGAGCGTCTGGGTGTTCTTCCAGGCCGGCATCGCCTTCCCGGCGGGCTGGCTGCGCGAGAAGGGCATCCTGACCGCACGCCGCGCCATGTACACCGGATCGTTCATGTGCCTGCTCGGCTTCCTGGCCCTCTCGCACATCAGCGAGATCTGGCTGGCGATCATCGGCTTCGGCGTGATCGGCGGCCTCGGCTCCGGCCTGGTCTACGCGACCTGCATCAACATGGTCGGCAAGTGGTTCCCCGAACGCCGGGGCGCCCGCACGGGGTTCGTGAACGGCGGCTTCGCCTACGGCTCGCTCCCCTTCATCTTCATCTTCAACTACGCCTTCGACACCGCCAACTACCACCGGGTCCTGGACCTGATCGGCGCCTACGTGATGGTCGTCGTCCTGGTCACGGCGTTCTTCTTCAAGGACCCGCCGAAGAACTGGTGGCCGGCCGACATCGACCCGCTCACGCACTCGGGCGGCGCCAAGACCGCGACAGCGCTCGCCAAGAACCCGCCCGCTGTCCGGCAGTTCACCCCCAAGGAGGCGATCCGCACCGGCATGCTCCCCCTGATGTGGATCTCCATCGTCATGACGGCCGGCGTCTCGATCTTCGGCATCTCCTTCCAGGTGGACTTCGCGAAGGACGTCGGCTTCGGCCCTCTGGTCGCGGCCTCGTCGATGGGCGTGATGGCGGTCATCAACGGCATAGGCCGCGGCGTGGTCGGCTGGCTCTCCGACCGCCTGGGCCGCAAGCCGACCCTCGTCTTCGTGATCGTCGTCCTCGGCCTCGCCCAGTTCGGCGTGATCTGGGCCGGTGACATCAAGAGCGAGTGGCTGTTCCTGTTCTTCGCCTTCCTCTCCGGCTTCGGCGGCGGCGCCTTCTACCCGCTCTTCGCCGCCCTCACCCCGGACTACTTCGGCGAGAACTACAACGCCACCAACTACGGCCTCGTCTACAGCGGCAAACTCATCAGCGGCCTCTTCGGCGGCGGCCTGGGCTCCATGGTCGTCGGCGCCTGGGGCTACAACGGCGCCTACGCCCTGGCCGGCGGCATCTCCATGCTGGCGGCGGGGGTGGCGCTGCTGTTGCGGCAGCCGGGGCGGGGGGCGGCCACGACGGTGGGGGCGGTACAGGCACAGACGGCGACCTGACGGTTTCCGCCGAACCTCAGGACGCGGACTTCCCCGCGGTGAGTCCCGGACCGGTGTCCGGGACTCTGCCTGGTGACGCCGGCTCGCGGCGAGCGCGGGTCAACTGCGCAACTGCTCGGCCGCCTCCTGGTATGCCTCGGTGGCACGGGCGAAGTAGTCGAAGAGGACGTCGAGCTGGTCGGGTGAGTAACCGGCGAGGATCTCGCCGATCCGCTGCCGCGCCGGAGTGAGCACCCGGTCCAGGGCGGCGGGCCTCCCGACCGGTTCGACGATGACCTTGCGCCGGTCGCCGGGATCGGGCACCCGGCGCACGTAACCGGCTTCTTCCAGCCGGTCGATCAGGCGCGTGGTCGGACCGGTGGTCAGCCCCGTGCGCGCGGCCAGTTCCCCGGGCGTCATGGCCCCGGCCAGCTGAAGGATGTTCAGCGCGTACAGATCGGTGGCGCCGAGATCGCAGGCCCGGGCGCTCGCGTGGCCGTGGAACATCACGGCGCTCAGGTAGCGCCGGTAGACCTCGCTGCCACCGGCTGGCGACGCAGGCGTTGACATGGGTTCCCCCTCTCCCTAATCTCTTCCTGAAAGAAGATAAATCTTCAGTGAAGTAACTTCTCCGAAGAAGCTATCACGCAGGGGGAACATCATGCCCGCTCCCAACTCCGCCCGGGAGACCGACGCCGCCGAGATCCGCGCCCTTCTGGAGCGCAGCGCGGCCGCCTGGAACCGCGGCGACGGCACCGCCTACGGCGAGCAGTTCACCGTAAATGCCACGGACGTCACCTATGCCGGCACCGTTTACCACGGCGGCCCCGAGATCGGCCGCGCCCACCAGGCTCTGTTCGACAGCTTCCTGAAGGGCACCGAGCTGACCGTCGAGGTCATCGACCTGCGCTTCCACGGGCAGGACACCGCCGTCGTCGTCGCCCGCGGTGAGGTGCACAAGGGGCGTCCGAAGCGCCTGGGCAAGCTGGCCACTTACACGGTGACCCGCGAAGCGGACGGCCGCTGGCGCATCGCCGCCGTCCAGAAGACCCAGCGCAAGCGCCTTCTGGAGGCGCTCTCGTTCCGCCTCCAGCCTGCCACCCGGCCGGCCGCTCACACCCACTGACCTCCGCCCGCGCCTCCGGCCCTTGGATTTCCGGCTCGGGAGGCCTTCCCGAGGCACTCCGGAACGGGGGGCGTCGGTGACCGTCGAGTCGATACCCGTGAAACCGGCGCCGAAGTCGCTGGTGTGGGACGGCGACGAGCCGGGTTGCCTCCCTGTCACCTCGGCGTGTGGTCGATGTCCGAGGGACGCCGGCTCCACCGCCGCCCCGCCGGCGATGGCGAACCGGGTGTCCTGCTCCTGCCCCGCGGCGATCGGGTGATCTCGTTCCCCGGCCATCCGCGACTGCTGGACACGGCCACGGGGCGCATCGTCGCGGAGAGGCCCGAGATCGGCGTACCCGCGAAATCCGCGTGCTTCGGCCGCGACGTCCCGACCCCGGTCGCCGCTCTGCACCCCGACGGCACCCGGCTGGCCGTCGCGACGGCGGAGAGCATCGCTCTCATCACGCTGCCGTGAACCGCCCGGCCGGGACAGACGCGCCCCGCACCGTCACCCGGCTCAGGGCTCAGGCCTGTGCCCGCTCGTGGTACGACCGCCGGGTGTGCTCCGTGTGTTCGCGCATCAGGGTGGTCGCCAGCTGCTCGTCCCGGGCCGTGATCGCCGAGATCAGTTCGCGGTGTTCGACCCAGGACTGGTGGCCGCGCTGCCGGGCCACCGGCGTGTAGTACCAGCGGACCCGGCGGTCGACCTGGGCGGCGAGTTCGGCCAGGACCGCGTTGCCCGCCAGGTCCATGATCTTGGCGTGGAACGCGGCGTTCAGGGCGACGGCCCCGTCCACGTCGTCCGCGGCCACCGCCTTCTCCCCCTCGGCGCAGAGGGATTCGAGGGCGGCCACGCCGGCGCTGCCCGCGTTGGCCGCCGCGAGCCGTGCCGCCTCCGCCTCCAACAGGGTGCGGACGGTGAGGAGTTGGTCGGCCTCCGCCTCCGTCGGCTCGTGCACGAACGCGCCCTGTGCAGGCCGCAGGTCCACCCAGCCCTCGGTGTTCAGCCGCTGGAGTGCCTCGCGCACCGGCTGCCGGGAGACGCCGAGGTGGCCGGCGAGTTCGCTCTCGACGAGGTGCTGGCCGGGCTGGAGGGCACGGGTGGTGATGAGTTCCAGCAGCGCCTCGTAGACGCGGTCGCGGAGCGGGCCGGGGCGTTCGAGCTTGGGCACCGCGCCCTGCGGCAGTCCGGCTGACAACATCGGGTCCCCCTTCGGCAGACACCCGTTACGAGCGGACACTCAGTATCGATTGTCTTTCGTCTACAGTCTACGGCGCACAGCTGCCAGAGGAAGCGGGAGTCGACCACGTCACACCGCAGAACGCGCTCTCACGGGCACCGCACGACCTGCCCCGCGTACGACAGGTTGCCGCCGAAGC
Organism: Streptomyces sp. NPDC001714; assembly: GCF_042892755.1. Taxonomy (NCBI): domain Bacteria; kingdom Bacillati; phylum Actinomycetota; class Actinomycetes; order Kitasatosporales; family Streptomycetaceae; genus Streptomyces; species Streptomyces sp. NPDC001714. The sequence continues at coordinate 247,287 of NZ_JBIAUL010000008.1, forward strand.
CGAAGAGCAGGACCGGGTCGCCGCCCGACACCCGTCCCTGTTCGACCAGCTTGGAGAGGGCGAGCGGAATGCTCGCCGCCGACGTGTTCCCGGACTCGGTGACGTCCCGCGCGACGACCGCGTTGACCGCGCCGATCTTCGCCGCGAGCGGCTCGATGATCCGCAGGTTGGCCTGGTGCAGGACGACGGCCGCGAGGTCGGCGGGGGCGACCCCGGCCTTCTCGCAGGCACGCCGGGCGATGGGCGGCAGCTGGGTGGTGGCCCAGCGGTAGACGCTCTGCCCCTCCTGCGCGAACCGGGGCGGGGTGCCCTCGATCCGCACGGCGTGGCTCATCTCGGGGACGGAACCCCAAAGGACCGGTCCGATGCCGGGCTCCTCGCCCGGCCCGCACGCCTCGACCACGGCCGCGCCCGCCCCGTCGCCGACCAGGACGCACGTCGTGCGGTCGGTCCAGTCCGTCACCTCGGACATCTTGTCGGCGCCGATGACGAGCGCCCGGGTGGCGGCGCCCGCCCGGACGGTGTGGTCGGCGGTCGCGAGCGCGTGGGTGAAGCCGGCGCACACGACGTTGACGTCCATCGCGGCGGGCTGCGGGATGCCGAGCCGGGCGGCGACGCGCGCGGCCATGTTCGGCGAGCGGTCGATCGCGGTGGAGGTGGCGACCAGGACCAGGTCGATGTCCGCGGGGGTGAGACCGGCCCCGGCGAGGGCCTTGGCCGCGGCCTGCGCGGCCAGCTCGTCGACGGGTTCGTCGGGGCCCGCGATGTGCCGGGTGTCGATGCCCACCCGGCTCCGGATCCACTCGTCACTGGTGTCGACCATGCCCGCCAGGTCCTCGTTGGTGAGTACCCTGGCGGGCTGGTAGTGGCCGACGGCGGCGATGCGCGAGCCGTTCATGGGTGGTGGATCCCCCTCGTTGCCTGGGTGTGGGTCCACCAGTCTGTTCAGTGACTCACGGGTACGACGGCACGCGAGGCCACAGGAAACGGGCGCCCGAGTTGTCGGCTTCTTGCAGACCCTCGGACGCCCGACCATTCTCCTGACTCACCCGTTGAACAGCTGTGTCGCTTTCTGTACGAGTTCGTACACCCCGTAGGCGAAGGGCGCGCCCACCCAGACCCAGGCGACGGCGATCAGCCAGCGGCGGTCCGGCTCAGGCCGGCTGCTCTCGTTCGACATCGACGGCCTCCCTCGGGGCGGGAATGTGGTGGCGGGCATGGACGGGCCGGACCAGCTCGTTGGCGACGAAACCGACGACGAGCAGGCCGATCATGATGCCGAAGGACAGCGTGTAGAGGTCGGAGCCGTGCTTGCCGGCGCCCTTCTGGTGGTCGGCGATCCAGTTGACGATCAGCGGCCCGAGCACGCCGGCGAGGGACCAGGCCGTGAGCAGCCGGCCGTGGATGGCGCCGACCTGGTAGGTGCCGAAGAGGTCCTTCAGGTAGGCGGGGACGGTCGCGAAGCCGCCGCCGTAGAAGGAGAGGATCACCAGGGCGCAGAGGATGAACAGGGGTTTCGACGAGTCCCCGAACAGGGTGATGAGCAGGTACATCACGGCACCCACGCCCAGGTAGACACGGTAGATGTTCTTGCGGCCGATCAGGTCGGAGGTGGACGACCAGCCGATCCGGCCCGCCATGTTGGCCGCGGACAGCAGGGCGACGAACCCGGCCGCCGCGGACGCCGACACCGGGGTGGAGCTGTCGGCGAAGAAGTCCGTGATCATCGGGGCGGCCTTCTCCAGGATGCCGATGCCGGCGGTCACGTTCATGCAGAGCACGACCCACAGGCACCAGAACTGCGGGGTGCGGATCGCGCTGTTCGCCGAGACCTGCACGCCCTCGAAGGGGCTCGGCGCGTCCGCGACGGGCTTCTCGGTGCGCGGGACGCGGATCAGGAGCACGCCGAGGGTCATGAAGACGGCGTACGACAGCCCGTGCACCAGGAAGGCGAGGGCGATGCCATCGTTGTCACTGCCGAAGGACGAGAGCATCTGCGCGGACCAGGGCGAGGCGATCAGCGCGCCGCCGCCGAAGCCCATGATGGCGATGCCGGTGGCCATGCCGGGGCGGTCCGGGAACCACTTGATCAGCGTGGAGACCGGCGAGATGTAGCCGATGCCGAGGCCGATGCCGCCGACGAACCCGTAGCCGAGGACGATCAGCCAGTACTGCTTGGTCTCGGCGCCGAGGGCGGAGATCAGGAAGCCGGAGGAGAAGCAGATCAGGGCCACCGTCATGGCCCAGCGCGGTCCGTTGCGCTCGACGAGGGTGCCGCCGAACGCGGCCGACAGGCCGAGCATCACGATCGCGAGCTGGAAGGGCAGCGCGCTCTCGGTGCCGCTCAGGTTCAGCGCGGATTCGAGCGGCGGCTTGAACACGCTCCAGGCGTAGGCCTGGCCGATGGAGAGGTGGACGGAGAGGGCGGCGGGCGGGACGAGCCAGCGGCTCCAGCCCGGCGGCGCTACAGGGGGGCTGCTCATGAATCCCGGACGGTAGGGCCCCACAAGGGTGGTTGAGAACCCGACGACTCGATCGTATGCGTTGAACGGTATCCAGAATGCGCCGAACGGTCGCTGTCCGAACCCTTGTCGCCCTCAACTCCATACTGTAGACAATATTTCGTCGACATCATTCGACGAGGCCGAGTCCGAAGCCACCTCCGCGGTATCCCTCAAACCGAACGGAGTGTTCCGTGAAAGTCGCAGTCCTCGGCGCCGGTGCGATCGGCGCCTACGTCGGTGCCGCGCTCCACCGCGCGGGCGCCGATGTGCATCTCATCGCCCGTGGACCCCATCTGGCGGCCATGAGGCAGTACGGAGTACGGGTGCTGAGCCCGCGTGGCGACTTCACCGCGCACGCCCACGCCACCGACGACCCGGCCGAGGTCGGCCCGGTCGACTACGTCTTCCTGGGCCTGAAGGCCAACTCGTACGCGGCGTGCGGGCCGCTGATCGAGCCGCTGCTGCACGGGCGGACCGCGGTGGTCGCCGCCCAGAACGGCATCCCCTGGTGGTACTTCCACCGGCACGGCGGCCCCTACGACGGCCACCGTGTCGAGAGCGTCGACCCGGACGGCACCGTCAGCGCCGTACTCGCCCCCGAACGCGCCCTCGGCTGTGTGGTGTACGCCGCCACCGAGCTCGAAGCCCCGGGCGTGGTACGGCACTTGGAGGGCACCAGGTTTTCGGTCGGCGAGCCCGACCGCAGCGTGTCCGAGCGCTGTCTGCGGTTCAGCGAGGCCATGCAGACCGGCGGGCTGAAATGCCCGGTGGAGCCCGACCTGCGCAACGACATCTGGCTCAAGCTGCTCGGCAACATCTCCTTCAACCCGATCAGCGCGCTGGCCCGCGCCACCATGCGGCAGATGTGCCTGCACGGCGGCACCCGGCGGGTCATCGAGATCATGATGCGCGAGACGCTCGACGTCGCCGAGGCGCTCGGCTGCGAGGTCGGGGTCTCCATCGAACGCCGGCTGGCGGGCGCCGAGAAGGTCGGCGACCACCGCACCTCCACGCTCCAGGACCTGGAGCGCGGCAAGCCGCTGGAACTCGACGTCCTGCTCGCGGCCGTCGTCGAGCTGGCGGAGATCACCGGCGTGCAGGTGCCCACCCTGCGCACCGTGCACGCCATCTCGGACCTGCTCGCACTGAGGAGCGCCGCATGAGCCGCACGAGCCCCACGAACCGTACGCGGAAAAGGCAGCCGAAGGCCTACACCCGGCTCACCCACCCCCTGATCCGGGACTCCCGCGACGAGCCCTTCCGGCAGGCGAGCTGGGAGGAGGCCCTGGACCGCGCGGCCCGCGGCCTGGAGCGCAACCGGGACGCGTTCGGGATGTTCTCCTGCGCCCGCGCCACGAACGAGATGAACTACGTGGCGCAGAAGTTCGCCCGGGTGGTGATGGGCACCAACAACGTCGACTCCTGCAACCGGACGTGTCACGCCCCGAGCGTGGCCGGCCTGAGCGCCGCCTTCGGCTCCGGCGGCGGCACCTCCTCGTACGAGGAGATCGAGCACACCGACGTCATCGTGATGTGGGGCTCCAACGCCCGCTTCGCGCACCCGATCTTCTTCCAGCACGTGCTGAAGGGGATCAGGAACGGCGCCCGGATGTACGCCGTCGACCCGCGCCGCACCTCCACCGCCGAGTGGGCGGAGAGCTGGCTCGGGCTGAACGTCGGCACCGACATCCCGATGGCGCACGCGATCGGCCGGGAGATCATCCACGCGGGGCTGGTCAACGAGGCGTTCGTCGAGCGGGCGACCACCGGCTTCGAGGAGTACCGGGCGCTCGTCGAGCCGTGGACGCTCTCCCTCGCCGAGAAGGTGACGGGCGTCCCGGCGCGCGCGATACGGGAGTTGGCGCACGCCTACGCCCGCGCCGAGCGCGCCCAGCTGTGCTGGACCCTCGGCATCACCGAGCACCACAACGGCACCGACAACGTCCGCGCCCTGATCAACCTCTCCCTCCTCACCGGTCAGGTCGGCCGCTGGGGCGCCGGGTTGCAGCCGCTGCGCGGTCAGAACAACGTGCAGGGCGGCGGTGACATGGGCGCGATCCCCAACCGCCTGCCCGGCTTCCAGGACATCCTCGACCCGGAGACGCGGCTGAAGTTCGAGTCGGCCTGGGACACGGTCATCCAGCCGCACTACGGGCTGAACCTCACCGAGATGTTCGAGGCGATGGAGGAGGGCACGCTCAAGGCGGTCTACTGCATCGGCGAGAACCCGGCCCAGTCGGAGGCCGACAGCGAGCAGGCGGTACGACGGCTGCGGGCGCTCGACTTCCTGGTCGTCCAGGACATCTTCCTCACGAGGACGGCCGAGTTGGCCGACGTGGTGCTGCCCGCGACCGCCGGCTGGGCGGAGACCGAGGGCACGACCACCAACAGCGAGCGCCGGGTCCAGCGGGTGCGCCGTGCGGTCACCCCGCCCGGCGAGGCCCGCGAGGACATCGACATCATCTGCGAACTGGCGGTCCGGCTCGGCCACGACTGGAAGTACGAGGACGCGGAGGCCGTCTGGAACGAACTCCGCTCGGTCTCCCCGGACCACTACGGGATGACGTACGACCGTCTCGTCGAGCACCAGGGCATCCAGTGGCCGTGCCCGAGCACCGAGCACCTCGAACCGACGTACCTGCACGGCCGGTTGTGGGAGACGGACCCGGCGAGGCGCGGGGTGCCGGCGCCGTTCGGGCTGGTCCGGCACGATCCGCCGGTCGACCTCACCGACGAGGAGTACCCGATCCGGCTCACCACCGGGCGACGGCTCGACTCCTACAACACCGGAGTGCAGAGCGGCGGTTACGCCTCCCCGCTGCGGCGCGGCGAGTACATCGAGCTGTGCCCGGAGGACGCCGAACGGTTCGGGGTGGCCGTCGGCGAGGAGGTCCGGGTCTCCTCGCGACGGGGCGCGGTGGTGGCCCCGGTCTGGATCGACACGGCGCTGCGCCCCGGTCTCGCCTTCATGACCATGCACTTTCCCGACGAGGTGGACACCAACCAGCTGACGATCGAGGCGAACTGCCCGATCGCGGGGACGGCGGAGTTCAAGGCGTCGGCGATCCGTATCGAGAAGCTCCCGGTCGCGACCATCGTGAGGTGACCAAGTGGACCTGCACTTCGGCGACAGCAAACCGACGGACGACGAACGCGCCGCCGTCGACGCCCTGTTGGGCCCTCCGGAGTCCTCCTGGGAGGGCGCCGACCGTTCCGACGCGGACCTGCGGTGGGCGCGCGGCGGCCGCGCGGCCCGCGACCGCCGCGACCTGCTGCTGCCGGGGCTGCACGCGATCAACGACCGGGTCGGCTGGATCAGCGAGGGCGCCCTCGGCTACCTGTGCCGCCGCCTGACCGTCCCCCCGGCCGAGGCGTACGGGGTCGCCACCTTCTACGCGATGTTCTCCGTCACACCCCGCCCGGCGACCGTCCTGCACGTCTGCACGGACCTGGCGTGCACGGCGGCCGGCGCGTCCGCACTGTGCGCCGGGGTGGAGCAGGGTCTCGGTCCCGGGGTGCACGTCGAGCGCAGCCCCTGTCTGGGCCTGTGCGAGCGGGCCCCGGCGGCCCTCGCGATCCGGGCCGGGGATCCCGTGCGTACGGCGGTGGCGGCCCCGGCGACGGTGGAGACGGCCGTCCTCGCGGCGACCGCGCCCGACTCGGCGCCGGAGGAGCCGCCGGCCGCGACCGCCGTACCCCAGGCGGGGCACGAAGGCCTGACCCTGTTGCGGCGGGTGGGCGTGGTCGACCCGGCCTCGCTCGACGACTACCGGGCGAACGGCGGCTACACCGCTCTGCGGCACGCCTTCGGGCTCGGTCCGGCCGGGGTCATCCGCGAGGTCACCGACTCGGGTCTGGTCGGGCGCGGCGGAGCCGCCTTCCCCACCGGCCGCAAGTGGCAGGCCACGGCGTCCCAGCCCGACCACCCGCACTACCTGGTCTGCAACGCCGACGAATCGGAGCCGGGCACCTTCAAGGACCGCGTGATCATGGAGGGCGATCCGTACTCCCTGGTGGAGGCGATGACGATCGCGGCGTACGCGATCGGCGCGCACCGGGGCTTCGTCTACCTCCGCGGCGAGTACCCGCGGGCGACCCGCCGCCTCCGGCACGCGATCGACCAGGCCCGCGCCCGGGGCTTCCTCGGCGACGACGTCCTCGGGCAGGGCTTCGCCTTCGACATCGAGATCCGGCGCGGTGCCGGGGCGTACATCTGCGGTGAGGAGACGGCGCTGTTCAACTCCATCGAGGGGTACCGGGGCGAGCCGCGCTCGAAGCCGCCGTTCCCGGTGGAGAAGGGGCTGTTCGGGAAGCCGACGGTCGAGAACAACGTGGAGACGCTGGTCAACGTCCTGCCGATCCTGACGATGGGCGCCCCGGCGTACGCGGCGATCGGCACGGCGAAGTCCACCGGCCCGAAGCTCTTCTGCGTGTCGGGGAGCGTGGCCCGCCCCGGCATCTACGAACTCCCCTTCGGCGCCACGCTCGGCGAACTCCTCCGACTGGCCGGAGTGCGGGAGAACCTGCGGGCGGTCCTGCTCGGCGGCGCCGCGGGCGGCTTCGTACGGCCGGACGAACTCGCGATCCCGCTCACCTTCGAGGGCACCCGGGAGGCCGGGACCACGCTCGGCTCGGGTGTGGTCATGGCCTTCGACGACACCGTGCCCCTCCCCCGGCTCCTGCTCCGGATAGCCCGGTTCTTCCGGGACGAGTCCTGCGGGCAGTGCGTGCCCTGCCGGGTCGGGACGGTCCGGCAGGAGGAGGCGCTGCACCGGATCGTCGCGCGCACCGGCGCCGACGCGGCCGGGGACGTCGCGCTGCTGCGCGAGGTCGGCCGGGCGATGCGGGACGCCTCGATCTGCGGTCTCGGCCAGACCGCGTGGAACGCCGTGGAATCCGCCATCGACCGTCTGGGGGCGTACGAATGACCGTGACACCGCTGGGGATCCCGCGCCGGCTGCTGGAGTTCACGATCGACGGCGATCAGGCGCGGGTCCCGGAGGGCTCGACGATCCTGGACGCCTGCCGGGCGGCCGGGAAGGACGTGCCCACCCTCTGCGAGGGCGACACGTTGCGCCCGAAGAACGCCTGCCGGGTGTGCGTGGTGGAGGTGGAGGGGGCCCGGACCCTGGTACCCGCCTGCTCCCGGAAGGCCGAGCCCGGGATGGTGGTCCGCACCGGCAGCGAACGCGTCCGGCACAGCCGCAAAGTCGTCCTGGAGCTGCTGGCCTCCTCGGTGGACCTGTCGACGACCCCGCGGGCCGCCGAGTGGATCAAGGAGTACGAGGCGAAACCGGACCGCTTCGGCCCCGACGCGGCCCGCCTGAACGAGGAGCCCAGGGTCGACAACGATCTGTACGTGCGCGACTACGACAAGTGCATCCTCTGCTACAAGTGCGTGGACGCCTGCGGCGACCAGTGGCAGAACAGTTTCGCGATCTCTGTCTCCGGGCGCGGCTTCGACGCCCGGATCGCCGTCGAGCACGACGCCCCGCTGACCGACTCGGCCTGTGTCTACTGCGGGAACTGTGTGGAGGTGTGTCCCACCGGGGCGCTGTCGTTCAAGTCGGAGTTCGACATGCGGGCGGCGGGTACCTGGGACGAGTCCAGGCAGACGGAGACGACCACCGTGTGCGCGTACTGCGGTGTGGGCTGCAACCTCACGCTCCACGTGCAGGACAATGAGATAGTCAAGGTCACCTCGCCGCACGACAACCCGGTGACCCACGGCAATCTCTGCATCAAGGGCCGTTTCGGCTACCAGCACGTACAGAACCGGGGCTGATCAGGACATGGGACGTGTCACGGAACGACGCAAGGTCATCCGCATCCGCGACGGAGCGGTCTCCGCCCGGCCGGACACGCTCGTCGCAGAGGAACCGCTGGAGATCAGACTCAACGGGAAACCCCTCGCCATCACCATGCGCACGCCCGGCGACGACTTCGCGCTGGCGGCCGGGTTCCTGGTGAGCGAGGGAGTGCTGGCGGCCGCCGGCGACCTGCAGAACATCGTGTACTGCGCGGGCGCCACGGTCGACGGGTCCAACACCTACAACGTGGTCGACGTGCGGACCGCGCCGGGCGTCGAGCTCCCCGACTTCACCCTGGAGCGGAACGTCTACACGTCCTCGTCCTGCGGGCTGTGCGGCAAGGCGAGCCTCGACGCGGTGCGTACGACGGCCCGCTGGCCGATAGCCGACACTCCCCCGGTCCGGGTGGAGCCCGAGCTGCTCGCGAGCCTCCCCGACCGGCTCCGCGCGTCGCAGCGGGTCTTCGACCGGACCGGGGGGCTGCACGCGGCGGCCCTGTTCACCGAGGACGGCGAGCTGCTGGACAGCCGCGAGGACGTGGGCCGGCACAACGCGGTGGACAAGCTGGTCGGCCGGGCCCTGCAGAACGGTGACCTGCCGCTGTCCCGGACGATCCTGCTGGTCTCCGGGCGGGCCTCCTTCGAGCTGGCGCAGAAGGCCGTGATGGCGGGCATCCCGATGCTCGCGGCGGTCTCCGCACCGTCCTCGCTGGCGGTGGACCTGGCGGCGGAGACCGGGCTGACCCTGGTCGGCTTCCTGCGGGGCAGCAACATGAACGTGTACGCGGGCGAGGACCGCATCGCCCTGCGGGCCGCGGCCGCCCAGGGCTGACCCGGTTCCCCGCGGCACGGCGGCGGGGCCCCGACCGGCGGGGAGCGCCCCCTGCGCCGCAGGGGCCCCGCCTCAGTCCGGCGTCCCCGGCACCGCAGGACCCGCACCTCAATCCGGGTGCCCCCGGCACCGCAGGACCCGCGCCTCAATCCGGGTGCCCCCGGCACCGCAGGACCCGCACCTCAATCCGGGTGCCCCCGGCACCGCAGGACCCGCGCCTCAATCCGGGTGCCCCCGGCACCGCAGGACCCGCCTCAGTCGGAGCCGGAGCCCGCGACGCGTGCCGCGGCCTCGGCAAACGCGGCGACCAGCGGGGAGCGGCGGCCCGCCGCCCAGGCCAGCAGCACCCGGTCCGGTTCGGCGTCGACGACCGGGACGTAGACGATGTCGGGGCGGGAGTACTGCTCGGCGGCCGAGCGGGGCACCATCGTGATGGCGGTGCCGGCGGCCACGCACTCGAACTTCTCCTCGATGGTGCGCAGCGGCAGGTCGCCGGGCCGGGGGTCGTTGTAGCGCAGCCACGTCTCGCCGTCGAGGTCGGCGAGCGCGATCTCCTGCTTCCCGGCGAGCCGGTGCCGGTCCGGGAGCATGGCCACGCGGGGCTCGCTGTACAGGGGGCGCAGTTCGAGCCCCTCCTCGCGGACGGGCAGCCGTACGTAGGCGATGTCGACGGTGCCGTCGAGGATCAGCTGCTCCTGGTCGTCCCACTCGACCCGGCGGGCGCGCGCCTCGATGTCCGGGTGGCCGGCGTTGAAGGCGCGCAGCGCCTCGGTGACCACGACGCCGGCGCGGAAGCCGACGACGAGGCGCCGCCGGCCGCGTGCGGCCTGCACGACCCGGCGCCGGGTGCCGTCGGCGAGGGCCAGCAACTGACGTGCGTCTTCAAGGAGTTGACGCCCGGCGTCGGTCAGGGTCACGCCGTGGCTGTCCCGTACGAACAGCTCGGCCCCCAAGTCCTTCTCCAGGGCGCGGATCTGACGGCTCAGCACGGGCTGGGCGATGTGCAGCCGCTCCGCCGCCCGGCCGAAGTGGAGGAGTTCGGCGACCGCCGCGAAGTAGCGGACCTTGCGCAGATCCAGGTCCATGACCGCGGCTCCTTCCAGACGGCGATGTCTTCAGGGTATCGCCGGCGCCGAAAGAGGTCTTGGACGGCCGATGCCGCGGGACCGCAGGCTGGAGACGTCCGAACGGGACGGAACACCGGCTTGGAAAGGGATCAGCCATGGGTCTGCAGGGACAGCGTGTCGTCGTCATCGGGGGCACCTCTGGTATCGGCCTCGCGGTCGCCGAGGGCGCGGCACGGGAGGGCGCGCAGGTGGTCGTCGCGTCGCGGCGGCAGGAGAGTGTCGACGCGGCACTGAAGGTGCTGCCGGAGGACGCCGAGGGGCAGGTGCTGGACGCCGCGGACGAGGCCGCGGTGCGCGGCTTCTTCGCGAGGATCGGGGCGTACGACCACCTCGTGTACACGGCGGGTGACTCGATCCTGCTGGAGACGCTGGCCGAGACGGACATCGCGGCGGCCCGGAGCTTCCTGGACACCCGGCTGTGGGGTGCGTACGCGGCGGTGAAGTACGGCGCCGGGTCGGTCCGGCCGGGTGGGTCGGTGGTGCTGACCACGGGTACCGCAGGGCGCCGGCCCATGCCCGGTTCGAGTGTCGCGTCGGCGCTGTGCGGGGCGATGGAGTCGCTGACCCGGGCGCTGGCCGTGGAGCTGGCGCCGGTGCGGGTCAACGTGGTCTCGCCGGGGGTGGTGCGGACGGAGCTGTGGCGGGGGCTGCCGGAGGAGGTCCGGGAGGAGCTGTTCCGGTCGTCCGCCGAGTCGCTGCCGGTGGGACGGATGGGCGAACCGGCGGATGTGGCCGAGGCGTACCTGTACCTGATGCGTGGGGGGTACAGCACCGGCTCGGTGGTGGTCGTGGACGGGGGCGGGACGCTGGTCTGAGCGACCGGGCGGTCAGCCGGCGGTGAGGCGGACGTCGGCTGCGGTCACGACCGTGCCGAGGCGCGGGAAGTCGAGCCGGACGGACGCCTCGTGCTCGGGGCCGGTGAGGGCGGCCATGGCGTCCTCGACGAAGACCAGGTCGTAGCCGAGGTCGGCGGCGGCGCGGGCGGTGGACTCGACGCCGAGGTTGGTGGCGATGCCGCCGAACACCAGCCGGGTGACGCCGAGCGCGCGGAGCCGGGCGTCGAGGTCCGTGCCCTGGAAGCCGCCGATCGTCCGCTTGACGACCTCCACGTCCCCTTCCTTCCTCAGTCCGGCGACGAGTCCGCTGCCCGGCGGCTGCTCGGCGAGGGAGGGCCGTTCGACGCGGATCAGCACCACGGGAGCGCCGGCGGCGCGGAAGGCGCGGGCCAGCTCCTCGGCGGTGTGCAGGACTTCGGTGCCTTTGCGGGGCTCCAGGGGCAGCGCGACGATGCGGTCCATCAGGTCGACGAGGACGAGGGCGGTGTGCGCCGGATCGAGTGCGAGGGGTGCGGTCATGACGGAACGTTAGCCGTCATGAGCCGTCCGTACCGGAAATCCGGATCAACAGGTCCGTGAACTGGTCGCGTTCGGCGGCCGACAGCGGGGCGAGCAGCGTGGCGTTGGCCTCGCGGGCCGCCTGTTCGCAGCGGCCGAGGAGGCGGTCGCCCTCTTCCGTGAGGGAGACCGCGTTCTTCCGGCGGTCGGCGGGGTCGGGTGCGCGGACGACGAGTCCGGCGGCCTGGAGGTCGTTGAGGATGCCGACCAGGTCCTTGGGGTCGAGGGACACGGACCGGCCGAGGTCGGCCTGGGCGACCGGGGCGAGGTCGCGGACGGCGGAGAGCACCACGTGGTGCCACATCCGCATGCCGTGTTCCGCGAGCGCCTCGGCGACGAGGGCCCGGCCTCGGGCGGCGGCCCGCCCGAGCAGCCAGCTGGGCAGGGAGCGGATGGCGGGGAGGGGTGCTTCTGACATGGGGGCAGCGTAGCGAAGAAATCGTTGGGGACTCCAATGGCCTCGTGGCGTTTCGCCGCGGGAAACCATTGGACTCCCCAATGACTTCCCTATATCATTGGGGTTCCCAACGACATCTGTGTGCTTCGGAGGTGCGATGCGTCGCGTCCGGTACGAGTCCACCGGCGGCCCTCTGTTCCTGGAGGAGGCCCCCGTCCCCGAACCCGGCCCCGGAGAGCTGCTCGTCCGGTGCGAGGCGGTCGGGGTCACGCTGCCGGTGGTCCGCAAGGTGACCGAGGCCCCGGAGCCGATTCCGCTGGGCGGTGAGATCGCCGGCGAGGTGCTGGCGGCCGGCGCGGGCGTCACCCGCTTCCGCACCGGCGATCGGGTCACGGGCCTGTGCTTCGGCCACGGCTATGCCGACTTCGCCCTGCTGCAGGAGACGATGGCCACCGCGGTCCCCGCCGCCGCGTCCGCCGTCGAGGCGGTCGCCCTGGTCCGCAGTGGCCTGGTCGCCCTCGGCGCCCTGACGGCGGCCCGCCCCGAACCGGGCGAGACGGCTCTGCTCACGGCGGCGGCGAGCGGCGTCGGCCACCTCGCCGTCCAGCTCGCAGGCGTGCGGGGCGCGGGCCGGGTGGTCGGCGCCGTCTCCGACCCGGCCAAGGCGCCCTTCGTCCGCTCGCTGGGCGCCGACACGGTGGTGACGTACGCCGACGGCGACTGGGGCGCCCCGGCCGACTACGTGCTGGACGCGGTCGGCGGTGACCTGCTCACCCCGGCCGTCGCGGCACTGGCCCCGGGCGGCCGGCTGGTGGCGTACAGCTCGGGCGGCGGCACCGTCCGGGCGTACGACCTGCTGGCCGGCGCCAAGTCGGTCACCGGATTCCAGATGGCCCGCATCGCCCGCGAGCGGCCGGCACTGTACGAGGAGTGGCGTCAGGAGCTGTGGCGACTGTTCGCGGAGGGCGCCGTGCGGCCCGCCGTGCACGGGGAGTTCGCGCTCACGGAGGCGGCACAGGCGCACCGGGCGGTCGAGACCAGGGCAAATATGGGCAAGGTCGTGCTGATCCCCTGATGGGGGTGGGGTTCAGCGGCCGGTCGTCCCCGTGCCGACCGCCGGACGCGACTGCGCCGCCGGGGCGGGCGGGGACGCGGCCTCCTCCTGGGCCTCCGGGTCGTGGGCGCGGCGCTTGGCGATGACCGCGCACACCATGAGCTGCATCTGGTGGAAGAGCATCAGCGGCAGCACGGCCAGCGAGGCGTGGGCGCCGAACAGGACGCTGGCCATCGGCAGCCCGGAGGCGAGGGACTTCTTCGACCCGGCGAACTGGATGGCGATCCGGTCCCCGCGGCCGAAGCCGAGCGCCTTGGCGCCGTACCAGGTCAGGAGGAGCATCACGGCCAGCAGCACGGCCTCGACGGCGAGGAGCCCGGCCAGCCGCACCGCGCTGACCTGGTGCCAGATGCCCCGGACCATGCCCTCGCTGAACGCGGTGTAGACGACGAGCAGGATGGAGCCGCGGTCGACCAGGCCGAGGATCTTCTTGTGCCGGGCGATGAAGTCGCCGATCCACCGGCGCAGCAGCTGCCCGGCGACGAACGGCACCAGCAGCTGGAGCACGATCTTGACGATCGAGTCGGCGGAGAACCCGCCTCCGCTGTTGCCGAGGAGCGCGGCGGCGAGCAGCGGGGTGAGGACGATGCCGACCAGCGAGGAGAAGGAACCCGCGCAGATCGCGGCCGGCACGTTGCCGCGCGCGATGGAGGTGAAGGCGATCGACGACTGGATGGTGGAGGGCACCAGGGTCAGGAACAGGAGGCCCTGGTAGAGCGGATGGGTGAGCAGGACCGGCACCAGTCCGCGAGCCGCCATGCCGAGCACCGGGAAGATCACGAAGGTGCAGACCAGGACCGTGACATGGAGCCGCCAGTGCCGCAGCCCGTCGACGGCCTCGCGGGTGGACAGGCGGGCGCCGTAGAGGAAGAAGAGGAAGGCGATCGCGGCCGTGGAGGCACCGGAGGCCACGTCGGCGGCCGTGTCCCGGGCCGGAAGGAGCGCGGCGAGGCATACCGTCCCGAGCAGCAGCAGGACGTACGGGTCGATCGGCATCCAACTGGGCCAGCTCAGGCGTTTCACGGTGCTCCACTTGCGGGTCGGTCAGGGTGTCGTGCCGGCGGTTGCGGCCGGGTTCTCGCCGGGGCCGGAAGGGCCCCCTCCATCGTCCTCCCCCGACACTTGATCGGGAATCCGGTATACCGCTCTCACTGCCATCATGTTCCGCGATAACATGTTCGAGTGTACGACCCCTCGCAGCTGCGCACCTTCCTGGCGGTGGCCCAGACGCTCAGCTTCACCCAGGCCGCCCGGCGGCTCGGGCTGCGCCAGTCCACGGTGAGCCAGCACGTGCGCCGCCTGGAGGACGCGGCCGGCCGCCAGCTGTTCTCCCGGGACACGCACTCCGTGGAGCTCACCGAGGACGGCGAGGCGATGCTCGGGTTCGCCCGCCGGATCCTGGAGGTGCACGAGCAGGCGACGGCCTTCTTCACCGGTACCCGGGTGCGCGGCCGGCTCCGCTTCGGCGCGTCGGAGGACTTCGTCCTCACCCGGCTGCCGGAGATCCTGGAGGGCTTCCGCCACGACCACCCCGAGGTCGACCTCGAACTGACGGTGGAGCTCTCGGGCACCCTGCACGAGCAGCTGGCCGCCGGGAAGCTGGATCTGGTCCTGGCCAAGCGGCGCGCCGAGGATCCGCTCGGCGAGCTGGTCTGGCACGACGACCTGGTGTGGATCGGCGCGGAACGGCTCCGCCTGGACCCCGCCCGGCCGGTCCCGCTGATCGTCTATCCCCCGCCGGGCATCACCCGCGCCCTGGCCCTGGAGGCACTGGAGCGTCAGGGCCGCGACTGGCGCATCGTCTGCACGAGCGGCAGCCTCAACGGCCTGCTCGCGGCGGCACAGGCCGGCCTGGGCGTGATGGCCCATTCCAGGGGCCTGATCCCCCCGGGCCTGTTCCGCGTCCCGGACCGGGCGGGACTGCCGGAACTGGGCAAGGTGGACTTCGTCCTGGTGCACGGCCCGCGACGCTCACCGGCCCAGTCGGCGGCAGACGCACTGGCGGCCGCGATCCTGACCAGCGGAGCACGCCTGAGACGCCCCTAGCCGCAGCGCCCCGAAAGGGGCGCTGGGCCGAGTCGGTGTGCGGCTGCCGCCGCGCGGGACGACAAGCCCCCACCGGCCTGCACATTCAAAACGGCCCCACATACGTCAGCTGCTTCACACGGCGCAAAAACGGCATGGCCTCCACATGCTGCACCCCCGCCAGCCGCCCCACGGGCCCGCTCAGGTACGCGTACAGGTGCGCCGTGTCCCGCAGCACCGCCGTCACCACGACATGCGACGGCCCGGCGGTAGCCGCAGCAAACGCCACCTCGTCATGGGCCGCCAGCGCCTGCCCCACGGAGTGCATCGCGGCCGGTGTGGTGGTGATCCACAACACCGCGGACTTCGAGAATCCCAGTACCTCGGACCGGTACTCCACGTCGATGTACACCGCCCCGGAGCCGATGAGCGCGGCCAGCCGCCGCTTCACCGACGACTCGGACCGCCCTGTTGCCCGCTGCAACTCCGGATACGTCGCCCGCCCGTCCCGCTCCAGCGCGGCGAGCAGCGGCGCGTCCTCCGGCTCCAGCCGCGCGGGCGCGTCCGCTTCCGGCGGTGCCGGCCGCAGCGCCGCCGCCTGCTCCTGCGAGAGCGCCCGGAACTTCCGCACCCACCCGGTCGGTCCCCCGTAGAACCGGTGCAGGAGTTGCTGCGCGCGGATCTCCACCACGCTCGGGGTGCGCGGCAGCTTGCCGAGCAGCAGGTCGTCGTGGTCGCCGGGATGGCGCGGCCGGGTCATGCAGGCGATCTCCGTACCTCCGGAGGCCAAGCCGATCCAGGCGGTGTCGGGGCGTTTGGCGAGCGCGTCGGCGATGACGGTGGCGCCGTCGGGCGCGCAGCGCAGCCGGAGCATCCACTGGTCCTGGCCGAGCCGTTCGGCGTCGCGGACCGCGACGACCCGCAGCCCGGCCTCGGCGCACAGCCGCCGGTAGCGGCGGGCGATGGTCTGGTCGGAGACGCCGAGCACGGCGGCGATCCGGCTGAAGGAGGCGCGGCCGTCGACCTCCAGCGCGCTGAGCAACTGCACGTCCAACGGGTCCAGCGTGTCGGATTCCAGCTCCAGCATGACCACTCCCGTCGGGTTCCGCCGCACGGCCGGCTCTCGCCGAGCTGAACCGTACGCGCGGCGGGAGGGACGGAGTGACGGAATCGGCCACGTCGGCGCTGTCCTGAGAGGGGACCGCGGACCCCCGCCCCTGACCGGTGAGTAACCGGCCGGAGGCCGTAACCGGGTCGTACAGATTCCGTGGAGATTACGGAGCCGGAACTTACTGAACCGTAAGGATTCTGTCCGCCCCTTCCCCATGTGGGCGTATTTTTCAGACGTGCGCGCGACCATACGAGAGCAATGCTCGTTTTCGCACCCCCTCCCGAACGGACTTCCGGTGGGGTAGCTTTCACGGCGCTGTGCGGAGCGTCACTGCCGTCACTGTGGAGCGAGGAGCGGGGAGCGGGGTTTGCGCGAGTTCACCAACCCGCCGTTGGCGTCGGCACCGCCGGTCGGCGGTCTGGCCGACAGTGTGTTCGAGCATGCCCAGACGAACCCGCTGCACGTCGCGCTGGGCCGCAAGGACGAGCTCGGCCAGTGGCGTGATGTGACCGCCGCCGAGTTCCGCGACGAGGTCCTCGCTCTCGCCAAGGGGCTCCTCGCCCGTGGCATCCGGTTCGGCGACCGGGTCGCGATCATGTCCCGCACCCGCTACGAGTGGACGCTGTTCGACTTCGCGCTGTGGACGATCGGCGCCCAGGTGGTGCCGGTCTACCCGACCTCGTCGGCGGAGCAGTGCTTCTGGATGCTGTACGACGCCGAGTGCACGGCGGCGGTCGTGGAGCACGAGGACCACGCGATGACGATCGCCACCGTCATCGACCGGTTGCCGCAGCTGCGCCAGCTGTGGCAGCTGGACGAGGGCGCGGTGCAGGAGTTGTACGACGCGGGCGCGCACCTCGACGACGAGGTGGTGCAGCGGCACCGGCAGGCGGTCACGCCCGACTCGGTGGCCACGATCATCTACACCTCGGGCACCACGGGCCGCCCCAAGGGCTGCGTCCTGTCGCACGGGAACTTCATGTACGAGGCGGACACGGTCGTCGCCCGCTGGGAGTCGGTGTTCCGCGCGAAGAAGGGCGAGGAGGTCTCCACCCTGCTCTTCCTGCCGCTGGCGCACGTCTTCGGGCGCATGGTGGAGGTGGCGGCGATCCGGCACGGGGTCCGCTTCGGCCACCAGCCGCAGCTGCACGCGGCCGCGCTCCTGCCCGACCTGGCCGCGTTCCGGCCGACGTTCATCCTCGCCGTGCCGTACATCTTCGAGAAGGTGTTCAACGCGGCCCGGCGCAAGGCGGAGAAGGACGGCAAGGGCGGGCCGTTCGAGAAGGCGGTCGAGATCGCGGTGAAGTACGCGGACGCCGTCGAGGCGAAGGCCTGGGGCACCGGTCCCGGCCCGTCGGCGTCGCTGCGCATGCAGCACCAGCTCTTCGACAAGCTCGTCTACGCCAAGGTGCGCACGGCGATGGGCGGCAGGATCCGCAACGCCATGTCCGGCGGCTCGGCCATGGACCGCCGGCTCGGCCTGTTCTTCGCCGGCGCGGGCGTGCAGATCTACGAGGGCTACGGCCTGACCGAGTCGACGGCGGCCGCCACCGCCAACCCGCCCGAGCGCACCCGGTACGGCACGGTCGGCCAGGCCATCCCCGGCACCACCGTGCACATCGCGGACGACGGGGAGATCTGGCTGCACGGCGGCAACGTCTTCCAGGGCTACCTGAACAACCAGAAGGCCACCGACGCCACCCTGCACGACGGCTGGCTGGCCACCGGCGACCTGGGCTCCCTGGACGAGGACGGCTACCTGACGATCACCGGCCGCAAGAAGGAGATCCTCGTGACCTCCGGCGGCAAGAGCGTCTCCCCCGGTGTCCTGGAGGAGCGGGTCCGCGACCATCCGCTGGTCAACCAGTGCATCGTCGTCGGCAACGACCGGCCCTACATCGCCGCCCTGGTCACCCTCGACACCGAGGCGGTCGAGCACTGGCTCACCATGCGCGGCAAGCCCCAGATGTCCGCCGCCCAGCTGGTGCGGGACGCCGACCTGGAGACCGAGGTGCGGCGCGCGGTGGTGGCCGCCAACACCCTGGTCTCGCAGGCCGAGTCGATCCGTACGTTCCGTATCCTCGCCCAGCCGTTCACCGAGGAACACGGCTTGCTGACCCCGTCGTTGAAGCTGAAGCGCAAGGCGATCGAGAACGCCTACGCCAACGAGGTCGAGGCCCTGTACCGGGCCTGACGCCCCGTCAACCGGTCTGTCAACTGATACTGACCCGGAAGATCTTGTCGGATCCGTCCGGCTCGTTGCCGTTGTTGTCGCAGTTGGTGGTGGACAGCCACAGCTGGTCGGCGCCCGGCACCTTGGTCACGGTCCGCAGCCGGCCGTAGGTTCCGACGTAGTACGCCGTCGGGGTGCCGACACTCTCGGTGTCGCCGTTGATCGGGATGCGCCAGAGCCGTTCGCCGCGCAGCGAGGCCATGTAGACGACGTTGCGGACGATGGCGATGCCGCTCGGGGACGCCTCGGAGACGTTCCAGGTGGCCTTGGGGTTGGTCATCCCGGCGACCGAGCAGGTGCCCTCGCAGGTCGGCCAGCCGTAGTTGGCGCCGGGCTTGATCAGATTCAGCTCGTCCTTGGAGCTGTTGCCGAACTCGGCTTCCCACAGGCGCCCGTTGCGGTCGAAGGCGAGGCCCTGCGGGTTGCGGTGGCCGAGGCTGTAGACGTAGTTGCCGAAGGGGTTGCCGGGAGCCGGTTTCCCGTCGGTCGTCATGCGCAGGATCTTGCCGTTGAGGGAGTTCTTGTCCTGGGCGAGATCGGGTGTCTGGGCCTCCCCGGTGGAGACGTAGAGATAGCCGTCGGGGCCGAAGAGGAGCCGTCCGCCGTTGTGGTAGCGGTTCTTCTTGATGCCCTGGAGGAGGATCTTGTAGTCGCTGAGCTTGGTGCCGTCGTAGGTCATGCGGACGACCCGGTTGCCCTCGTCCGCGGTGTGCATGAAGTAGACGTAGTGGTTGCTGTCCCACTTGGGGTCGACGGCGACGCCGAGCAGGCCGCCCTCGCCGTTGGTGGTGACGGCGTTCGGGACGGTGCCGACCTGGGTCTTGGTGCCGTCCTTGGTGACCTTCCAGACCTTGAAGTCGTCCCGCTCGGTGACCAGGGCGGTCTTGCCGTCGGGCATCCAGTAGGTGCCCCAGGGGATGGTCCAGCCGCTGGAGAGCGTCGCGATGGAGGACGGGACGCCGCCGTCGGTCGCGCACGCCTTCGTGGTGAAGGTGACGGTGTTGCTGGCCTCGGACACGTTGCCGGCCGCGTCCCGGGCGACGACGTTCAGGCTGTAGGGGCTGTTGCAGGCGAGCCCGGTGAGCGTGGTCGACGTGCCGCTGGTGACCGTGTCGTAGACGGTGGTGTCGCTGCGCACGTCGTAGGCGACGACCGCCTTGTCGTCGGTCGAGGCACCCCACTTGAGGTCGGCGCTGTTGGCGGTGACATTGCTCGCGGACAGCGTGCCCGGCTTGCTCGGCGGGGTGGTGTCGGAGCTGGGCCTGGTGGTGCAGTCGACGACCGGGCTGGCGGGCGAGGTGTTGCCCGCCGCGTCGCGGGCGATCACCGTGAGGTTGTAGTCGGTGTTCGGAGTCAGCCCGGTCAGCGCCTTGGAGGTCGAACTCCCCGGCGCCTCACTGATCTTGTTGCCGTGCTCGTAGATGTCGTACGCGCTCACGCCCACGTTGTCCGTGGCCGCGCCCCAGGCGAGGGTGAGCGCGTCCTCGCCGATGTCGGAGCAGGAGGGCTGGCCGGGGCGGGTGGGGGCCTGGGTGTCGGCGGCCGCGTCGAGGCTGACGCGGTCGAGGTTGGGACCCCCGTTGGCGGTGGTGGCGGTCGCCCGGATCTTGTCGGTGCCCGCGGTCAGCGGGACGTTGACGGTCTTGGTGACCCAGGTGTTCCAGTCGGCGGTGGCCGGGAAGGACACCCCGGAGGCGACGACCGTGCCGCCCACGGAGATGTCCATCGGCCGGTCGGTGGAGGTCCCGTTGGCGTAGCGGAGGGTGAGGGCGGAGGTGCCGGCGGAGGCCGCGCTCACCGTGAACTCCACGTAGGAGCCCTTGACGTTGGTGTAGTCGACGAAGCCGGTGCCGGTGTACCCGGTGTGGTTGGTGGCCACGGTGCCCTGGGAGATCTGGGCGTCCTCGGCCTGGTAGTCGGTGGCGGCCAGCGCGGTGCCCTGGCCGAGGCCGGCGAGCGGCAGCGCCAGGGCCGCCGCGACGCCGTACGGCAGAACTCTTCTGATGTTCACGGATGTTCCCCTCAGCCCGTGTACTGGGTGAAGACCTTGAGGTAGTCGTACGGCTGCTGCGTCACGCCGCTGCAGGCGTCGCCGTCGGTGCCCGAGCCGCAGGCCCGGTCGCGGTTGACGGCCCAGTAGGTGAGCCGTCCGATGTGGTGCTGCTGGGCGTAGGCGAGCATGGTCTTGAAGTCGGCCACCCGCACGCGCTCACCGGAGTCGTCGGTCCTGCCGTTCATCGACGACAGCCCGATGTGGGTGTAGGCGGTGGCGTCGCTGTAGCCGTACGCCGACTTCACATGGGCCTTGAGCCCTTCCATGGCCTTGGTGGTGAGGCTGCCCATGTTCGTGGTGCCGCCGCCGAAGTCGAACGGCATGATGCACCAGACGTCGTTCGCCAGACCGGAGTTGGCGGCCCGCTTGATCATGTCGACGCCGGTGGAGTCGGGGCCGCTGGAAGTGGTGCCGAAGGTGATGACGGTCTTCAGGCCCGGGTTGTTCGCCTTCACCGTCTTCAGCGCGTCGACCACCCGCTGCCGCACGGTCGCGTTGGACCACTCGGTGTTCTCGATGTCGATGTCGAGCGCCTTCAGCCTGTAGGCGTTGATCACCTTCTGGTAGGCGCCGGCGAGTGCGGAGGCGCTGGAGCACTTCTCGCCGAGCTTGTTCCCGCTCCAGCCGCCGACGGAGACGACGACGTCACCGCCCGCCGCTCTGATCGCGTTGATGGTGGACTGGTCGCTGCCTCCGGTCAGCGGGCGGGAGCCGTCCCACTTCGGGTTGCAGGTGCCGTCGGAGAGGATGAAGGCGAGGGTGAACCACTTGACGCCGGTCGCGGACATCACGGAGGTCGGGTTCTGGGGGCTGCCCCAGCCGAGGTACTCGTAGGGGGCGACGGCGAACCCGGGTGAAGCGGCGGCGGCCGCCTTGAGGGAGGTGGCGGGCTTGACCCGGATGAGCCTGGTCTCGCCCGGGCGCAGGGTCGCGCTGTAGGAGTCGGCGATCACGCCCTTGTGGGATCCGGACCAGAGGTCGGTCACGTCACCCGAGCCGCTGAAACCGACCTGCGACCAGTTCACGCTCACCGTCGCGTTGCCCGAGGTCCCGGTGTTGAACAGGGCCACGACGTACTGTCCGTCGCTCTCCTTCTTGCTCCAGACCTGCTTCACACCGCTGCTCACGATCCGCTTCGCGGCCACCCCGTCCTGGTCGACGCCGATCAGCCGGTCGTTGGTCAGCATGGCCTTGTCGACGGAGTCGAGTTGGGTGAGGTCGGTGCCGAGCAGCAGCGGGGCCGCCGCCATCGACCACAGCGTGAAGTGCGAGCGGCGCTGGTCGGCCGTCAGGCCCACCTGGTCGCCGTTGCCGATCTCCAGCGAGTCCAGGTCGTTCCAGCCGCCGGGGCCGGCGTACGGCTGCCAGGAGGCGGCCGAGTCGAAGCGCTTGGAGACGTGGGACCAGTCGGTCAGCGGATAGCCGCTGCCGTTGCTCCCCGGCCCGCAGTAGCACTCGACGTCACCCTGGGTGCGCCAGCTGTTCGCCAGTTTCCGCCAGGTGGCGGCGTCGGCGATCGGCAGGTTGTTGGACAGGGCGAAGTTGATGGGCCGTCCGCTGGCTCGCAGCGCCTTGTCCCAGGCCTGGACGTCGGGGATGTCGGCGCTGCCCACCCCGTCGATCTTCAGGTAGTCGACGCCCCAGGACGCGAACTGCTTGGCCCAGGAGTCGACGAACTCCTGTGCACCCGGCTTGGAGTAGTCGATGGCGTACATGTTCTTGCAGTTGTAGTTCTTCTCTGTCGTGGACGTGTCCGCGATGTCCTTCGCGTGGTACGAGGTGCCCTCGATCGGCGTGTTCTTGGTGACGGCGTTCTTGGCGATGCCCGGGGTGACGTAGAAGCCGAACTTCAGACCTTTGGAGTGGACGTAGTCGGCCACCCCTTTGATGCCGTCCGGGAACTTGCCGGTGTCGACGGCCCAGCGGCCGTAGCCGTCCACGGTGAAGCCGTTGGAGTCGCACTTCTGCCAGAAGTCGTCGAGGTTGACGTAGACGAAACCGTGGTCCTTCAGACCGCTGGAGACCAGCGCGTCGGCCTGTGCCTTGATCTTCGCCTCGGTCGGCGTGCGGCGCACGAAGCTCCAGCTGGACCAGCCCATGGCGGGCCGTGCGGACTGGCCGTTGTCGGAGGCGGCCGCCGGGTGGGCGGTGCCCACGAGCGGCACCGCCGCGGCGACGAGCAGGCCCGCCGCCGCGGCCGTGAGCGATCTGACCCGGATCATGACTGTCCCCCGTTCGCGGGTGTGGCGTACGACGTGCCGATCCACGCCTCGTCGACCCGCAGTCGCTTGTAGCGGGTGGTGTCGCTGGAGGCGGCCCAGGTCGTGTCGACCTCGAGCCGGACGTAGCGGGCGTTGGCCGCGGTCAGGTCGATGCCCTGGATGCCGCGGCGACTGGGCAGCTGGCCGGTCTTGACCGCGCTCCCCCAGTTGGTGCCGTCGTTGCTGACGTACACCTTGTAGTCCTTGATCCGCGCGGACTGCTCGGTGTCCGAGCGGGCGTAGGCCACGGAGTCCTCGCGCTGGTTGAGCCCGATGTACTGCACCTTCTTGGCCGAGCCGAGGTCGAAGGTGAGGTTCACCGGCAGCGTCTTGTTGTTGTCCCAGTAGGTGAGGTAGTCGCCGTCACCGGCCGCCGACGCGGCGTGCCCGCTCGCGGAGGCGCTCGCGCTGACCTTGACGCCGGTGAGGATGCCCTGGCGGCCGGCCGTCGTGACCTTGAAGACCGTGTCGTACGGGTCCCAGTTGCCGAGCCCGTTCAGGGTGAGCACGCCGCCGGACTGCGACCACGAAACGGCCGCTCCCGTGCGGAGGTTGGTGACGGAGGCGATGCGGTAGCCGTGGTCCCGCACGCGCAGCGTGCTGGTGCTGGGCGGGGTCAGGACGTGGATGTACTGCCGGTTCGCGTCGTCCTTGGCGATGGTCGTCACCCCGTACGCGCCGTCGTTCCAGGCGCCGGGCTTGAGGCCGCCGTACATGTAGCCGCCGCCCTCGGTGCCGTGCAACGACTCCCAGATGGGGTCGAGGTAGGAGTCGGCGAAGGTGTTGAAGGATGCCTGGTTCGACGGGAACTTGCCGTTGACCTGGGCCGTCTCGGCCATCAGCGCCTTCACCGAGGAGCCTGCGTTGGTGATGAGGCGGCCGAGGGTGAGCGCGCGGTCGACGGAGGGGTTGGAGCCGTCGTACCACCACGCACCTGTCGAGGGCAGCTTGAAGTCGGCCTCGGTCAGGCGGGGCTGGGCGGTGTAGACGGCCTGGGGGTAGTCGTAGGACGGCGTCATGCCCGTCTTCTGCTCATTGCTGATCATGTCCATGATCGGCGTGTCTTCGTTGTTGTTGCTGAGCGTGTAGTTCGGGCGCTTGTCGTAGATCTGCTGGTAGAGGTTGTGGCTCTCCCAGTAGGAGTTGTCGTTGTCGATCCAGAAGCCCCCGAGGTCGGGATAGCGGTCCATGACCTCGAAGAAGTTGTCGTAACTGAACTGGCCGAAGCCGTCGTTGGTGGTCAGGTCGACGTTCTTGCCCTTGTATGCGGAGTAGGCGGCGGAGTCGAGCCACTCGTGGCCGCCCTCGTCGTGCCACTGGGGGTCGTTGGTCATGTAGAGGATGACCTTCATGCCCTTGGCCTTGGCGGCGGTGATCAGCTCGCCGAGGAAGTCCCGCTTGGTGGAGCAGGAGCCGGGGATCTTGGACGGCCAGGGGCGGGCGTAGCCGAGGCGGCTGTGGAAGGTGGCGAGGACCAGGTACTGGGTGTGCAGCTTCTGCGCCTCGTTCACCCAGTAGTCGGGGCTCCAGCCCCCGCTTGTGACGTCGTTCTCCCAGGCGGTGCAGCTGGTGTGGGCCGGTGCGGTGCGCAGGCCCCAGTGCAGGAACAGACCGCCGACGGAGTTGCGGAGGAAGTCCTGGCGGGGGTTCTCCAGGTCGAGCGGCCGCGCGGCCGCGGTGCAGTCCTGACTGCCGGAGACGCGGAGCGCGCCGCCCGAGGTGTTGTGACTGTCCGTCACGCAGGCGCCGGTGACGTCCTGGAGGCCCACGTCGTACGGGGAGTCGCCGCCCTTCTGGGCGGTGAAGCGGGTGAGACGGAGGTCGCTCGCCGCGTTGGCGATGACCGCGGGCCGGCCGTCGTTCGCGGCGAACTTCACGCCGCTGTCGGTGAACTGGACGTGGTCGGCGTTGTGCAGGTACCAGCCGTAGGCCGGTCGGGTGCCGATGGCCTTGGGGTTGTAGTCGTTCGGGTCATTGCTCGGCACTCCGGTGGACATGGTGCCGTTGCCGCCGGGGACCGTGATGTTGACGTTGTTGAAGGTCACCCCGCTGATGCGGTGGCCGCTCTCGCCCCACAGGGTCGGGCTGAAGGAGGGGCTGTTGCCGGTGGCGGTGATGTCGTCGTACGTGACATTGCTGATCGAGCCGACACCGGGACTGTTCCCGCAGCGTTTCCGCGTGCCGATCTTCTCCATGATCGGCGAGTGCACGTTTGTCATCGTGATGTCGCGGTAGTGGACGTCGGAGATCTTCGCGCCGTCCATGGAGACCATGCCGAGGCCGGACTTGTCGGCACCGTCGATGCGGATGTTCTCGAACTGGTAGTCCGAGAAGTCGCCACAGGTCTCGGAGCCGAACATCAGCGCGTTGCAGCACTTCGCGCCGAGCGTCGAACCGCTCACCCGCACGTGCCCGTTGGGCAGCTTGGCGCCGAGGGCGTAGTCGCTCTTGAAGACCAGGGCGTCGTCGTTGGCGTGGATGGTGGCGTTGGTGATCGTGGCGTTCGTGGTGGAGATGACGTTCCAGCCGTCGCGGTCGCTCGCGGTGTCGATGGTCAGGTGGTCGGACGTCACGTTGGTGCAGCCGTTGATGAGGGCCGCGAAATGGCCACCGCGGCGGAGGGTGAGTCCGTCGCCGATCCGGAGGCCGTCGCACCGGGTGAGCGAGATGATCTTGTCGGCCTCGCCGGTCTTCGGGTTGCCGGTGATCAGGTTGCCCGCGCCGTCGATGACGCCCTGGCCGACGAAGCCGATGTCGGTGAGCTTGTCGCCGTAGATCATCGCGTCGTGGAAGTGGCTGTGCCCGTAGTCCTGGTAGGAGTCGTACGGGTTGGACTCGGCCTTGTCGTAGGTGTCCGCGCTGGAGCCCTGGAGGGTGGCGCCCTTGTCGAGCTGGAGTGTCACATGGCTCTTCATGTGGAGGGTGTTCTTGGACTTGTAGGTGCCGGCGGTGAAGCGGACGGTGCCGCCGCCCGCGGAGTTAGCGGCCGTGATGGCCTTGTCGATGGCAGGGCTGTCGTTGGTGGAGCCGTCGCCCTTGGCGCCGTAGTCACGCACGTCGTAGACGGCGGCGGCGCGGGGTGCGGTGGGCTGCGGGGCGGCGAGGGCCGCGGGGTGGGTGAGGCCGAGGACCACGGCCACCACGAAGAGGATGACGGCCGCCGCTCGGCGGCCCGGACCGGTGGGGGGTTTCATGTGGCGTCTCCTCACACCAGTTGGTAACCACGGAGGTTGGTGAGCAGGAGGTAGGTGTCCTGCAGGGATCCGGAGGTGTCACCGAGGGAGCGGTAGATGCCCCACTTCGGGCGCACCCGGTCGGCGAGGAAGGTGTCGACGCCGGACTTCGACTTGTCGATCACCGTCGAGCCACCGGACTTGAGGATCCAGCGGACGGAGCCCGCCGAGCCGTTGCCGACCTTGATCTGGAAGTCGACGTCGGTCCATGTGTCGTGCAGCGGATCGAGGTCGGTGCGGCCGACGATGATTCCGTCGGTGGCGAGGTTCAGCTCGATGGTCTGCTTGCCGTTCACCCGGCGCAGCGACTGCGTGACGATCGGCGAGGTGCCGCTGCCGGGCTGCTTCATCTGCATGATGTGGGTGAAGGTGGTGGTCGCCTTCAGCGAGCTCGGGATGTACATCGAGTAGGTGATCCGCCAGGTCTGGCCCTCGTTCCACTTGAGGTAGCTGCTGGAACTGGTGCGCAGCCCCGTGACCTCCTGGCGCTGCCGGTCGGTCGAGGTGTCCCGGTCCACCGTGTGGATGTTGAAGCGCCAGTTGCTGCCGGTGGCGAAGATGTGCGGATGCCCGGCGGGGTGCGAGTCGGCGCGGTCGTCCTCGACCGTCTCGAAGGCGCCGAGTCCGTCGCCGCTCGCGGAGGGGGCCCACTTCTGCTGCCAGGAGGCGGCGTGGGCGGTGGCGGGCAGCCCCAGCGTCGCTCCGGCCGCGCCCGCGGCAGCCGCGCCCAGCAGTGCTCTTCTGGATGTGCTCATGACATTAATCGCCTCGCAGTTGTTCGTTCATGATCAGGAAGGCGCCCAGACCGTGGAAGTCGTTGGTGGCCCGGGAGCGGCCCACGTAGTACGCGTAGTCGCCGACGTTGGTGCCGATGGAGATGTCGGCGAGGTTGGTGCGGCCGTCCGAGCCGACCGAGAGCTTCGCCAGCACCCCCTGGTAGCCGCGGTGCGCGACGGCGGCGTAGTGCGGGTCGAGGTAGCCCTGCTGGACGCCGCGGGAGAGGGCGTAGGTGAACATGCTGGAGCAGGAGGTCTCGGTCCAGTTGGCGGACTGGTTGCCCTTGTCCATCACCTGGAACCAGCGACCGGTCGCCGGGTCCTGGTACTTCTCCAGACCGGCGGCCAGCTTGCGGAAGATGGACAGGAGTTGGGGGCGCCGGGCCTGGTTCGCCGGAATGGCGTCCAGGACATTGACGATCGCCATGGAGTACCAGCCGACGGCGCGGCACCAGTGCTCGGGGGCGAGCCCGGTCTGCGGATCGGCCCAACTCGCGGTCCCCGACTCGTCGTAGGCGTGCTTGAGCAGTCCGTTCGCGACCTGCAGATGACTGCCGTAGACGTACAGCTGCTTCGCCGCCTCGTCGTCGGTGTAGGTGCTGTCGCCGAACTCCTTGCCGTACTCGACGAGGAACGGGTTCACCATGTAGACGCCGTCCGCCCACAGTTGATGGGCGCGGCTGGAGTTGTCCGCGTGCCAGAAGCCGCCGTCGCCGGTGCGCGGATAGGTGTTCAGACGGTCGCGGATCTTCTTGGCCGCCTTGCGGTAGCGGTCCTGGCCCGTCTCGTGGTGCAGGATCACCAGGAGCCGGCCCGCCTGCATGCTGTCCAGGCTGTTGAAGGACTGGTCGATCGTCCCGTCGCTCTTCACGAACCGGTCGACGTAGTTCTTGATGTAGGTGAGGTAGCGGGGGTCGTGGGTGCGCCGGTAGGTGAGGTACTGGCCGTAGAGGTAGAGGCCGACCGGATAGGACCAGCCGCCGATGGTGCTCGGGGTGTAGCGGGCCATGGTGGAGTCGACGACCGCGGTGGACCAGTCGGTGGCCGCCGCCGGCCTGGCCGGGGCGGCGGCCGCGGCGAGGGCGGGCGGGGGGACGGCCGCGGGGAGCGCGACCAGGGGGGCGGTGGTGAGGGCGACGGCCGCGAGGGCGACTCGCAGGCGTTTCATGGTCCTCCTTCTGCAAGGGCTTCTCTGGGGGCGGCGGCCTCGGAGGTCCTCCGCAGGGGTACGAGGTGGTGGGCGGGGGCGTGGCGGCAGGCCGGGTCGGTGTTGCGGGCGTCGCCGGTGAGCGCGTACGCCTGGCAGCGGCAGCCGCCGAAGTCGGTGGTGCGCAGGGCGCAGCCGCGGCAGGGCTCGCGCATCCAGGACTCGCCCCGGTAGGCGTTGAACGCCTTCGACTCCCTCCAGATCCAGGCGAGTTCACGGTCCCTGACGTTGGGCGCATCGAGGCCGGGCAGGGTGGCCGCGGCCGGGCAGGGCAGGACGGTGCCGTCGGGCGTGACGGTGAGCGAGATCCGGCCCCAGCCGCCCATGCAGGGCTTCGCCGTGCCGGCGAGGTGGTCGGGGGCGACCCAGACCAGCTCCGGTTCGTCCAGGCGCCGGCGCCAGCGCAGGACCGCCTCGCGGGCCCGCTCGACCTGTCCGGGCAGCGGCAGCAGCGCGGCGCGGTTGCGGGCCGCCCAGCCGTGGTACTGGGTGTTGGCCAGCTCGATCCGGTCCGCGCCCCAGGCCACGCCGAGCGCGATCAGGTCGTCGACGGCGTCCAGGTTGCCCCGGTGCAGGACGACGTTCAGGCCGAAGGGCAGGGCCGCCGCCCGGATCAGCCGGGCCGCGCGCTCCTTGGCCGCGAACGAGCGGGCGCCCGCGATGCGTTCGGCGGCGGTCGGCTCCGCGTGCTGCACGGACAGCTGCACGCCGCGCAGCCCGGCGCCGACCAGCCCTTCCAGCCGCCGCTCGCTCAGCCCGAGCCCGCTGGTGACGAGCTGGGTGTGTAGTCCGGCGGTGTCGGCGGCACCGACCAGCTCGGGCAGATCGCGTCTGAGCAGCGGCTCGCCGCCGGACAGGTGGGTCTGGACGACGCCCAGTTCACCGGCCTGCCGGAACACCTCGGCCCACTGCCCGGTCTCCAGCTCGGCTGACCGACCGATCAGTCGGACCGGGTTGGAGCAGTAGCCGCAATGCAGCGGACAGGCGTGGGTGAGCTCGGCGAGCAGCGCCCAGGGCGGCTCCGGTCCGCCCGGCTCCGGGGTCGTCATCGCAGCCATCCCTCCTTCCGTAACGCCGTCAGGAACTCCGGGACCTCGGCGGCGACCGGGGCGCCCGGGAAGGCCTCGGTGAGTTCGGCGACGATCTCGGGGACCGCCCGGCTGCCGTCGCACAGCCGGAGCACACCGCCCGCCCGGCCGTGCAGCACGACCACACGCTCGGGCAGCAGCAACAGATCGGTGCCGCGGACCCGGTCGTGGCGCAGTACGACCGTGCGGGCGAGGACGGGCCGCCAGGTCATGGCCCGCCGCCGTCCCGGGCGTCGCCCCAGCCACCGGTGTCCCCGCGGTCGACGGCGTCGAGCAGTGCCCACAGCACCTCGCACTTGTAGGCGAGCGCGGCGACGGCGCGTTGCTGCTCCTCGCGGGTGCGGGCCCAGGCCAGGACCAGCGCGAGGGCCTCCGCGCCGTCCCGGGCGCCCTGGTCGACGCGGGTGCGGAAGTAGCCGAGGCCGGCCGGGTCGATCCACGGGTAGTGGCGTTCGAAGGCGGTGATGCGGGTGCGCATGAGGCCGGGCGCGGACAGCTCGGTGAGGGAGGCGGCGACCGCGTCCAGTGCGGGGCGCAGCCGGCAGAAGGTGACGTACCCCTCGACCGCGAAGCGCACCCCGGGCAGCACCCGGGAGCTGTCCCACAGCTGTTCGCGGGGGACGCCGGCCGCCTCGCCGAGGCGCAGCCAGCGCTCGATGCCGCCCTCGCCCTCGGTGGGGCCGTCGTGGTCGCGGATGCGCCGCAGCCATGGGCGGCGCAGTGCGGGCCGGTCGAGTTTGGCGAGGATCAGGGCGTCCTTGACGGGGATGTGGCGCTGGTAGTGGAAGCGGTTGGTGATCCAGCGGCGCAGTTCGGCCGGGGTCAACTCTCCTCGGTGCATGCGCTGGTTGAAGGGATGCCGGTCGTGGTAGCGGTCGGCGGTGACGGCGCGCAGCCGTTCGGTGAACTCCGGGACCGGCCAGGGGTCGGCGGCCGTCCCGGTGTGGACGACGGTGACGGTCATTTTGGCTCGCCCAGGACGGGTCAGCGGTCGCCGAGGGCGTAGCCGGTCACTTCCAGGGCGGTCTCCACGACCTGGTAACCAGGGCTTCGCCAGACCTTTTCATCCGATGTCTGCGGGGCGGTGGTCTCCGGCTGACGGTCCTCGGAGGTCGTCTCGTTCATGGGGCGGGTACCTGCTTTCCTGAGGTTGGGGGGTCTCAGAGTGCAGAGAGAGGGGTCTCCTCTCACAGGGATCGATCGGAAAACCCACAGGGATGTTCACATCCCTGTACCGGGTTCAGTGATAGGTCCGACGACGCGCACCAGAGTCTCGGCAGAGACGGGCCGCGGTCAATGGTCCGGACCCATATCGTCGGATGCATTTCCGGCCAATCTCCGCCCGCGGCGGCTGACCCATCGGTCAGTTCCGGCGGATTCCGCGGTCAGGAATGCGTCGGGGCCGGTGATCGTTGACGATGGGAGTACCACCTGTCGACAACCTAAGGATCGAGAGCTCGTGAGCAGCAAGGTCCCCCCGAAAATCCTCAACAACGGCGTCGAGATGCCCCAGCTGGGCTTCGGCGTGTGGCAGGTGCCGGACGACGAGGCCGAGCAGGCCGTCGCCACGGCGCTGGAGGCCGGGTACCGCAGCATCGACACAGCGGCGATCTACGGCAACGAAGTGGGCACCGGCAAGGCGATCGCCGCGTCCGGTGTACCGCGTGAGGACATCTTCGTCACCACCAAGCTCTGGAACGCCGACCACGGGTACGACGCCACGCTGCGTGCCTTCGACGCGTCGCTGGCGAAGCTGGGTCTGGACTACCTGGACCTGTACCTCATCCACTGGCCGCTGCCGGCCCGGGGCAAGTACATCGACTCCTACAAGGCGTTCGAGAAGCTGCACGCCGACGGCCGCATCAAGGCGATCGGTGTCTCCAACTTCCTTCCGGAGCACCTGGAGCGGCTGATCGCGCAGACCTCGGTCATCCCGGCGGTCAACCAGATCGAGCTGCACCCGCATCTGCAGCAGCACGCGTCCCGGGAGTTCCACGAGGAGCAGGGCATCGCCACCGAGGCCTGGTCACCGCTCGGCCAGGGCAAGGGCCTGCTGGAGGTGCCGGCGATCGTCGCGATCGCGCAGAAGCACAACCGCACCCCGGCCCAGGTCGTGCTGCGCTGGCACGTCCAGCTGGGCAACGTCGTGATCCCGAAGTCCGTGACCCCGTCCCGGATCAAGGAGAACATCCAGGTGTTCGACTTCAGCCTGGACACCGAGGACCTCGCGGCGATCAGCGCGCTCAACGAGGACCGGCGCATCGGCCCCGACCCGGCCACCTTCGACATGGGCTGAGCCGGAGCCCGGCCCACGAGCGGCCGTCCCACCGTCCACGCGGTGGGGCGGCCGTCTGCGTTCCCCGACTCCCGTGCAGGGCGGCTCAGTCGGGGTGTACGTCCGCGTGCAGGACCTCGAACTCCTCCAGGCCGACCACGGTCACGTGCGCCTTGGCGGCGTCCGCGCGCCGGGCCTCGGCCTGGCCGGCGCGTGAGGCGGCCATCGAGGCGCGGTCGACGAAGAGCGAGCCGGCCATGCCCCGGCCCCGCTGCCGGTCGACGAACAGGGAGCACAGGGCGAAGCCGGGCAGCGCTTCGAGCCGGGGCACCGCCGAGGAGCGGAAGGTCTCGGCGAACAGGTCCGTGTCGGCGGGGTCGAACTCCACCCGGGTGGACCGCAACCCGCCGCCCGTTCTCGGCGGCCGCACGGAGTGGAAGACGGCGACCTCGTAGTTCTCGACGGCGACGGTGCCCGCGAACGGTTCCAGCATCGGCCTGCGCCGCTCGCGCATCACCTGGTCGCTGTTGCGCCGGGCCGCCTCGCTGCCCCACCAGCTCACCGCGAGCAGTTTGCCCAGCTCCCGGTCGATGAAGACGCCCGCACCCCGGTACTCGGGACGTTCTTCGAGCAGTTCGCGCCCCTCGCTGTTGAGGGCCCTGACGGCCGCCTCGAGCTTCGCCGGATCGCCGGTGACGTACACCGTGCGTACGAACATGACCCCTCGCCTTCCAGGAGCCACTGGAGCCACCGCTCAACCTTCGCACGGCTCCTGCTCGAATATCCGAAATGTCCTGCCCCACCAGTGTTCCCCCGGGGCCATATCACCGCAATGCGCAAGAAATCACCGAGTTGACATCCAGGGGTTGACGCGGACATGTAGCCGGGTCCACCTTGTACGACACCCGGTCAGGAAACTTTCCTAACAGAAGGGCACCCCCCACCGTGCGCATCCGAACACTGACCCTTGCCGCGGCCTCCGGGGCCGCACTGCTCGCCGCCGGAGTACTGCCCGCCAGCGCGTCCGGCGCCTCCGTCCCGAAGTCCGCCCAGGAGGGCTCGGTCAGCGCGGCGAACCTGCTCGCCAAGGTGACGTCCTGTTCCCAGATCTCCAACGGCAAGTACAAGACCGACGACGAGACGTCGGCGACGATTCCCGTCTGCGGCAAGAACGGCGCGGTCTTCTGGAAGGCCGACATGGACATCGACTGCGACGGGCAGCGGACCACCAACTGCAACGAGGACCGCGACCCCTGGTACCAGGACGACACCGCGTTCCACCAGTCCAACGGCAAGCCGCTGAAGGCCGAGTCGCTGCCGTACATCGTGGTTCCCAGCTCCAGCAGCATCTGGAACTACTCCAGTGCCGGCATCAAGGGCGGCGGTGTGGTCGCCGTCATCTACAACAACAAGGTCGAGTACGCGGTGGTCGGCGACACCGGCCCCACGAAGATCATCGGCGAGGCCTCGTACGCCACCGCCAAGGCGCTCGGCATAGACCCCGACCCGGCGACCGGCGGCGCCGACTCCGGCGTGACGTACATCCTGTTCAAGAACTCCAAGGTCTCCCCCATCGAGAGTCACAGCGCGGCGGTGACCCTCGGCGACCAACTCGCCCAGCAGTTCCTCGCGAACAACTGACCCCAGGCGTCTGCGCACCACCACCGGCCCGGGGAGGGCGGACGGCCCGGTACCGCGCGGTACCGGGCCGTTCCGGCGCATCGCCTCGTGCGCTCGTCACGAACGGCGGGCGGGCG
Organism: Streptomyces sp. NPDC001714; assembly: GCF_042892755.1. Taxonomy (NCBI): domain Bacteria; kingdom Bacillati; phylum Actinomycetota; class Actinomycetes; order Kitasatosporales; family Streptomycetaceae; genus Streptomyces; species Streptomyces sp. NPDC001714. The sequence continues at coordinate 280,483 of NZ_JBIAUL010000008.1, forward strand.
CGCTCAGGCGGGCCGCACCGCCGTGTGCACGGTGCGGACGGCGAGGACGAACAGGTCGGACCTGCGGTGCAGGCTCGCCGGGTCGGCCGGGTCGAGGAGGCGGTCCAGGGTGGCGCGGTCGTCGGCGTGCAGGTCGCCGGTGAGGGTGTCGCGGAAGCGGGAGAAGATCTCGACGGCATAGGCGCGGGCCCGGTCGGAGGCGGGAGCGGGCAGGTCGAGCAGGAAGCTGCGGGTGCGGGCGTACTTGAGGCCGGCGGAGGACAGCAGCGTCGGCCAGTCCTCGGCCTCGGCGACCGAGCCGGGCAGTTCGGCGCGCATCTGCGCGAACCACTCCTCCTGCAGCGCGTCCAGCCGGGCCTGGAGTCCGGGGCGGCCGATGCCGATGTCGCGGGGCAGGAACCGGCTGGGCAGGCCGCCTTCGAGGACGGCCAGGGTGCCGCCGGGGGCCAGCCGCTCGCCGAACGCGGTGAGGGCGGCCCGCTGGTCGCCGAGGTGGTGCAGGCTGTGGCCGGCCCACAGGAGATCCGCCGGGTAGTCCAACTCGTCCAGCACACCCGGAAGTTCACCGGCGAGTACGCCGAATCGGTCGCCCACGCCCTGCCGCTCGGCGCGGGCCCGGGCCCGGTCGAGGAGCGGCTCGCTGCTGTCCACGGCCAGCACCCGCGCGCCCGGGAACATCTCGGCGAACAGACACGACACCACCCCTGGCCCGCTGCCGAGGTCGACGACCAGCCCCGGCTCGGTGACCTCCTTGCCGAGCCAGCCCAGCGCTCTCTCGTAGAGGGGCGCGAAGAGCTCCGCCTGCGACTCCAGGTGACCGGCCATCTCGGCCCAGTCGAGGTCGGTGTTCGAGTGGGCGGGGTCGTGGGTGTGGGTGTGTTTGTGGTCGTGGTGGTGGTCGTGCGCCATGGGAGCAGCCTCTCGTCCGGATGCCGCCAGCGTGCGCCGACGCACCGCCCGGAGGCCAGTCCTGTTGCCGGGGCGGCAAAAAACAGGATGCAGACGGCAAGGCCGGGAGCGCACGATGACCGCATGGACGACGAGCTGGTGGAACGCTTCCTGACCGACGGCTTCGTGAAGATCGAGGGCGCGTTCCCGCCTCGGGTCGCCGAGGACTGCGCCCGGCTGCTGTGGCGGGAGACGGGGTACGACCCAGGGGACCCCGGTACGTGGAAGGACCCGGTGGTGTGGGTCGCGGGGATGGCCCAGGGCCCGTTCGCGGCCGCCGTCAACTCCCCCGTGCTGCACACCGCGTTCGACCTGCTGGTGGGTGAGGGCCGCTGGGAGCCACGTTATTCGCTGGGCAGCTTTCCCCTGCGGTTCCCGCACGCCGAGGAGCCGGACGACGCGGGCTGGCACATAGAGGGCAGCTACCTCCCGGACGGCGTCGAGACCCGCTGGTACCACACGAACCTGCGCTCCCGCGACCGCGCGCTGCTGATGCTGTTCCTCTTCTCCGAGGTGACCGAGCAGGATGCGCCCACCCGGATCCGCGTCGGCTCACACCTCGACATCCCGGCGGTCCTGGAGCCGTACGGCGAGGAGGGCGTCTCAATGCTGGAGGTCGCCCCGCAGGTCGTCGAGGCCTCCGCGCACCGCCCCGTCGTGTACGCCACCGGCCGCCCCGGCGACGTCTACCTCTGCCACCCCTTCCTGGTGCACGCGGCCCAGCCGAACCACGGCACCCGCCCCCGCTTCATGGCCCAGCCGCCGCTGATGCCGGCCGTCCCCTACGAGCTGGACCGCCCCGACGGCGACTACTCGGCGGTGGAGCACACGATCCGTCGGGGCCTGTCCCACTCGGGCTGACCCCAGCGCCCCTCAGGGGCGCTGGGGGGTACCCCCGGCCGAAGGCTGGGGGATGAACTGCGCGACCAGCCCCCACCGGCCCGCAGCGTGATCTCAGCTCAACCCGCAGTCATCACGACAACGGCGGGTACGCGTTGGCCATCAGCTGCTGGAACTCCGCCGAGAACCAGTGCCCGGACAGCGGCGCGTTCGGCAGGGCGCCGGACATGTTGTTGCCGTTGCGGGCGTTGCCCGTGTACGTCGGGTCGCACATCTGGTCGAAGCCCTTGCCCTCGTCGTTCGGGATGGCGCTGCTGGAGCCGTCGGACTCGCCCGGCGGCTTCATCCAGACGTAGGCGTCGATCCCGGCGGCCGGACTGGCCTGCGGGCGCTCGCCGAGGCCGGCTCCGGCCTGGTTGCACCAGTTGCCGACGTGGATCCGGCGGTCGTAGCGGCCGCCGTCGACGTACGTGTCCACGCTGGTCGTCGCGCCGGGGCCGGTCGGGCGCGCGCTGCCGCCCCAGCCGTTGCGGGAGGTGTCGATCAGCATGCCGATGCCGGAGTTGAAGCCGACCGAGACCAGCTCGGTGCGGAAGGCCTGGGCGAAGGACAGCTCGTCGACGTAGCGGTTCCAGTCGACCCACTTGGACTGGCGGACGGAGGTGCCGTTCACCGTGTCGTTGATGGTGAAGTTGTTCTCCTTCAGGGCGCTGTAGTTGGCCGTGTTGGTGATGAAGCCCTGGACGTCGTCGACGGTCGCGCCCTCGGCGGTGGCGGCCTGGTGGAGGACCTGGGCGGAGGGGGCGAAGTTGTCGTCCCAGCCGAGCCAGCCGTGGTGGCCGGCGTCCAGGTAGTTGTAGACGTTGGGGATGGCGCCGAGTTTGGCCAGGGCGTAACCGACGCCCTTCACGTAGTTGCCGTTGGCCAGCATGGTGTTGCAGTTGGCGGTGGCGGTGGCGCGGCTGCCGGTGTTGGTGACCAGGTTGGGCAGCGAGTCGAGCTCGATGGTGGTGACGATCCGCAGCGAGGCGTACTTGCTGTCGGAGAGGATCGCCGCGATCGGGTCGATGAACTGCGTCTTGTACTTGTCGATCTCCGTCGGGCCGATCTCGCCGTTGGAGGCGAGGGCCGAGCAGTCGCGCCCGGGCAGGTCGTAGACGACCAGCTGGACGACTTCCTCGCCGCTGCCCTTCTGGGCGAGCGCCGCGTCGAGGTGGGCGCGCAGGCCCATGCTGGTGCCGGTGCCGTTGATCGCGGCGATGCGGTCGAGCCAGACGCCGGTGGGCTGGTTGGAGACGCGGGTGCCGCCCGGTTCGGCGGCGGCCTTCGCGGACCACTCCGGGTTCACGTACACCTTGGCGCCGGAGTACGGGTTGTCGACCCGGGTACCGCCGCCCCCGCCTCCGCCGCCTCCACCACCGCTGCTGCCGTCGACGTTGCAGGCGACGCCGTCGAGGGTGAAGGAGGTCGGGATCGCGTCGGTGCCGGTGTACGTCCCGTTGAACCCGAAGCTGACCGAACCGCCGGTCGCCAGCGTCCCGTTGTAGGTCTCGTTGTTGGCGGTGACGGCGGCGCCGCTCTGGGTCAGCTTGGTGTTCCAGTAGCTGGTCACCTGCTGGTTCCCGGCGTACGACCACTTCACCGACCAACTCGACTTCGCCGCCGAGTTGTTGGTGACGGTGACAGCGGCGGTGAAGCCGGCGCCCCAGTCGTTCTGGATCTTGTAGTCGACGGTGCAGGGGATCGCGGAGACCGCCGCCTCGGAGGAGGGGGTCACGGCGACCGCCGGACCCGAGACCCCGGCGACGAGCGCCAGGGCGGCGAACACCGCTGTTCTGGTACGACTCATGAGTGCGGGTTCCTTCTTGTTCGGTGGACGTGCTTCTTCGGTGGACGTGCTTCTTCGGTGGTCGGGCTTACGGGTTGACGGCCCGGAGGTGGTCGCGCAGTCCGACGCCATACGCCGTGGGCGTGCCGGTGTAGTCGGAGATCAGGGACGGGCCGGAGGAGCAGTCCCAGGTGTTCCAGGTCCAGCCCAGGTAGGAGAGGCCGCGGTCGTCGAACCACTTCATGACCTGGTCGACGAAGGCGTGCGAGCAGGTGTTCTCGCCGATCTCCCCGGCCACCAGGGGAACCCGGGCCGCGACCGGGGCGAGGGTGGAGTTCCAGCAGCTCTCACCGGCGCAGGCGTTGAAGTTGTAGCCGTGGTAGGCGGCGACGAGATTGCCGGCCGGGTCGGTGGGCCTGTACGTCAGCCACTGGCTGAGGTCGTTGGAGTACGCGAGCCCGCCGATCATGATGACGTTCCTGGCGCCGGCGCCCCGGATGCGGTCCACCAGGTCCTGCATCCCGGCGACCTCGTAGCCGATCCCCGGGCAGCTGCCGCCGTCCCGCCAGCATTGCCAGGCCTGGGTGGCCGTCGAGGTCGCCCGGTCCGGGTAGGGCTCGTTGAACAGGTCGAAGACGGCCGCCTGGTCGTCCTTGAAGTTGCCGGCCACCGAGGACCAGAAGGACGGGGCGTACTGCGCGTCCGGCATCGGCTTCTGGCAGGTGGCGTGCACGTCGGAGCAGCCGGCCGAGTTGCCGGTGTACTGGCCGTAGGACCAGTGGAGTTCGAGGATCGGCGTGAGGCCGTACGACTCGACGCGCGCCACCAGTTCCTTCACGGCGCTGATGTAGTTGGCGCCCGCGTACTCGGGTTTGACGTCGGACAGGCCGAGCCAGCACTCCTCGTTGAGCGGGATGCGGACGGCGTCGGCCTTCCAGTCGGCGATCGCCTTGACGGCCGCGTCGTCCACCGGGCCGTCCCAGATGCCGTAGCCCTGCACGCACATGAACTCGCCGCCGGATCGGTTCACGCCGAGGAGCCGGTGGGCCTTGCCGTCGGCGTCCACGAGCTCGTTGCCGGAGACGTGCAGGGCCGGTGCCGTCCCGTCGGTGGGCGGCTCGGTCGGTGTCGGAGTGGACGTGGGCTGTGAATCGAGGTTGCACGTCGTGCCGTTGAGCCTGAACGCCGTCGGCACGGTGTTGCTCCCCGACCAGGAGCCGAGGAACCCGGCGCTCACGGCGGCGCCGGTGGCCAGGGAACCGTTCCAGCTCTCGTTGGCGGCGGTGACCGTCGTGCCGGACTGGGCCCACTTGGCGCTCCAGCCCTGGGTGACCTTCTGGCCGTTCGCGAAGTCGAAGGTCAGCCTCCAACCGCTCACGGCGGCCATGTTGTTGGTGATGGTCACGGAGCCCTGGAACCCGGTGTCCCACTGGCTGGTGACCGCGTACTCGACCGTGCACACGGGTGTGGCGCCGGACGCCGACACCACCGGCACCAGTGCGGCCCCGACGAGGGCGACCGCACCGGTGACGGCTAAAAGAACTGAACGCGGGGGGTGTCGCATGAGCGACTCCTTGCAGCTCGGGCGCGTCGTGACGGACGCGTCGACTGAACGGAATCGCTCCCACTGGTGCGAAGGAAGGTAGCGCCGAGTGCAGGCGAAGAACAGGGGAGTTGCTTGACTTTTCCGCAGTGGGTCCGTCGAATCTTTTCGACTCTTCAACGGCCTTGACCGCGCCATGCCACGTCTCCACTATGGGAGCGCTCCCACTGGTTCAAGCCTTGACTTCTCCCCGAGCCGCAAGCGCAAGGAGGAACCAGCACATGCAGCCCGGATATGCCATGCACCACGGGCGGAGGCGCAGAGCCGTACGGCGGTTGTGGACCGCCGTCGTCGCCGTCCTCGCGCTGCCCCTGTCGATGCTCGCCACCGGCACGTCCCCCGCCCAGGCGGCGACCGTCCAGTGCAGCGTGGACTACAAGACGAACGACTGGGGCACCGGCTTCACCGCCGACCTCACCCTCACCAACCGCGGCACCGACGCGATCAACGGCTGGACCCTGACCTACGCGTACACCGGCAACCAGAGGCTGGTCAGCGGCTGGAACGGCACCTGGTCCCAGTCCGGGACCGCGGTCACCGTGCAGAACGCGCCGTACAACGGCACGATCGCGGCCGGCGCGGCGGTCTCGACCGGCGCCCAGTTCTCGTACACGGGCAGCAACGCGGCCCCGACGGGCTTCGCGGTCAACGGCACGACCTGTGCCGGTGCGCACCAGCCGCCCATCGCCGTGCTGACCAGCCCGAGCGCGGGCGCCGTCTACACCCAGGGCGACGCGATCCCGCTGGCGGCGACCGCGGCGGCGGCCGACGGCGCGACGGTCGGCAAGGTGGAGTTCTACGACGACACCACCCTGCTGGGCACCGACACGTCGTCGCCGTACTCGCTCTCGGTCTCCAGCTTGACCGTGGGCAGTCATTCGCTGGTGGCGAAGGCGTACGACAGCCTGGGCGCGTCCGCGTCCTCGACGCCGGTCGGCATCACGGTCTCCTCGGGCCCCGCGGTCGTGGCCTCGCCGACCCAGCTGGGCATCCAGCAGGGCGCGACGGGCACGTTCGGGGTGAGCCTGTCGAAGCAGCCGAGCGCCGACGTGACGGTGGCCGTGGCCCGCACGGCCGGCAACACCGGCCTGTCGGTGAGCGCCGGATCGTCGCTCACGTTCACGCCGTCCAACTGGAGCACCGCGCAGAACGTGACGGTGGCCGCGGACTCCGCCGGCACCGGCACCGCGACCTTCACGGCCTCGGCGACCGGCTACACCGGCGCCACGGTCACCGTGACCGAGCTGGCCGCGTCGAACGCGTACGACGCGCGCTTCCTGGACCTCTACGGGAAGATCACCAACCCGGCGAACGGCTACTTCTCCCCCGAGGGCATCCCTTACCACTCGGTCGAGACGCTGATCGTCGAGGCCCCGGACCAGGGCCACGAGACCACCTCCGAGGCGTACAGCTACCTTCTCTGGCTGCAGGCCATGTACGGCAAGGTCAGCGGTGACTGGTCCAAGTTCAACGGCGCGTGGGCACTCATGGAGAAGTACATGATCCCGGCCCACGCCGACCAGCCGGCCAACTCCTTCTACAACGCGTCCAAGCCGGCCACGTACGCACCGGAGCAGGACACGCCGAACGAGTACCCGGCGAAGCTGGACACGTCGGTGTCGGTGGGCACGGACCCGATCGCCGGCGAACTGAAGTCCGCGTACGGCACGGACGACGTGTACGGCATGCACTGGCTGGAGGACGTCGACAACGTCTACGGCTACGGCGACACTCCGGGTGGTTCCTGCGAGGCCGGCCCGACGGCCGGCGGACCCTCCTACATCAACACCTTCCAGCGCGGTCCGCAGGAGTCGGTGTGGGAGACGGTGCCGCAGCCGACCTGCGACGCCTTCAAGTACGGCGGCAAGAACGGGTACCTGGACCTCTTCACCGGTGACTCGTCCTACGCCAAGCAGTGGAAGTACACGGACGCCCCGGACGCCGACGCGCGTGCGGTGCAGGCCGCGTACTGGGCGGACGTGTGGGCGAAGGAGCAGGGCAAGGGCGCCGACGTCTCCGCCACCGTGGGCAAGGCGGCGAAGATGGGCGACTACCTGCGCTACGCGATGTACGACAAGTACTTCAAGAAGATCGGCAACTGTGTGGGCCCGACGACCTGCGCGGCCGGCACCGGCAAGGACGCCTCGGACTATCTGCTCTCCTGGTACTACGCCTGGGGCGGGTCGACCGACAGCAGTGCCGGATGGGCGTGGCGGATCGGTTCCAGCCACGTGCACGGCGGCTACCAGAACCCGCTGGCCGCCTACGCGTTGAGCTCGTACGCCGACCTGAAGCCCAAGTCGGCCACGGGAGCGTCGGACTGGGGCACGTCCCTGACCCGGCAGCTGGAGTTCTACCGCTGGCTGCAGTCGTCCGAGGGTGCCATCGCGGGCGGCGCGACCAACAGCTGGCAGGGGCGGTACGCGAGTCCGCCGTCCGGTACGTCGACGTTCTACGGCATGTACTACGACTGGGAGCCGGTGTACCACGACCCGCCGTCCAACCAGTGGTTCGGCTTCCAGGCCTGGTCGATGGAGCGGGTCGCCGAGTACTACCAGCAGACCGGGAACGCCGCGGCGAAGACGATCCTCGACAAGTGGGTGGCGTGGGCGCTGTCCAAGACCACGATCAACCCGGACGGCACGTATCGGATCCCGTCGACACTCCAGTGGTCGGGGCAGCCCGACACCTGGAACGCGTCGAGTCCCGGCTCGAACAGCGGACTTCACGTCACGGTCTCCGACTACACGAACGACGTGGGCGTGGCGGCCGCGTACGCGAAGACGTTGACGTACTACGCCGCCAAGTCCGGTGACACGACGGCGAAGTCCACCGCCAAGGCGCTGCTGGACGGCATGTGGAACAACTACCGGGACAGCCTGGGGATCGCGGTGCCGGAGACGCGGGCCGACTACAACCGCTTCGACGACAGCGTGTATGTCCCGAGCGGGTGGAGCGGGACGATGCCGAACGGTGACGCGATCAACTCGTCGTCGACGTTCGCCTCGCTGCGGTCCTTCTACCAGGACGATCCCGCGTGGTCGAAGATCCAGAGCTATCTGGCGGGCGGGGCCGCGCCCGTGTTCACGTATCACCGGTTCTGGGCTCAGGCGGACATCGCGCTGGCCATGGGGTCGTACGCGGAGCTTCTCGAGTAGTTCCGGTGATGGAAGTGGTCGGCTGCGGGTTCGTCGTGGCCGGTCGCGCAGTTCCTCCCCCAACCTTCGGCCGGGGGTACCCCCAGCGCCCCTAAGGGGCGCTGCAGCCGGGCCGTCCTCACCCGCACTGGGGACGGCCCGGCAACTCTCACACCGTCGAGAAAGTGCTTACTCCCCTTCCCTGCTCCCGGAAGGGACCCCGTGCGAAGAACCCGCGTCCTCACCGCCGTACTCGCCCTCCACGCCGGCTTGCTCGCCGGCACCCCGCCCGCGCTCGCCGCCCACGAAACCACGGACGTCACGCTCGCCGCCGACAGCTGCACCTCGCACAACGCCCGGATCGACGGCGGCGGGTTCGTCCCCGGGATCGTCTTCAACCGGTCCGAGAAGAACCTCGCCTACGCCCGTACCGACATCGGCGGTGCCTACCGCTGGTCGGAGTCGACGAAGACCTGGACGCCGTTGCTGGACTCGGTCGGCTGGGACGAGTGGGGGCACGCGGGTGTCGTCAGCCTGGCCTCCGACTCCGTGGACCCGGACAAGGTGTACGCGGCCGTCGGGACGTACACCAACAGCCGGGACCCGACGAACGGCGCGGTGCTGCGGTCCTCGGACCGGGGCGCGAGCTGGTAACAGAACGACCTGCCCTTCAAGCTGGGCGGCACGGCCGGGTGTACGTCTCGACGCACGGCCGGGGCGTGATCTACGGCGACACGTCCGACACCGGCGGAGGCGGGGCGGATGGAAGCGGCCGCTGATCCGGTCGGTGTGGGCGCGCAGCTCCGGCGGCAGGGCGGCGCGGACCTTGAGCTGGGCGGCGGCCAGGACCGGGCGAGACCGAGCGCGGCGGCGGGGCCGGGGGCACCGGCCAGGAAGAGGGCCTCGGCAGGGTGACCAACTGGACGATGGACTTCAGCAGGCCGCCGGTTTCCTGAACGCCCGTACGGCGAAACGGGGGTCGGGGCGGCGGCGGTCCTGGTCGGGCAGGGCCGCCAGCCGCTCGGCGAACTCCTCGACGCGGTGGTCGTCGGGCGGGAGCATCGTGAACCAGCCGCGTCGCAGGTCGACGAGGGTGGAGCGGGGGCTGCGGCCCTGGCCGACGCCGGTGAAGGCGGCCCGTCCGGCGGGCAGCAGGCCGCTCGCCCGGGCGTATGCGCTCACGTCCGCGGAGGCGTCCGAGGCCGGGCGGCGGGGGCGGGCGGCGAGTACGGCGTCGATGTCGCTGCCGACGTCGTGCGCCGCGGCCTTGTCGACGGTGGTGACGTACACCCCGCCGGGCCGCAGCACCCGCGCGCACTCGGCGACGATCGCTCGGACCTCGGTGGCGTCCGCTATCAGGTGGAGCAGCCAGACGGTCGTGACGGCATCGAACGTACCGTCCGCGAAGGGGAGTTGACAGCTGTCGGCGAGCAGGACCGAGCCCGGCAGCCGGGTCGCGGCCAGCCGCGCCATGCCAGGTGCGCGGTCCGCGCCGGTGACCTGGAGCGCCGGGCGGGCGGCGGCGAGCCGGCGGGTGACGATGCCGGTGCCGCAGGCGAGGTCCAGGAGACGGCCGGGGCGGCCGGTGCCGTCGCGGCGGTCGCTGCGGTCGGGGCCTTCAGCGCTGCCGGTGATGTCGGCGCTGTCGGGGATCAGGCCGAGGACGGCGTCGGCGGCCGCCTCGGCGCGGGCCTCGCCGCCGCGGGTCGCGTCATAGACCCCGGCTTCCTTGTCGTAGTCGATCACATGGCTCAGTGTGCGCCGTGGCCTGGGGCGATGTCCTCCACCCTGTGGGCGAGTTCGAAGTCCTTGGCGGTGACGGCACCGCCCACGCTGTGGGTGTTCACCGTCAGGGTGACGGTGTTGTAGCCGAGGGTGAGGTCGGAGTGGTGGTCCAGTTCGTCCTGGATGTGGGCGATGTGCACGACCAGGGCGACGGCGGCGAAGTGCGAGTCGAGCCGGTAGGCGCGGGCGAGCCGGTCGCCGTCCAGCGACCAGCCGGGCAGCTCGGCCAGCCGGTCCTCGATCTCCTTCTGCGACAGCGGTGCGACGGCCATGGTGCGGCTTCCTTCCCGGGGACCTGCGAGTGGCGTGGGCGTACGTGCGTTCAGCCTGCCATGGACGGGCCTTCCGGCCGGCCGTCTCGGTCGCGTGTCCGGTCCTCGGCTACGGTCGTCGGCATGACCCTCGCCGCGTCCGGCCCCGCCGCATCCCCGACCGCCCCCGACGGCCAGGGTGTCGGCCCGCTGCTGCGCGCGTGGCGGGAGCGGCGGCGGGTGAGCCAGCTGGAGCTGGCACTGCGTGCCGACTCCTCGGCCCGGCACATCAGCTTCGTCGAGACGGGCCGGTCGCGGCCGAGCGAGGAGATGGTGCTGCGCCTGGCCGAGCACCTGGACGTGCCGGTACGGGAGCGCAACGCGCTGCTGCTGGCGGCCGGTTACGCCCCGCACTACCCGGAGACCCCGCTGGACGACCCGGCGCTGGACGCTCCCCCATCGCGACGGCATGGAGCGGCTGATCCAGGGCTACGAGCCGTATCCGGCGCTGGTCGTGGACGCCACGTACACGGTGGTCGCCGCCAACCGGGGCATCGCCATGCTCCTGGAGGGCGTCCCGGAGTCGCTGCTCGCGCCCGCCCCGAACGCCATGCGGCTGACCCTGCACCCGGAGGGGCTGGCGCCGCGCATCCGCAACCTGCGCGAGTGGCGCGGGCACCTGCTGGAGCAGATGGAACGGCGGATCGCGTTGCACCGCTCCGAAGCCCTGCGGGAGTTGTACGAGGAGGTCGCCGCCTATGCGGTTCCGGCGCGGGAGGACGCCGGCCGCCTCCAGTCCGCCGAACCCGCCGAACCCGTGGCGTACTTCGCGCTGCCGATGCGGATCGAGCACGCGGGGCGGGAACTGGCGTTCGTGTCGTCGATCTCGACGTTCAACACGCCGATGGACGTGACGGTCGCCGAGCTGGCCATCGAGACGTTCCTGCCCGCCGACCCCGCCACCGCCAAGTATCTGCACTCGTTGGTAAGTTGACAGAAGTAGTTCCCTCGACCAGGTGTGCGAGGCGGCATCGCGTGACACACTGCTCCCCGTACTTGGGCACGTAGGGGAGGCGTGGCGTGAGTGAGCGGCGTGCTGCGCCCACAGTGGGGCAGGTCGTGCTCGGCAAGCGGCTGCAGGAGCTGCGCGAGGCGGCAGGCCTCGGCCGGGACGAGGCGGCGCGGGTGCTGCGGGTGGCCCAGGCGACCGTACGGCGGATGGAGATGGCCGAGGTCGCGTTGAAGATCCCGTACATCCAGGTGCTGCTGGAGACGTACGGGGTGCCCGAGGAGGAGCAGGCCGCGTTCGTGCGGCTGGCCGAGGAGGCCAACCAGCCGGGCTGGTGGCAGCGGTTCCACGACGTGCTGCCGGACTGGTTCAGCCTGTACGTGAGCCTGGAGGGCGCCGCCCGGGTCATCCGCTCCTACGAACCGCACTTCTTCCCGGGCCTGTTGCAGACCGAGGCGTACGCCCGTGCCGTGATGGAGGCCGGGACGATAGGCCACGGCGACCCCGCGGCCGTGGAGCGGCATGTGGCGCTGCGCATGACCCGGCAGCGGCTGCTGGAGCAGGCCGATCCGCCCCACCTGTGGGTGATCATGGACGAGACCGTGCTGCGGCGCCCGGTGAGCATCCACTGCGAGGTGATGCGCGACCAGGTCGACAAGCTCCTCGCCTACATCGAACGGGACCGGATAACCCTCCAGCTGGCCGAGTTCGCGAGCGGCCCGCACCCGGGGACGTACGCGCCGTTCACGCTGTTCCGGTTCGCCGAGCCAGAGCTGCCCGACATGGTCTTCACCGAGTACCTGACCGGCGCCCTGTACCTGGACTCCCGCGACGAGGTCGGGGCGCACCTGGAGGTCCTGGACCACATGACGGCCCGGGCGGCCTCGGCACAGCGGACCGAGGACCTGCTGCGGGAGTACCGCGACAAACTCTGATCTCGCGACAGAATCCGACGCGACCCCGATCGCGCGACGAACTCCGATCCGAGGAGCACAGACTGTGACCGCACCCGAGCCCGCTCCGACCTCGATCGACACGAGCCGGCCGCATCCGGCGCGGGTGTACGACTGGTGGCTGGGCGGCAAGGACAACTACCCGGTGGACGAGGAGCTGGCCCGGCGGATCCTCGCCGTGGACGGCACCGTGCTGCGCGGGGCGCGCGCCAACCGCCGGTTCATGCAGCGGGCCGTGCGCACGGTCGCCGAGTCCGGCACCCGCCAGTTCCTGGACATCGGCACGGGCATTCCGACCGAGCCGAACCTGCACCAGGTGGCGCAGGGCGTGGCGGCGGAGTCGAAGGTGGTGTACGCGGACAACGACCCGATCGTGCTGCGCCACGCGGAGGCGCTGCTGCGGGGCACGGAGGAGGGCAGCACCGCGTACGTGCACGCCGACGTCCGGGACGTCGACACCCTGCTGGCCCGTGCCGCCGAGACCCTGGACTTCAAGGAGCCCGTCTCGCTGTCGCTGGTGGCGCTGACCCACTACCTCGACGAGGATCCGGACGGCGACGACGTCTACGGCCTGCTGCGCAGGTACGTCGAGGCGCTCGCCCCGGGCAGCCATCTGATCCTCTCCCAGGTCACCCCGGACCTCAGCCCGGAGGCGATCGAGCAGGCGGCCGCGAACTTCCGGCGCAGCGGGACGCCCTTCCACCCGCGCTCACTGCCCGCCTTCTACCGCTTCTTCGACGGCCTGGAGCTGCTCGGCCCCGGGGTGATCCCGGTCTCCGGCTGGCGCCCGGACCCGGAGGACGTGGCCATCCAGGCGGAGGGCATCGTGCCGGTGTACGGCGGGGTCGCCCGCAAGGTCTGACCCGTCCGGGTGCCCTGAACAGGTGCGTTCCCGTGCCCGCCCCTAGCGTCGAAGCAAAGGGTGAGCAAGGGAGCGGACGTGACCGACACGCGGACACCACCGAAGGAGCCGGGCGCGGCGCTGCTGAGCGCCGCCCGGTTCTTCCGGCCCGGTACGCCCGCGCCCGATCTGCACAGCGTGGCACCGACCGGCGGCCGGGAGCCGGACGCCTTCCACCGGGACCGCTGGAGCCACGAGGAGACGGACTACCCGTCGGTCGGCCCCGACCGCCCCGAGTACGGGCCCCGCGGCTGCCCGCGCGGTGCCGCGTTCTCCTGGTACACGTACTCGCCCACCCGGGTGCGGTATCCGTACGTCCGGGGCGTGCTCCTGGAGATGTACCGGGAGGCGAAGCGGCGGCTCCCGGACCCGGTGCTGGCCTGGGCGGCCCTCCAGAACGACCCCGGGCGCCGCCGCCGTTACCAGCAGGCACGCGGCAAGGGAGGCCTGGTGCGGGCCAGTTGGGACGAGGCGCTGGAGATCGTCGCCGCGGCGCAGGTGCACACCATCAAGACGTACGGCCCGGACCGCATCGCCGGCTTCTCCCCCGTCCCCGCGATGTCGATGGTGTCGCACGCGGCCGGCGCCCGTTACCACTCGCTGATCGGCGCCCCGATGCTGTCGTTCTACGACTGGTACGCGGACCTGCCGGTGGCCTCGCCGCAGGTCTTCGGCGACCAGACGGACGTGCCGGAGTCGGGCGACTGGTGGGACGCGGCCTATCTCATGATGTGCGGCTCGAACGTCCCGGTGAGCCGTACCCCGGACGCGCACGGGATGGCGGAGGCCCGCTACCGCGGCCAGAAGGTCGTGGCCGTCTCCCCCGACTACGCGGACAACGCGAAGTTCGCCGACGAGTGGCTGCATCCGCACCCCGGCACCGACGGCGCGCTGGCCCTCGCGATGGGCCACGTGATCCTCAAGGAGTTCTTCGTCGACCGCGAGACCCCGTTCTTCGCGGACTACGTGAAGAAGTTCACCGACCTGCCGTTCCTGGTGACGCTCACCGAGCGGGACGGCGCGTACGTGCCGGACAAGTTCCTGCGCGCCACCGACCTCGGCCGGCGGGGCGAGGGTGCCGAGTGGAAGACGGTCGTCCTGGACGCCGCCTCCGGCCGCGCGGTCGTCCCGAACGGCTCCCTCGGCTTCCGCTGGACGGACACCGGGAAGGGCCGCTGGAACCTCGAACTCGACGCGATCGAACCACAGTTGACCCTGTACGGCAGTGAGGTGGCGGCCGGTGTCGAGGTGCTGCTCCCGCGCTTCGACACGGACGGCGGTGAGCACGGCCGGGGCAGCGGGGACGTCCTGCGGCGCGGGGTGCCGGCGACCCGCCTCGGCGGCGCGCACGGCCCGCTGGTGACGACCGTCTACGACCTCCTGCTCGCCCAGTACGGCGTGTGGCGGCACGGACTGCCGGGCCGCTGGCCCACCCACTACGAGGACGCCGGCGCCCCGGCCACCCCCGCCTGGCAGGAGCGGCACACCTCGGTCCCGGCCGCCAAGTGCATCAAGATCGCAAGGGAGTTCGCACGGACCGCCGAGCGCTCCAAGGGCCGCTGCATGATCCTGATGGGCGCCGGCACCAACCACTGGTTCCACTCCGAGACCATCTACCGCGCCTTCCTGGCCCTGCTCCAGCTCACCGGCTGCCAGGGCCGCAACGGCGGCGGCTGGGCGCACTACGTGGGCCAGGAGAAGTGCCGCCCGGTCACCGGCTGGGCCTGCCTGGCCTCGGCGAGCGACTGGTCCCGGCCGCCGCGCCAGATGATCGGCACCGCCTACTGGTTCCTCAACACCGACCAGTGGCGCTACGACCGGTTCGGCGCCGACGTCCTGGCCTCACCGCTCGGGGAGGGCAGGTTCGCCGGAATGACCGGTGCCGACTGCCTCGCGCTGTCGGCCCGCTCGGGCTGGATGCCGTCCTACCCGACCTTCGACCGCAACCCGCTGGAACTCGGCGAGGCGTCCGGCGACCCGGTCGCCGAGGCGGTGGCCGAACTCAAGGCGGGGACCCTGAAGTTCGCGTGCGAGGACCCCGACGCCCCGGCGAACTGGCCGCGTGTCCTGACCCTGTGGCGGGCCAGCCTCCTCGGCTCGTCGGCGCAGGACGCCGGGTACTTCACCAAGCACCTCCTCGGCACGCACTCCTCCCTGCGCGCCGAGGAGGCGTCCCCGGGCCGGCGCCCCCGGGACGTGACCTGGCGGGACGAGGCGCCCGAGGGCAAGCTCGACCTCCTGCTCTCGCTGGACTTCCGGCAGACCCCCTCCACCCTGCTGTCGGACGTCGTCCTGCCCGCCGCCACCCGGTACGAGAAGCACGACCTGTCGTCGACCGACATGGATCCGTACGTGCACTCCTTCATCCCGGCCGTGGACCCGCCCTGGCAGGCGCGCACCGACTTCGACACCTTCAAGGCGCTCGCGGAGCGGCTGAGCGAGCTGGCCGTGCGCCATCTCGGGGTGCGCAGGGACCTGGTGGCCGCGCCGCTGCAGCACGACACGCCCGGCGAGACGGCCCAGCCCGGCGGGGTGGTGCGGGACTGGAAGCACGGGGAGTGCGAGCCCGTGCCCGGCGAGACCATGCCGAACCTGAGCGTGGTGGAGCGGGACTACACCGCGATCGGCGGCAAGTTCGCGGCGCTCGGACCGCTGGTGGAGGAACTGGGACTGCCCGCCAAGGGGATCGTCCTCAGGCCGGATCAAGAGGTCGCGCGACTGCGGGAGTCGCACGGGGTCGGCTTTGAGGGCCGTCCCTCGCTCGACACGGCGGTGAAGGCCGCCGACGCCGTCCTGGCGCTCTCCGGCACCACCAACGGCCGCCTCGCCACCCAGGGTTTCCGCACCCTGGAGCAGCGCACCGGCCAGCAGATGGCCCACCTGGCCGCCGAGCACGAGGGCAGGCGGGTCACGTACGCCGACACGCAGGCCGCGCCGGTCCCGGCGATCACCTCGCCGGAGTGGTCGGGCAGCGAGTCCGGCGGCCGCAGGTACACGGCTTTCACCCTCAACACCGAGCACCTCAAGCCCTGGCACACGCTCACCGGCCGCCAGCACTTCTTCCTCGACCACGACTGGATGCACGAGCTCGGCGAGGCGCTGCCCGTCTACCGGCCGCCGCTGGACCTGAACAGGCTGTCCGGCGAACCGCGGCTCGGCCCGGACGGACAGCGCGAGGTGACGGTCCGCTACCTGACCCCGCACGGCAAGTGGTCGATCCACTCCGAGTACCAGGACGACCTGTTCATGCTCGCGCTCGCCCGGGGCGGCCAGAACATCTGGGTGTCCCCGCAGGACGCGGACGCGATCGGGGTCGGGGACAACGACTGGGTGGAGGCGGTGAACCGCAACGGTGTGGTGGTGGCGCGGGCGGTCGTCTCGCACCGGATGCCGGCCGGCACGGTCTACGTGCACCACGCCCGGGAGCGCACGGTGGCGGTCCCGAAGACGGAGACCACCGGCATGCGCGGCGGCATCCACAACTCGCTCACCCGGCTGATCCTCAAGCCCTCGCACCTGATCGGCGGCTACGCCCAGCTGTCCTGGGCCTTCAACTACCTGGGCCCGACGGGCAACCAGCGCGACGAGGTGGCGGTCCTCAGGCGCCGCGCCCAGGAGGTCGAGTACTGATGCGCCCGATGGCCCAGATCGCGATGGTCATGAACCTCGACAAGTGCATCGGCTGTCACACCTGTTCGGTCACCTGCAAGCAGGCGTGGACCAACCGGCGGGGCATGGAGTACGTCTGGTTCAACAACGTCGAGACCCGGCCGGGACAGGGCTATCCGCGCCGCTACGAGGATCAGGAGAGGTGGCGCGGCGGCTGGGAGCTGAACCGGCGCGGCGCGCTCAGGCTCAAGGCGGGCGGCCGGCTGCACAAGCTCGCCGGGATCTTCGCCGACCCCGGACTCCCGGAGATCAAGGACTACTACGAGCCCTGGACGGACGAGTACCGGAACCCGACCGACGCCCCGCTCGGCGACGACTACCCGGTGGCCCGCCCGGTCTCCCTGCTCGACGCCAAGCCCATGAAGATCGAGTCGTCCTCGAACTGGGACGACGACCTGGCCGGCGCCCCCGCCCACGGCGACCTGGACCCGATGGTCGAGCGAGCCCGTCGGCACGCCTCGGACAAGGTGAGGTTCGAGTTCGAGCAGACCTTCATGTTCTACCTCCCCCGGATCTGCGAGCACTGCCTCAACCCGTCCTGCGTGGCCTCCTGTCCGTCCGGGGCGATGTACAAGCGGACCGAGGACGGCATCGTCCTTGTCGACCAGGACCGGTGCCGGGGCTGGCGGATGTGCGTGACCGGCTGCCCGTACAAGAAGGTCTACTTCAACCACGCCACCGGCAAGGCCGAGAAGTGCACGCTGTGCCACCCGCGGCTCGAGGTCGGCCTGCCGACGGTCTGCTCGGAGACCTGCGTGGGCCGGCTGCGCTACCTCGGGGTGATCCTCTACGACGCCGACAAGGTGACGGCGGCGGCCCGGACGAAGGACGAGAAGGCGCTGTACGAGGCCCAGTTGGGCGTCTTCCTCGACCCGGAGGACCCGGCCGTGCGGCGGGCCTGCGCGGCGGCGGGCATCCCGGACGACTGGACGGAGGCGGCCCGCCGCTCCCCGGTCCACGCGCTGATCAGCAGGTACCGGGTGGCGCTGCCCCTGCACCCGGAGTACCGGACGCTGCCCATGGTCTGGTACATCCCACCGCTGTCCCCCGTCGTGGACGCGCTCTCCGAGACCGGCCACGACGGCGAGGACGCCGACAACCTGTTCGCCGCGATCGACACCCTGCGCATCCCCCTCGCCTACCTGGCCGAGCTGTTCACCGCGGGCGACCCCGCCCCGGTCCGCAGCTGCCTGGAGAAACTCGCGGCGATGCGCTCCCACATGCGTGCGCTCAACCTGGACGAGGAGCCGGACCCGGCGATCGCCTCGGCCGTCGGCATGCGGCCGGACGAGATCGAGGCCATGTACCGGCTGCTGGCGATCGCCAAGTACGAGGACCGGTACGTGATCCCTCCGGCGGCCGTGGGCGACGCCCGCCGCCTGGAGGAGTCCACGCTGCCCGACGGCTGCAGCCTCGACTTCGACGGCGGCCCCGGCATGGGCGGCGACGGCCCCTTCGGCCAGGACTCGGGGCGGAAACTGCTCCCCGTGGTGTCGGTGCAGAACTTCCATGGTCTGCGCAGACGGCAGACCGCCGACACTCCCGACGAGGCGAAGGAGGACTGATGCCCTCGGACGCGGTGTTCTACCAGGCGGCGGCACTCTGTCTCACCTACCCGGACGACGACTTCGTCGCCCGGCTGCCGCTGCTGCGCGAAGCCGCCCCGCAACTGCGGGAGTTCACCGACCACGCGACGGTGACCCCACCGCAGGAGCTGGCCGCGCACTACGTACAGGTCTTCGACTTCAAGAACCGGCACAGCCTCTATCTCAGCTGGTGGCGGGACGGCGACACCCGCCGCCGCGGCATGTCCCTGGTCCGGTTCCAGGACATCTACAAGGCGTACGGCATGGAGTTCACCGGCGAGGAGCTGCCGGACTTCCTGCCCGCCGTCCTGGAGTTCACGGCCCGCACCGGCAACACCGAGCTGCTCACCGAGCATCGCGACTGCCTGGCACAACTCCGGTGCCGGCTCACCGACTTCGGGACCCCGTACGCGTCCGTCCTGGACGCGGTCTGCGCCGCCCTGCCGGCCGCGAGCACAGGGGTGCGCCCATGACCATGCCCCTGTGGGGAGCCCTGCCCTACATCGCCTGCGCCCTCCTGGTCGCCGGCCTGGTCTGGCGCTACCGCTACGACAAGTACGGCTGGACCAGCCGCTCCTCCCGGGTCCACGAGTCGAGGCTCCTGGACATCGCCTCCCCCGTCTTCCACTACGGCATCCTGTTCGTCCTGGCGGGACACCTCGCCGGCCTGTTCGTCCCGGCGTCCTGGACGCGGTCGCTGGGCGTCAGCGACCACACGTACCACCTGTTCTCCCTGTACGGCGGCACACTCGCGGGCGTCCTCACGGTGGCCGGCCTGGCCCTCCTCCACCGGCGCCGCACCCGGGCCCCGGTCCTGCGCGCCACGACGACGAACGACAAGACCATGTACCTGGTCCTGCTCGCCGCGATCGCGCTGGGCATGACCGCGAAGCTGAGCCACACCTCCGGCGACGGCTACGACTACCGCGGCACGATCGCCCCCTGGGCCCGGAGCCTCTTCATCCTCCAGCCGAAGACAGCCCTGATGGCGGACGTCCCGGTCCTCTACCGGATCCACGCGGTCATCGGCATGATCCTCATCGCCCTGGTCCCCTACACCCGCCTGGTCCACATGTTCAGCGCCCCGGTGCAGTACCTGTTCCGCCCGTACCTGGTCTACCGGTCGAGGGATCCGAGGCGGTTGGGTCCCCGCCCGGAACGCCGGGGCCGGGAGACCACAAAGAGCTAGGTCTCCTTCCGCCGCGACGGCGCTCAGCCACGACGGCGGAACCCGGCGGTGCCTCACCCAGCCGCACCCCGATCCCTCTCGTCGTCCACGATCTCGGCGTCCACCACTCCCTCCTCCTCGCCTCCGGGCGCCCGCTGTTCCTCGGCCGAACCGCCGGAGGCACTGGCATACATGGCCTGCCCCATCTGCTGGCTCACGCTCGCCAGTTTCTCCACCCCCTGCCGCAGCTCGCCGGTGTCGGCGTCCCGCTCCAGGAGTGCCTTCAGCTCGGTGATCGCCGCCTCCACGTCGGACTTCGTGGCGCCCGGCACCCGCTCCTCGTTCTCCCGGAGGAACTTCTCGGTCTGGTAGACGAGTTGTTCGGCCTGGTTCCGGGTCTCCGCGGACTCGCGGCGTTTGCGGTCCTCCTCGGCGTACTGCTCGGCCTCCCGCATCATGCGGTCGATGTCGTCCTTGGGGAGGGCGGAGCCGCCGGTCACGGTCATCTTCTGCTCACGGCCGGTCGCCAGGTCCTTCGCCGAGACGTGCATGATCCCGTTCGCGTCGATGTCGAAGGCCACCTCGATCTGGGGCACCCCGCGCGGTGCCGGCGGCAGGCCGGTGAGGTCGAAGACGCCCAGCTTCTTGTTGTAGGCGGCGATCTCACGCTCGCCCTGGTAGACCTGGATGCCCACCGAGGGCTGGTTGTCGGCCGCGGTCGTGAAGATCTCCGAACGCCGGGTCGGGATCGTGGTGTTGCGCTCGATCAGCTTGGTCATGATGCCGCCCTTGGTCTCGATGCCCAGGGACAGCGGGGTGACGTCGAGCAGCAGCACGTCCTTGACGTCACCGCGGAGGACACCCGCCTGGAGGGCGGCGCCGACCGCGACCACCTCGTCCGGGTTGACGCCCTTGTGCGGGTCCTTGCCGGTGAGTTCACGGACCAGATCGGTGACGGCCGGCATCCGGGTCGAGCCGCCGACCAGGATGACGTGGTCGATCGCCGACACCTGCACACCCGCGTCCTTGACGGCCTGATGGAAGGGTTTCTTGCAACGGTCCAGCAAGTCGGCCGTGAGTTCCTGGAACTGAGCGCGTGTCAGCTTCTCCTCCAGATGCAGCGGCCCCTCCGCGGAGGCGGTGACGTACGGCAGGTTGATGGACGTCTCCGTCGACGACGACAGCTCGATCTTCGCCTTCTCGGCGCCCTCGCGCAGCCGCTGCACGGCCATCTTGTCGTTGCTCAGGTCGATGCCGTACTGCCCCTTGAACCGCTTCACGAGATGCTCGACGATCCGCTGGTCCCAGTCGTCGCCGCCCAGATGCGTGTCGCCGTTGGTGGCCTTGACCTCGATCACCCCGTCGCCGATCTCGAGGAGCGACACGTCGAAGGTGCCGCCGCCGAGGTCGAAGACGAGGACGGTCTGCTCCTCACCCCGGTCGAGGCCGTAGGCGAGCGCGGCGGCCGTCGGCTCGTTGATGATCCGCAGCACCTTCAGGCCGGCGATCTCCCCGGCCTCCTTGGTGGCCTGCCGCTGGGCGTCGTCGAAGTACGCGGGTACGGTGATCACCGCGTCGGTGACGTCCTCGCCGAGGTAGGCCTCGGTGTCGCGCTTGAGCTTCTGCAGCACCCGCGCGGAGAGCTCCTGGGCCCGGAACCGGGTGCCGTCGACGCTCCCGCTCTCCGGGAACCGCCAGGCCGCGTCGCCCATGTGCCGCTTGACCGAGCGCGCGGTGCGGTCCACGTTGGTCACCGCCTGACGCTTGGCGACCTCGCCGACCAGCACATCGCCGTTCTTCGCGAAGGCCACGACCGACGGGGTGGTGCGCGCCCCCTCGGCATTGGCGACGACGGTGGGCTCACCGCCCTCCAGCAGGGCCACCACCGAGTTCGTCGTACCGAGGTCGATACCGACCGCACGTGCCATGTCCGTCCCCTTTCCGCCCGGGCGCTTCCCCGACTCCAGCACAAAACTTGAGCGAGCCGTTGTCAATGCCGGGTACCCCGTAAACGACGATGCCGCGCCCCCGGAAGAAGGGGGCGCGGCATCGCGGCGGGTACGGCGGTCAGGCGAGCTTCGCGTCCAGGGTGATCGTGGTGCCGGTCAGGGCCTGGCTGACCGGGCAGTTCTTCTTGGCGTCCTCGGCGGCGGCGACGAAGCCCTCCGCGTCCAGGCCGGGGACGGTGCCCTCGACGGTCAGGTGGATGCCGGTGATGCCGGTGCCCGGCTGGAAGGTGACGTCGGCGTTGGTGACCAGCTTGGTGGGCGGGGTGCCGGCCCCGGTCAGGGCGTGCGAGAGCGCCATGGAGAAGCAGCTGGAGTGGGCGGCCGCGATCAGCTCCTCGGGGCTGGTCTTGCCGTTCGCCTCCTGGGAGCGCGAGGCCCACGTGACGGGCTGCTCGCCGATACCGGAGGAGTCGAAGGTGATGACACCGTTGCCCTCGGTGAGGCTGCCTTCCCAGACGGTGTGTGCGGTGCGCGTGGTAGCCACGGTTGTTCCTTTCGGCGATGAAGGCGAATGAACCGGTTCGCTCGCCCCCATCCGATCACATCGGGGCTCATCGCACCCGGAAGACCGGCCCACGGGGAGTGAACGGCAGGCGACGACCGTCCGGGATCAGGTAGGCGTGCTCGCGGCGGACCCGCAGGACGTCGCACCAGCCGTCGGTGATCACGAGGACCGGCGCGGTGGGCGGGAAGTCGTCGGCGCGCTGGAGCAGGTCGATGCCGGGCTGCAGGACCGTCCCGCCGCGGCCGTGCACCCGGACCCGGCCGGCGATCTCGGTGGTCGGAAGATAGCCGGCGTCGTGCGGCGCCGCGTCGCAGAAGACGACACGCGCGGCCGGCACGTCACGGGCCTCGGCGTAGGAGGCGATCGCACCGAGGGCCTTGCCGAGCAGGGTGCGGTCCATGGAGCCGGAGGTGTCGAGGACCACGCCGAAGGTGCACCGGGCGACCTCCTCGGGCGGGAAGTACCGGCCGGCGCGCGGGATGTCCGGGGTGGACGACTGCCGGCGCGAGGGGCGGGCGTACGACCGTACGGCCTCCGGGCGCGGTACGAACTCGTCGAACCAGCGGGCCAGCCGGGCGTCCCAGGGCAGCGGCGGATGGCTGAGTGCGCGGATCTCCTCCACCAGGCCGCCGGGCAGGTAACCCCGGTCCTGCGCCCGGTGCAGGTCGAGCCCCTGGCTCAGTCCGCGCCGGTAGAACTCGTCGAGGTCGACGTACGCGCCGGGCGGCCCGAGCGGCGCACCCAGCACGTCACCGCGCCCCTTGCCGCGCAGCGTGGCCAGACGCCGCATCCTTCTCAGGTCGACGGCGATCCGGTCGTACACCTCCTCGGCCGAGAGCCCCTTCAACCCGGCGTCGTACAGCAGCCCTTCGGGCATGGTGCCGACGCGCATCTCGACCAGCCAGCCGTTGATGACGTAGTCGCAGGCGATGTTGAAGAGGTAGGGGTCGCGGGCGCCGAGGCGGTCGCCGTGGCGCAGCGCGGCGTGCAGCATCTCGTGAGCGAGGACGAACCGCCACTCCTCGTCTTCCATGGTCCGCAGCGGGTTGACGTAGATCTCGCCGGCCTCGGGGTTGACCGCGGCGACGGCGATGTCGTGGGCGCGGGCCAGTTCGGCGTCGGCGACGAGTGTGATGCCGGCCGCGATGCCGCCGAGCAGCGGGTAGGAGGAGATGAACCAGCTCAGCGCCTTTTCCCAGGGGCGCCGCGGGGTGGGCGGGCCGGACATGGTGGTGCGGCGGCCGCCGGCCAGGTCCATCGCCCGGGACATGGTGCGGGTCAGTGCGTGCGCGAACCCCACCTGCCAGTCGGGCACTTGACCGGCCCACTTGCTCCAGGAGAGGAGGAGCTGGTCGGGCTCGCCGCCGTTCGTCCCTCCGCGCTCGTACGCCGCCGGGATGCCACCGGTCCGGCGCCAGCCGGCGGCGAGCCGCTCCTCGTCACCCTCCGGGTAGGAGGCGGGCAGGTGGTCGGGGGACTCGCCGATCGGGAAGGTCTGCAGAAAGCGGTTGACGACGGCGCAGCGGGCGGCGAGGTCGTAGCGGTCGGGCTGGTCACGCGGCCCGGTGGCGGCCGGCAGGTGCCCGAAGCCGAGATGGATGGTGCAGTGCGCCAACGCCCAGGCCCACTCGGCGGGTTCGGCCCGTCGGGTGGCATGCGCGTGCAGGACTCCGTCGGAGTCGGCGCGCACCAGCCCTTCGCGGGGCGCGAGTTCGCACTTCTCGTGCCGGCAGATCGTGAACTCCACAGCCCGCAGGGCCGGGTTGGCGCGCAGCAGCTCGACGCCGGCCGCGAAGTTCTCCGCGGCGGGGTCCTTCTTCTGCTGCTCCTTGCGGGCGGCGGCTCGGCTCATCGCCTGGCCTCCACGAGCCGGGGCATGTCCCGGGCCGCCTCGATCAGGAACCAGGCGGGCAGCACCGGGTTGCCCTCGGGGTCGGAGGCGATGACGGTCTGGGCGACCTCGACGGAGATCTCGGCCAGCTGCACCAGCAGCGACTTGGCGCGGTACGCCGTCTGTCGGCCGTTCGCCGACATGTGCTCCCTGTCGGCGGGCAGTTCCTTGACCAGCCGCCCCCGGAACGACTCGGCGAGGTAGTAGAGCAGGTCGCGGTCCTCGATCCGGGGCGGCCAGCCCGCGTCCCCCTTCAGGATGGCCTCGATCCCGAACCGGCTACGCACGATCTTGACGTATCCGCAGAAGGCGGTGGCGTGCGCAGGGGTCAGCGTGCCGTGCGCCAGCACCTTCAACGTCTCCTCGTCCAGCTCGCGCCCGAAGGAGTGCAGGGCGTCGGAGAGCATGTGCCAGGAGCGCGGGGTGGAGAACGGCTCCTCGGTCTTCGGCGGCTTGGACCACAGGTGGTCGGGCCGGTCGGTGAGGTGGTCCAGGATCCACGGATGGATGCCGTTGGCCCCTGCCCAGGCGAGCCAGTCGTGCGCGGAGGCCTCCAGATGGACGTGGGCCAGCCGGTTGACGAGCGCGGAGGCGATGGGCCGGGCGAGGGCGTTGTCGGTGGCCCGGTTGCCGGCACCGATGACGATCGAGCCCTTGGGCAGCTCGTAGTTGCCGATGCGCCGGTCGAGGATCAGCGAGTAGAACGCCTTCTGCACATCGGGGGTGGCCGCGTTCAGCTCGTCGAGGAAGAGGCAGTAGGGCTCGTCCCGGGCGATCGACTCGGGCGGGCAGAACACCGACCGCCCGTCCCGGATCTGCGGAACCCCGATCAGGTCCTCGGGCGCGAGCTGCGTGCCCAGCAGGCTCACGCACTCCAGTCCGAGCGATTCGGCGAACTCCCGCACCAGGGAGGACTTCCCGATTCCGGGAGCGCCCCAGATGAACACGGGCCGCACGGTGGCGAGTCCGAGGAGGAGTTCGGGGATACGGGAGGGCGTGACGGTCACGGCTGCCTGCAAGAGGCTGCTCCTTGGGGGTGTTCGAGAGATGTGCGACTCGAACAGTGTGAGCCGGGACCGAAAGGAACGCAGCCGATTTATCCGGCGCCCGGCCGGAGCGCCCCCTTGGGGGCGCTGGGGGCACCCCCGGCCGAAGGCCGGGGGAGGAACTGCGCGAGCACCCCCCACCGGCCCGCGCTGAGAGCACTACGCGGCCCTCTCTCCCTCCACGGACAAGGGAACCTGTGGCCCGTCCGCCTCCCGAAGCCACCGCCGCAGCACCCGGTGCACGGCCTCGGCCCCGACGAGGTCCTGACCGCTCTCCACCGGCGCGGTGAGCTCGACCGGCGACAACAGGAACGGCCGCCCCTGCGCACCCCCCAGCCCCCCGTGCGACCCGATCTGCTCCTCGAACGCGAGAACTTCGCCGCTCTCGGGGTCGAACCACGAGTTGACCATGATGTCGGCGGTGTGCGGGAAGGAGTGGGTCCGCCGTACGGCATCGGCGGCACCCGGCCCGAAGACGCCCAGCGGCCCCGCGTGACCGTCGAGCCGGTCGAGCGGGATCTCCGCGCCGTACGCGCCGAGCACCACCCCGCCGTGCTCCTCGCTGCGCACCAGCAGGAACCCGATGCCGGGATGGTTGGCGAGGGTGGTGAGCAACGCGGGATGACGGGCGTCCAGCTCCTCCTTGGTCATGCGGTGCGGCACGTCCGGGAAGGAGACCAGGCCGAGGTTGCCGGAGGCGAGCACGACCGGCTCCGAGTCCCGCGTCGGCCGGTGCTTCTCGCCGCCCTCCTCGACCGGCCTGCGCAGCGCCGCGCGGACGGCGGCCCGCGCCTCGGTACCGCTGTGGGTGCGCTCGGCCTTGCGCGGCACGGGCAGTCCGCAGCCGGCCCGGACCAGGTCGCCGAGGCTGAGTCCGTAGCGGGTGTGGAAGGTCTCGCCGGGGCTCTGGCCGTGGTCGGAGAGGACGACGATCCGGTACTGCCGGGGGGCGTGTTCGGCGGCCTTCTCGATCAGGGCGAGGGCGCGGTCCAGGCGTTGCAGCACCTTCTCGGCGTCACGGCTGTGCGGGCCGGAGTGGTGGGCGACCTCGTCGTAGGCGACCAGGTCGGCGTAGACGGCGGTGCGGCCGACGAGCAGGTCGCCCATGACCGCGGCGACGACGACGTCCCGTTCGACGACGGTCGCGAAGGCGCGGACGAAGGGGTAGAGGCCGCCGCGTCCGACGCGCGGGCGCTGCTTGCGGAGCCGGGCCGCGGTGGACTGGCCGATCTCCCGGCCGACCTCGGCGAAGAAGGAGAGCGCGGTGCGGACGGCGTTGGCCGGGTCCGCGAAGTACGCGAAGTAACCAGCGCGGGAACGGTTCTCCCGGCCGCGGCGGCGGGTGGCTATCGACAGGACGAGGGCCTGTTCGTCGGCGCCGCCGCTGAAGAGGTTGCCCCGGCTGGCGCCGTCCAGGGTGAGGAGTCCCCCGTCGGCGGTGCGCTCGACGGCGCGGCGCTGGAGTTCGGCGGCGCTGGTCGGCCGATTGCAGACCATCACCTCCCGGTGCTCCTTCTCGTACCAGCGGAAGGCGGGGACGTCGAAGTTCGAACCGTGCAGGATGCCGAGCTGGCTGGCGCCGGTCTGGCTGGACCAGTCGGTGCGCCAGGAGGTGAGCCGGTGGGTGGCGGCGAGCCATCCGGCCACGGTCGGCATCAGGCCCTTGGCGACCGCGGCGGTGAGGACGTCGTGGCCGACCCCGTCGAGCTGGAGGAAGACGGTGCCGGGGGTGGCCGGGCAGGGCGGGTGGGATCTGCGGCGGCGGATGGCGAGGCGGGAGAGCCGGTGGCCGTAGGCGTCGTCGTCGCGGACGGCGAGGGCACCGCCGGTGGCGGAGGCGACGGCGGACATCACGGCGGCCACGATCACGGCGGTCTCCGGCGCGACCTCGCTCTGCCCGGAGGGGTTGATGCGCAGGGCGACGAGGAGCAGGGAGCCGTTGAGGAAGAAGACCAGCAGGCCGAGGACGAGGGCGGGCACGAGCAGCAGCAGCCGTACGAGGAGGGGCCAGACGACGGCCGAGAGCACACCGAAGGCACCGGCCCCGAGGGCGGCGGTCATGGCGATCCGGGTGGCGCTGTCACCGTCGGGGGACTGGAGCTGGAAGTCGGGCAGGAGGCCGGCGAGGACCAGCATGGTGACGGTGGACACCGCCCACACCGTGACGCTCCGCCCGACCTGACTGACGACCCGCCGCCACCGCACGCCCCACCGACCTCACGTCCGCGACCCGCGCCGGATGCGGGTCTGCTCGCGCCAACACTGTCACATGCGGGCGCGCCGGAAGTGGTCGGTCGCGGGGGGTGCGGCACCGCCGGGCACCGCCGCGGAAGCGGTGCGCCGTGGCGGCGGATTCGAGGGAGCCGTGCGCTCGAAGAGCCTGTGCGGGGTCGGTTCCGGCGGTACTCAGCCACGACAGCCGTGTCCGGCGGTGCCGTGCCGCGCCTGCCCGAACGGCGCGGCGCGGCTCCGCCGCTCGACGGCCCCGGCCTACCGCCCGTCGTACCCCGCCGTCGGCATGGACAGCCTGCGGTGGATCATGGCCTTCATCCGGGCGTCGTAGCGGGGTTCCGCCCGGCCCACCGTCTCCACCCGGACCCCGCGTCTCGCGCACTCCGCCATGAAATCCTCGACCGACGACAGCGCGCTCTCCAGGACCCGTCTGCTCGGGGCGACGAAGACGTCCATGCCGGGCCGGACGCCGGACCAGAGCGCGCTGTGGTCCGGGCGCAGACCGCGGACCAGGAGTTCACGGGCGATGACGTAGCCGTGTTCCACGGCCCAGCGCGCGCACATCGCGTGCTGGCTGCGGGAGTCGACCAGGAATGGGTCGATCTCCAGTTCCTCCAGGGGTGTCAGACTCGCGATCGCGGTCACCCGCACCGGCGCGAGCCCGCCGGAGGCACCCCGCACCTGTCCCATGGCGTCCCCCCTCACCTCCGGGTTTCGCCGCCGACCCTACTCCTGCACGTAGGCTTCGGGGAGTCGCGCGAAGGAGGCAAAGAAGTGCCGGTGGAGATCACCTGGTGGGGTCACGCCACCTGCACGATCGAGGATTCGGGCATACGCCTGCTCACCGATCCTCTGTTCGCGCGCCGGCTCGCGCACCTGCGGCGCCGCCGGGGCGCCCCGCCGCCGCCCGAGGCCCGCCACGCCGACCTCGCGCTCGTCTCCCACCTGCACGCGGACCATCTGCACGTGCCCTCGCTCGCCGGGCTCGCCCCGGGCACGCGCCTGCTCGTGCCCCGGGGCGCACCACGGGCGGTCCCCGCGCTCCGCCGCCTCCGTCAGTTGCGGATCACCGAAGTCGAGGCCGGGGACGAGACACCCGTCGGTCCCCTCGTGGTACGGGCCGTTCCCGCGCTGCACGACGGCCGCCGGCTGCCGGTCGGACCGCACCGCTCCCCCGCCCTCGGATACGTCGTCGAGGGTGCGGCGCGGACCTACTTCGCCGGGGACACCGGACTGTTCGACGAGATGGCCGAGGCGGTCGGGCCGGTGGACGTGGCCCTGCTGCCGGTCGGCGGGTGGGGACCGTACCTCGGGGAGGGCCACCTGGACGCCGGGCGGGCGGCGCGGGCGCTGGCCCGGCTGGCGCCGCGCAGCGCGGTGCCGGTGCACTACGGGACGTACTGGCCGATCGGCATGGACGGGGTGCGCCCGCACGAATTCCACGCGCCCGGCGACGAGTTCGTGCGCCTCGCCGCCGAGTACGCGCCGCAGGTGGCGGTGCACAAGCTCGGCCACGGGGAGAGCGTGCGGCTGGAGGTCGCGCGGTGAGGCTGCTGGTGGTCATGGCGGCCGCCGCCGGCTCCACCGCGGCGACCTCGACGACGTCGACCGAGTCCGCGCAGCAGGCGATCGGGTATCCGACGCTGTTCCTGCTGGTGCTGATCGGGGCGTTGGTGCCGGTGATACCGACGGGCGCGCTGGTGAGTTCGGCGGCGGTGGTGGCGTTCCATCAGACGGCGCCGTTCGCACTGGCGCTGGTGTTCGTGACGGCGTCGCTGGCGGCCTTTCTGGGGGATGCGGCGCTGTACTGGCTGGGGCGGCGGGGGCTGCGGTCGAAGAACGGGTCGCGGTGGCTGGAGGCGATACGGGCGCGGGCGCCGGAGGAGCGGCTGGAGCAGGCGCAGGAGAAACTGGCGGAGCACGGGGTCGCCGTGCTGGTGCTGTCACGGCTGGTGCCGGCCGGCCGGATTCCCGTGATGCTGGCGTGTCTGCTGGCGGAGTGGCCGTTGCGGCGGTTCGCGCGGGGGAATGGGCCGGCCTGTCTGGCGTGGGCGGCGACGTATCAGGTGATCGCGATTCTGGGCGGGTCGTTGTTTCCGGAGCCGTGGGAAGGGGTGGTGGCGGCGGTGGGGCTGACGGTCGTCATCAGCGTGGCGCCGAGTGCGTGGCGGCGGGTTCGGGCAGCCGGGTGACGGTGCGTTGCGGGGCGCGGGTGGGTGGGAGCTGGTCGCCCCCACGCGGCGGGAGCCGCATGAGGACCCAGCCCCACGCCCCCGACGGGGCGCTCTAATTGACGGCGCTCCGAAGTGAAGTCCGTTCCAGGATCCTCGATCCCCCCACCGGCAGATCCCAGAGGTCCTCCCGGGCCAACTCCGCCTTCTCCCAGGCCGCCCGTACCCGCGTCAGCGGCTCGAGGACCGGCTCTGCCGAGAGGATGAAGGTGCCCCAGTGCATGGGGGCCATGCGCCTCGCGCCCAGGTCCTCCGTCGCCCGGACCGCCTCCTCCGGGTCGAGGTGGACGTCGCTGAGCCACCAGCGGGGGTCGTAGGCGCCGATGGGCATCAGAGCGAGGTCGATGCCGGGGTAGCGGCGGCCGATGCGGGAGAACCAGTGGCCGTAGCCCGTGTCGCCGGCGAAGTAGACGCGTCCGCCGTCGGGCGCCGTGAGGACCCAGCCGCCCCAGAGGCTGTGGCAGGTGTCGGTGAGGGTGCGCTTGGACCAGTGGTGGGCAGGGACGAAGTCGAAGCGCACCCCGGACAGTTCGGCCGCCTCCCACCAGTCCAGTTCGGTGACGGTGGTGAAACGGCGGCGCCGGAACCAGCGGCCGAGCCCGGCCGGCACGAACACCGGGGTGTCGCGTGGGAGGCGGCGCAGGGTGGGGGCGTCCAGGTGGTCGTAGTGGTTGTGGCTGATGACGACCGCGTCGACGCGCGGCAGGGTCTCCCAGGGGACGCCGACCGGGGTGACGCGGGCGGGGGTGCCGAGGATGCGGCGGGACCAGACCGGGTCGGTGAGGACGGTCAGGCCGCCGATCCGCAGGACCCAACTGGCGTGTCCCGCCCAGGTGACGGCGACGGTGTCGGCGTCCGCGCGGGGCAGCGGGCCGGGTTCACAGGGCAGTCGGTGGACGTCGGCGAGGCCCTCGCGGCCGGGGCGGACGGAGCCCTCGCGGGCGAACCGGGCCATGGCCTTCAGGCCGGGCAGCGGGGCGGTCAGACGGTCGTGGAAGGTCCGCGGCCAGACCCGGAGTTCGCCCAGCGGGCGGGGTTCGGCCAACGGCGGGAACGGAGGCGGGTAGGTAGCGGCATCGGCCTCTCCGGTCGTCGTGGCAGGCGTCGTGGTGGCAGTCGTCGTCGTGGACCCTGGCTCATGCGTCTGCTGCGTCATCGAGGAGGCTCCCATCGCTGAACGTCGTCGCGGAGATCGTCGAGTACCGACCCCAAGGACATCAACGCGCGTTGCACGTGTGGCAGTTCCAACGGTGTGGGTGACGTGAGGCATTCCAGGCGTTCCGCGTCGGTGCCGCCCAGCAGCGGGCCGGTGGCGAGCCGGACGCGCAGCGCGCCGAGGTCGTCGCCGAAGCGGTGGCCGCCGGGTGCCGGCATGCCGAGCCGGGCGGTGAGGAAGTCCTCCAACTCCTGTGCGTCGCCGACCCCGTGGGCGCCGAGCGCGGCGCGCAGCGGCTCCAGGTCGGCGTAGAGGTGACGGCCGGCCTGCGGGGGCCGGGCCAGTGCGCCGGCGGCGACGACCGCGGTGTGCGCGGCGGCGGCCACGCGTGCGTGCAGCCGTACGACGGCGTCCCGGCGTGCGGTGACGGGCTCGGGCTCGTCGAGCGCGTACCCCGCGGCGCCCGCGACCGGTCCGGCGAGGCGGGCGCCCAGTGCCGTCAGGATGTCGAGCACGCGCGCGTGCAGGGCCCTGCCGGTGGCGCCCTCCGGGAACCGGGCGACGGCGGCGGGCCAGCCGGCCGGCAGCAGGGCACCGGCCAGGTCGGTGACGACGGTGACCCGGTCCGGGAGCATCTCGGCGGGGCTGAGCAGCACCGTGGCGTCCGGGGCGTGCAGGGTGTCCCGCCAGGTCTCGTCGCTGACCAGGTGCAGTCCCACGCCGGTCGCGGCCTCCACGGTCTCGTGCAGCAGTTCGGGCGGGGCGACGGTGGCGGTGGGGTCGTCGGCGACGGAGAGCACGAGCAGCCGGGGGTCGCCGCCCTCGTCCCGGACCCGGCGCACGGTCTCCAGCAGCGCGTAGGGGTCCGGGGCGCCTCCGGACTCGGCCGGGGTGGCCACGTGGAAGACGGGCCGGCCGAGGAGCCGGGCGTACGGCGCCCACCAGGCGGCGCAGGGGCGCGGCACCAGGACGTCGCCGCCGAGCGCGGCGGTGAGCGCCAGCAGCAGGGCGGGGGCGCCGGGTCCGGCGGTCACCCGGTCCGGCGGAGCGGGCAGCCCGCGGCGTTCCCAGTAGCCGCGGGCCGCGTCCAGCAGCGCCGGTCCGCCGCCGACGGGCTCCTCCGCGCCCCGGTTCGCGGCGGCGGCCAGGACGGCGGCGAGCTCGGGCAGGACGGGCAGCCCGTCGTCGGGCAGGGGCGGCCCGTAACGGACGGGCCCGTGGCCTTCGGGCGACACGGGCGCGCTCTCCTCCGGGGAGGTGCCGGCCGCCGGTCCGTGGCCCTCGGGATCCGTCCGCCGCATGTCCGCCTCCGCGCAGTCCGTGGTGCCGTGTGCTGTCCGGTCCGGGTCGTGCGTACGGTGCCGGAGTGGTCGCTCCGGGGTACCCGGCGGCGGCCCGGTCACCCGTCCGCGGCGGACCTCCCGCCCCACAGCCGGTACGCCCGCCCGCCCCACAGCCGGTACGCGGCGCCGAAGCAGGCGGCCGCGATCAGCATCCCGCCCGCGACCAGCGCCGGCACGGACGTGTTGTAGGCGCCGCCGTCCCCGGCCGCCACGCCGTGCTGC
This sequence comes from Streptomyces sp. NPDC001714, assembly GCF_042892755.1. NCBI lineage: Bacteria > Bacillati > Actinomycetota > Actinomycetes > Kitasatosporales > Streptomycetaceae > Streptomyces > Streptomyces sp. NPDC001714. Next base: position 312,796 of record NZ_JBIAUL010000008.1, read on the forward strand.
ACGCCCGCCGCGGCGCAGGAGCCGTCACCGCCCCGGGCCCCGCCGCATTCCTGCCCGCCGCCGCACGGCTGCTGCCCTCCGGAACAGGGCCGATCACCGGTCCCGTGGGGGACGTCACCGTCCTCGCCCCGGGGGTCCGCGGCACCGACGTCACCGCGGGAGGCCGCATCACCGTCACCACGATCACCGCGGGAGGCCGCGCCGTCATCACCACGGGAGGCCGTGCCGCCGTCCCCCGGACCGACGGTGCCTCCGTCCCCACGGACGCCGGTGCCCTCGTCACCACGGACGCCAGTGCCCTCGTCACCGCCAGGGACCGTGCCCTCGTCACCACGGACGCCGGCGCCCTCGTCACCGCCAGGGACCGTGCCCTCGTCACCACGGACGCCGGCGCCCTCGTCACCGCCAGAGACCGTGCCCTCGTCGCCGCGGGCGAACATGCCGTCGTCCCCGCCCGACGCAGTTCCGCCGTCCCCGCCGACGACCGTCCCACCGTCCACCTCGGGCACCGCGCCACCCCCGGTCTCCGGCACAGCCCCACCCCCGACGTCCGGCACAGCCCCACCCCCGATCCCCGGCACAGCCCCACCACCGACCTTCGGCAGGGCCCCGCCGCCGCCCTGGAGAACGGGGCCGCCGTCCCCCACGGGGGCCGTACCGCCGTCGCCCCGTGCGAGGGCCAGGTGCGCGCTCCAGGGCCGTCCCTGCTGTCCGCCCGCCGCCGGGCAGGACCCGTCGACGGTCCAGGTGCCGTCCGGCCCGGTGCCCGCCGTGTCCCCGGCCACGTCACCCGCCGCCGCGTCCCCCTCCGTATAGCCCTCCGGCCGTTCGCCGGAGACGACCCGCGCGGTGCCCCGGTAGACGAGGCCGCTCCCCTGCCCGACCCTGACCAGCCGTACCGTGCGCCCGGCGAACGCCGACGACGTGGCGTCGATGGCCGCAGGCGCCTGCCCCCCGGCCTTCGCGCAGGTCACCGAGACGGTGACGACGGCGCCGGGCCTGGCCTTGCCGGGGCTGATCTCGGCGGCGGGGCCGGCGGCCGCGACGGCGGTGCCGGTGGCGCCGAACGCGGCACCCGCCAGGACGGCGACGGACAGGGTGCGAACGGTGCGGCGCATGGGAGGAGCTCCTTGCACGGACGACTCGGAGGCACGGGGCCCGTACCCCCGCAGCCATCACAGCCCGGCCCGCACCCCGCCGCGCGCGGCCGGACCCCATTCGCGGGACCCGCGCCCCCATTCGGGTGACGTCACGGCCCCGTTCCGGCGTGTCGGGAACGGCCGGGTGGATCCCCGTGTCGGCCCCCTGTCCCCGGGTACGCGGTCCGCACCCCCTGAAGTACCTGGAGGGAGAACATGCAGCGAGGCAGTGACCGGCTGAACGTGCACCGGGACGACCAGATGAAGCACGAGCTCCAGGGCCTGCTCAGGTCCGGGCATCCGACGCGCACCGAGGACTGGAACGACCCCGAGCCGCCGGCCGAGGACGATCCGGAGGTGTACCGCGGTGCGATGGTGCCGGGGACCAGTGAGCGGCCGGCGCCGGAGAGCGTACGTCTGGAGTTGTCCCGGTCCCTGACCCGGCACGACTTCCCGGCGGCGCCGCGGGAGCTGGCCGGCGTGTTGCGGCACAAGAACGCCCCCGACGCCCTGGTCGAGCGGGTTTCCCGGCTGCCGCGTTCGGCACGCTACGGCAGCCTGCTGGCGCTGGCCGAGGCGGTGACCGGCGGAGAGTGAGCCGCGGCGGAGAACGAACGAACCCGCGCGCCGGCGGACCGCCCGTCCGCCGGCGCGCCTCTGAAGGGAGTGAGCATCATGCGTGTCGCGTTCCTGACCGCGCCCGAGGGCGTCGAGCAGGTGGAGCTGACCGAGCCGTGGAAGGCGGTCTCCGACGCCGGGCACGAACCGGTGCTGGTGTCGACGAAGCCGGGGAAGATCCAGGCCTTCGATCACCTGGACAAGGCGGAGACGTTTCCGGTGGACGAGGTGGTCGGCGAGAGTCCGGCGGACTCGTTCGGGGCGCTCGTGCTGCCGGGCGGGGTGGCCAACCCGGACTTCCTGCGGATGGACGAGAAGGCCGTCGCGTTCGTGAAGGACTTCTTCGACGGCGGCCGGCCGGTCGCGGCGATCTGCCACGCCCCCTGGACTCTGGTGGAGGCCGACGTCCTGCGCGGCCGGACGCTGACCTCCTGGCCGAGTCTGCGGACCGACGTCCGCAACGCGGGCGGCACCTGGGTCGACGAGCAGGTCAGGGTCTGCGACAGCGGCCCGAACAAGCTGGTCACCAGCCGTAAGCCGGACGACCTCAAGGCGTTCTGCGAGGCCTTCCTCGACGCGTTCGCCGAGTCCGGGGCGGCCGGCTGAGACCGGCATCCCGACCGGAGCCCTCTCGCCGGGCGCCTGCGCGCCGCCGGGCCGGCAACGGCCTCGGCCCGCTCAGGCGCCCGGCGTCGCCGTCTCGGCGCAGTTCCGCTCCCGGGCGCCCTCCCGGGTGCGGCCGGCGGCGACGACACGGCGTGGGTTGCGCCGCAGGTACTCGCCCTCCAGCTGGGCCATGCGCTCGTTGTGGGCCCGCAGCGCGTCGTTCGAGCCGTACAGCAGGGTGTCGTGGCGGGTCCGGTGGATGGTCTCCAGCTCCTTCATGAGCTGCTGGTCGTCCAGCCGGCTGGGGTCGACTCCGGTCATGGTGGTACCCCGCTCGTCGTGTGGGTCCCGGCGGTCCGGATTCCTGCCTCCACTGTACGAACATCCGGGCCCGCGGGCCTCCCTACCGCAGCGCCCTACCGCACCCGCTCCACGCGGCGCTCGTCCCACACCGGCTCCGCGGTCTCGCGGACCCGGCCGTCGCTGCCGAAGACCAGGTAGCGGTCGAAGGAGCGGGCGAACCAGCGGTCGTGGGTGACGGCGAGCACCGTGCCGTCGAAGGCCTCCAGACCCTCCTGGAGGGCCTCGGCGGACTCCAGGTCGAGGTTGTCGGTCGGCTCGTCGAGCAGGAGCGCCGTCACACCCTGGAGTTCCAGCAGGAGGATCTGGAACCGGGCCTGCTGGCCGCCCGACAGCCTTTCGAAGTTCTGTTCGGACTGCTGGGTGAGTTCGTAGCGGCGCAGCCGGGACATCGCCGCGCCGCGGTCCTGGGAGTGCTCCGTCCACAGGATGTCCAGGAGGGTGCGGCCCTCCAGCTCGGGGTGGGCGTGGGTCTGCGCGAAGTGCCCGGGGACCACCCGCGCGCCCAGCTTCCACTGCCCCGCGTGCGCCACGTCCTCGCCCGCCAGCAGCCGCAGGAAGTGCGACTTGCCGGAGCCGTTGGAGCCGAGGACGGCGACCCGTTCGCCGTAGAAGACCTCCAGGTCGAAGGGTTTCATCAGGCCGGTGAGTTCGAGCTGCGCGCAGGTGACGGCCCGCACGCCGGTGCGGCCGCCCTTGATGCGCATCCTGATGTCCTGCTCGCGCGGCGGCTCGGGCGGCGGGCCGGCCTCCTCGAACTTGCGCAGCCGGGTCTGCGCGGCCGCGTACCGGGACGCCATCTCGTGGGAGACCGCAGCCGCCTGACGGAGCGTCAGCACCAGCTTCTTCAGCTGGGCGTGCTTCTCGTCCCAGCGGCGGCGCAACTCCTCGAAACGGGCGAAGCGTTCACGGCGGGCCTCGTGGTAGGTGGCGAAGCCGCCGCCGTGCACCCAGGCGTCGGCGCCGGTCGGCGAGGGCTCCACGGAGACGATCTTCTCGGCGGCGCGGGCGAGGAGTTCGCGGTCGTGGGAGACGAACAGGACCGTCTTGCGGGTCTCCTTCAGCTGCTGTTCCAGCCAGCGCTTGCCTGGCACGTCGAGGTAGTTGTCCGGCTCGTCGAGCAGCAGCACCTCGTCGGTGCCCCGGAACAGCGCCTCCAGCACCAGCCGCTTCTGCTCGCCGCCGGAGAGCGTGCGCACCTGCCGCCACTGGGCCTTCTCGTACGGCACCCCGAGCGCGGCCGTGGTGCACATGTCCCAGAGGGTCTCGTGCTCGTAGCCGCGCACCTCGGCCCAGTCGGCGAGGGCCTGCGCGTACTTCAGCTGGGCCGCCTCGTCGTCGACGGTCATGATGGCGTGCTCGGCCTTGTCGACGGCCTGCGCGGCGGTGCGGATGCCGGGCGGCGCGACGGACACGAGGAGGTCCCGTACGGTCGTCTCGTCCCGTACGGAACCCACGAACTGGCGCATCACCCCGAGACCGCCGCTCATGGCCACTGTGCCGCCGTGCGGCTTCAGCTCGCCGGAGATCAGCCGCAGCAGGGTGGTCTTGCCTGCGCCGTTGGGTCCGACGAGGGCGACGGCGGCGCCCTCTCCCACCCGGAACGACACGTCGCCGAGCAGCGGCCTCCCGTCGGGGAGGTAGTACTCAAGATGCGCGGCTTCCAGATGTCCCATGGTGAGGGATTCTGCGGGGCGTGCCCGCGATGGGGCAAACCGTTATCAGGTGGTTCTACGGGTGCGGCCCGTTGGGGGCTGGTCGCGCAGTTCCTCAACCAGCCTTCGGCCGGGGGTGCCCCCAGCGCCCCTGACGGGGCGCCGCAGCGAGGGGCGCCGCAGCGAGGGGCGCCGCAGACGCGCCCCAAAGGGGCGCGGGGAACTGCGCGAGCAACCACGACGCACCCGCGGCCGAGAACGTCGGCGGTCCTACTGCACCGGCTCCCCCGTCGGCCCGCTCGCCCCCGTCGGCTCCACGACCGCCCCCTCCCAGGACAGCGCCTTCCAGCCGTCGGCCGGGGAGCCCTCGAGGATCACCACGCCCGTGTTGCCGAGGGGGCGGGAGGCGGCGTAGGGGACGTCGACGTTGTCGGCACGGGCCGCCGTCCACAGGCGGATCGCGGCGCCGTGGCTGATCATGGCGGCCGTCCCGGCGCCGCTCGCGGCGGCCTCGGCGATCACCGCGTCGTAGCGGCCGAGCGCCTCGTCCCCGGTCTCCCCGCCGGGCATGCGCCGCGCGGTCTCCCCGGCCGCCCACGCGAACACGGTCCGCATGTACTCCTCGCCCCGCTCGGAGTGGCCGGGCAGCAGCTCGAGGTCGCCGGCGGCGACCTCGCGGATGCCGTCGCGGACGACGGGGTCGAGACCGCGGGCGGCGGCCAGCGGGGCGGCGGTGAGCTGGGTGCGGGTGAGGGTGGAGACGTAGAGCGCCTCGATGTCCTCGTCGGCCAGGGCCCCGGGGAGGGCCGCCGCCTGCTGCTCGCCGAGGGCGGTCAGACCGGGACCCGGTACCGCGGTGTCGAGCAGGAAGTCGACGTTGGTCGGGGTCTGCCCGTGACGTATGAGGAGCAGGCGCATCCAGGGGTTCCTCTCACTCGGCTCACTCGACCGCACCGCGGGCCGGCAGGAAAGTGCCACTTCAGGGTACCCGCACCCGCATGAGCCCAGACGTCGACCTCACTGTCCCGAAGCCCGGCCGGCACGCGCTGCGCGACCGGCTGCTCGCCCTCGACAGCCGGCTGTTCGAGATCGCCGCCGAGCGGAACTGGCCGTTCGCCGAGCCGGTGCTGCCCCGGCTGAGCCGGAGCGCCAACCACGGAGTGCTGTGGTTCGCGGCGGCGGCCGCGGTGGCCGCGACCCGCACGCCCCGGGCCCGCCGGGCCGCCGCCCGCGGCCTGGCCTCGCTCACCCTGGCCTCCCTGACCATCAACACCCTCGGCAAACGCTCGGTACGCCGCCCGCGCCCGCTCCTGGACCCGGTGCCCGCGGTACGACACCTGAAGCGGCAGCCGATCACCACCTCGTTCCCCTCCGGGCACGCCGCGTCGGCGGCCGCCTTCGCGACCGGGGTCGCCCTGGAGTCCCCGTCGTGGGGCGCGGTGGTGGCGCCGGTGGCGTTCTCCGTCGCCATGTCCCGGGTGTACACGGGCGTGCACTTCCCGAGCGACGTGCTCGCGGGTGCGGCGCTGGGGGCAGGCGCCGCGTTCGGCGTACGGGCGCTGGTGCCGACCCGGGCGCAGACCGGCCCGCCGCCCCGGCCGCGCGCCGAGGCCCCGGCGCTGGCCGACGGCGAGGGTCTGGTGGTGGTGGCCAACCGGGCCTCCGGCAGCGCCGACCGGATGCGGGTACTGCACCGCGAGCTGCCGGCGGCGGAGCTGGTGGAGTGCGAACCGGGCGAGGTGTGGGCCGAGTTGGCCAAGGCGGCGACGCGGGCGCGGGCGCTCGGGGTGTGCGGCGGCGACGGCACCGTGAACGCGGCGGCCCACATCGCCCTGCGTCACGGGCTGCCGCTCGCGGTGCTGCCCGGCGGCACCCTCAACCACTTCGCCCACGACCTGAGCGTGGAGGACGGCCGGGGCATCGGCCGGGCGGTGCGCGAGGGCGAGGCGGTCCGGGTGGACGTCGGCCGCTTCGCCTCGGGCGGTGTGGAGGGCGTCTTCCTGAACACGCTGAGTCTGGGCGTCTATCCGGAGCTGGTCCGGGAGCGGGAACGCTGGTCGCACCGCATCGGTGCCTGGCCCGCCGAGGTGCTGGCCGTGCTGCGCGTGCTGCGCACGGACCGGCATCCGCTCCAGGTCGAACTGCGCGGCGAGACCCACCCGTTGTGGCTGCTGTTCGTCGGCAACTGCGTCTACCACCGGCTGGCCCTGACCCCGGGCCGCCGCACCGACCTGGCGGACGGCCAGCTCGACGTGCGCGTGGTGCACGGCGGCCGGCATCCCGCGCTCCGCCTGCTCTCCGCGGCCCTCGCAGGCCCCCTCACCCGCTCTCCCGCCCATGCCGAGACCCGGGTGAGCCGGCTGCGCCTGACCGGCATCGCGGCCGGCACACCGCTCGCGTACGACGGTGAAGTCACCGACGTGGCGGGCGAGGTGACCGTGGAGAAGCTGCCGGAGGCACTGACCGTGTACCGGCCGCTGCCCTGACCCGCACCTAGCCGTTCGTGACGCACCGTCAGTCCACATCGTAAAACGCAGGTCTCATCATTCGACATGCGGGCGTAGCGTTGCGGATACCGCGGGACGGGGCCGTCCGGCCCCGTCCGCCGGTGTGACGCGAAGGGGTCGAGCCATGTCGAAGCCACAGGAGACCGCCGTCTACACGCACGGTCACCATGAGTCGGTACTGCGTTCCCACACCTGGCGCACCGCCGCCAACTCCGCCGCCTATCTGCTCGGTTCGCTGAAGCCCCACATGCAGGTCCTGGACATCGGCTGCGGACCGGGGACCATCACCGCCGACCTGGCGGAACTGGTCCCCGACGGGCATGTCACCGGCGTCGACCACGCACCGGGCATCCTGGAGCAGGCCCGCGCGACCGCCGCCGGGCGCGGGCTGACGAACGTGGACTTCGCGGTCGCCGACGTGCACGCGCTGGACTACCCGGACGACACCTTCTGCGTGGTCCACGCCCACCAGGTGCTCCAGCACGTGGGTGACCCGGTGCAGGCGCTGCGCGAGATGCGCCGGGTCACCAAGCCGGGCGGTTTCATCGCGGCGCGCGACGGGGACTACGCCGCGATGACCTGGTACCCGGCGGTGCCCGGCCTGGACGACTGGCTGGAGCTGTACCGGCGGGTGGCCCGCGCCAACGGGGGCGAGCCGGACGCCGGGCGGCGGCTGAAGGCCTGGGCGCTGGCTGCCGGGCTGACGGACATCACGGCCACCTCCGGCACCTGGACGTACAGCACGGCCGAGGAGCGGGCCTGGTGGGGCGGGCTGTGGGCGGACCGGACGGTCGCCTCGTCCTATGCCGAGCGGGCCACGGAGGGCGGCCACGCGACCACGGACCGGCTGGAGGCGATCGCGGCGTCCTGGCGGGAGTGGGCGGAGCGGGAGGACGGCTGGTTCGCCGTACTGCACGGAGAAATTCTGTGCCGTAAGTGAGCCTGATCCGTGAATTCCGGGAAACTCGCTTCGCAGGAGGTTCACACTATGGTTCCCATCCTGCTGGTACTGCTTCTGGTCCTGATTCTCTTCGGTGCCGGATTCGCGGTGAAACTACTCTGGTGGATCGCGCTCGCCGTGCTGGTGATATGGCTGCTCGGATTCCTGGTCCGCGGCACGAGCGGCACCGGCGGCAGGAGTCGCTGGTACAGGTGGTGACGCCACCCACCGGTGGCGGAGTCGGTGTCAGTCGCGCGGCAGCAGCGGTCCCAGCGGCCCGAGGTCCAGATTCAGGTCCTCGGGCCGCAGTCCGTAGCGGTCCCGGAGTTCGGCCATGCGGTCCTCCAGGAGCATCAGGGTGAGCCCGATGCGCTCCTCCTGCTGTTCGGTGAGGTCCCCGGTGTCGAAGCGGCGCAGCGCCTGCCGCTCCATCAGCTGACGCAGCAACTCCACGACGGTCAGCACGAGTTTCACCAGGTCACGCTCCACCGTGTCCGGTTCGAGGTCCAGCCGGTTGCGGTGCTTGCTCACGTCTGCTCCCCCCACGGTGCGGGAACTTGGGCGTTGACCGAGCTGATCAGCGCGTTGAGGTCGATGCGGACGAGGTCGACGTCCGCGATGCGCAGGGTGACGTCGCCGGTGATGACGACTCCGCCGGCCAGCAGCCGGTCGAGCAGGTCGACCAGGGCGACCTCACGGCGTTCGACGACGGTCACCGCTGCTCCCCCGCTTCCGCCGGCTCCGACGGTCCGGCGGTCGGCTCGGTGGACGGCTCCGCGGACGGCACTGTGGTCGGCTCTGTGGTCGGCTCGGCAGTCGGCTCGGTGAAGGAGTAGGCCGCCCAGGGGCCGGTGAGTTCCACCCGCATTTCCGGTGCCTCGTCCTTCGTGCGGTCGACCAGTTCCACGAATTCCTCGGAATCCGAGCGGGACACCAGATAAGCGGCATTGAGCAGGTTCTGCCCGGGCACTCCGGAAAGCGTCGCATTCTGCGGTGGGTGCAGCCGGGAATCCTCGGCGCGCTCGGACAGCCGCTCGTGCAGAACACGCGCGAATTCCTCGGCCGCCCGCCACTTCTCCTCGTGCGCACGCGTGTGCATCCGCCGCTGCCGCAGGTAGTCCCGCCCGCTGGCGGGCCTGCCGGCGGGCTGGGTCGCCTGCTCGGGCGGGTCGGCGTAGAGCTTCACGCCCCACTCGACCCGCCCTTCCAGCCGGTCGAGGACATGCAGGAAGTCGGCCTCACGGGCCTCCATCATGGTCCGTACGCCGCTGTCGTCCCGGAAGACCGTGGCCAGCCGGAGCGGCAGGGGCGTGGTGACCGTGGTGAGCGCGTCGATCACGCCCTGGTGGGCACGGGCGGTCGCGGCCAGCCAGTCCAGGTCCTCCAGATGCTCCCGCAACGGCCCCTCGGCGAAGTCGCTCTCCGGAACCGTACTGACGACGGCGACCAGGCCGTGGTGTCTGAGCAGCCCAGGCGGGGCCCCGGCCACGCCGGTGAGCTGGGCCTGAAGGGCCGCCGCGAACGGACGGCAGACGGCGTACACGTACCGGAGTCCGCCCTGTGCGGTCATCTGTCCTCCTCCTGGCGCTGTCCACGACCGGCCTCCAGGGCCTCCAGGGCGGCCAGCCGCTCCCGCAGCTCGTGGTTCTCCCGGGTGAGCTGGTCGCGCCGGGCACGGGTGGACAGCTCCGGGTCGTGCTCCCACCAGTCGATGCCCATCTCCTTCGCCCGGTCCACGGAGGCGACGACCAGCCGGAGTTTGATGGTGAGCAGTTCGATGTCGAGCAGGTTGATCCTGATGTCCCCAGCGATGACGATGCCCTTGTCCAGGACGCGCTCCAGGATGTCGGCGAGGTTGGCGCCCCCGCCGTCACGTCCGTAGGGCTCGGGCAGCCGGCCGGCCATCGTCATCGACGGCTCCGGGAACCGGCGTACGCTTCCTCGTCCTCCGGCTCTTCCTCGTCCTCCGGCTCTTCCTCGTCCTCCGGCTCTTCCTCGTCCTCGGTCTCCTCGGCGTCGGTGTCCTCGTACTCGCCTTCGGGCTCCTCCTCGCCCTCGGCCTCGTACTCCTCATCCTCCCCCTGCTCGGCGTCCTCCGCCTCGTCGTAGGGCTCCTCGGCCTCGTCCTCGTACGACTCCTCGTCCGCCGCCTCGTCCTCGGGCGCGTTCTCGTCCTCGTTCTGCTCCTCGGCCTCGTTCTCCTCCTCGGCCACCGCGTCCTCGTGGCTCTGGACGACCTCGCCGTCGCGGATCTCGCCGCGCCAGCCGTCGTCGACCTCTCCCTTGATGGAGATGTGGCGGGCGTAGTGCTTGAGGTCGAGACGGGCCCGGCGGCCAGAGGCGCGCCAGACGTTGGCGGTCTTCTCGAAGAAACCGCTCGGGTAGTACTCGATCACCAGGAGCACCCGGGTGAGGTTGTCGTCGAGCCGGTGGAAGGTGACGACGCCCTTGTGGCTGCCCTTGGCTCCCTGCGCCGACCACTGGATGCGGTAGTCCGGGATCTGTTCGACCGTCTTGCCCTTCCAGCTCCGGCTGGACCACCAGATCTTGCCCTGCCAGTCCGACGAGGTGTCGTCGGCACGGCTGGCGCTCTTCACGCCCTTGGCGAAGGTGCTGAAGTCCTGGTAGCGGGTCCACTGGTCGTAGGCGGTGCGCACCGGCACGCCGACGTCGACCGACTCGATGATGACGGTCGGCTTCTGCCCGCTTCCCTTGCCCTTGCCCTTGCCGCCCCCCAGGTTCTTCACCTTGTCCATGACGGTGTCCTTGGCGTGGGTCAGGCCGAGCTCCAGTGCGGAGCGCACCGGACCCTTGCCTTCCGCGACCTTGCGGCCTGCGTCGAGTGCGAGCTTGCCGAAGCCGGGGCTGTTGCCCTCGGCGATGTCGTTGAGTTTCCCCGTGGCGTCGCCGAGCTTGCGTCCGGCGCCCGTCAGCAGGCGTTCGGTCTGGGCAGCGAGGTACTCCTGCACCTCCGCCTTCAGGCGTTCCGCGGCCTCGGAGTGAGCCGCGTCCGTGAGCGGTCCGCTGTTCATCGGTCACCGCCTCCCTTCGGCCGGGCCCGGCCGGCCGTCTTCTTGACGGGCGCCCGGCCCTGCGCCGCCTTCTTCGCCGGCGCCTTCCTGGCAGGCGACTTGGCGGACGCCTTCTTCGCCGGTGGCTTCTCGGGGGCCTTCTTCGCGGGGGCCTTGCGGGCCGGCGTCTTCCGGTCGGACCGCTCCTCGCGGTCGTCCTCGGCCGTGTCGCTTCCTGCCTTGTCGCTTCCTGCCTTGTCGCTCCCGGCCCTCTCCTCCGGCTCCTCGTCCTCCTCCGGCTCCTCGTCGTCCCGGCCGCCGCCGGGACCGAGGTCGCCGGTGTCGGGCACGACGCCCGCCAGCTGGTCACGCACCTCGGCGGTACGGCCGTGCAGCCGGTCGGCGAGCGAGCCGAGCTGCCGTTCGACCATGGCGCCGGAGGCGGCCTTGCCGACCCCGCGCAGATCCTGGCGCAGCTGGTCGCCGATCTCCTTGAACTGCGGATTGTCGCGAAGTTGCTGATTGGCCAGGTCGAGGACCGCCTTCGGCGTCAGGTTCAGCTTCTTACCGGCCACCAACGACCCGACGGCGAGAGCCAGTTTCAGCTTCTTGGTGCGGCCCAGCAGGTATCCGGCCCCGATCGCGAGGCCCAGTCCCATGCGGTTCATGTATGCATCCCATTGCCGTGCCCCGCGTCTTTGCGCAGGGCGATCTCCAGCCGGTCGAGAAGCTCGTCCTCGGCCCGGTCGAACTCGTCCTCGTCGATCTCGCCGACTTCCAGTCGCTCTTCCAGCCGGGCCAGTTCGGCCCGGACGGTGGCGGGGTCGTAGTAGATCCGCTCCGCCTCCTGCACCACCTGCTCGACGACCCAGGCGCTGCCGCGCACGGGCGCGAAGGGCAGTAGCAGCAGCTCCTTGATCAGTCCCATGGCTGCCTGCTCCTTCTGCTTCCTACTTCTCGGCCGCGCCGGCCGCGCTTTTCGCCGGCTCGGCGGGCCCCGGTTCGACGAAGCTGTACGGCGGGAGCGGCCCGTTGACGCTCAGGTCGAGATGCGGATGGCTCTTGCGGAGTCGCTCGACGCCGGCCAGGAACGTCTCGGCGGAGTGCCGGTCCAGGAGGAAGGACAGGTTGACGAGCCAGCCGGTGGATTCCGGCCCCACGCTGAGGGCGGCCGCCTCGGGTTCCAGGGCCTGCCGCACCTCGGCCGCGTCCTCGGCCTCCCGGGCCTTGACGGCGCCCACCACCATCTCGCCGAGCTGGAGCCGGCTCTCGTAGGATCCGCCGCCCGCCTTCCGGTTGGCCTCGGCCAGGGCGCGCAACTCGGGGTTCTCGGACATCACGCGGTGCAGCACGGCCTCTTCGACGTGGCTGGCCTTGACGTTGTACTCGACCTTGCCGTCGAGGGTGCGCAGCCGCTCCAGGTAGTGGTCGGCGCGTTCGGCGAGGACGCCGGTGACGGTGTCGTCGTCCGGAGCGACGCTGCCGAACCGCATGGGCAGCACGCAACCGCCGCCCCCGGCCTCCGCCAGCACGTTCTGGTGGGCGAGCAGGTCGCGGCGCTTGGGCCGGAGCCCTTCGGGCGCCTCACTGACGATGGCGGCCAGCTCACCCTCCGTAAGTACGCGCACGCGGCGCGGCGGGTCCCCGACTCCGTCCATGCCGTCGGGCAGATCGGGGTGCGCGGCGGCCGTGATGCCGTAGACGTACGTACTCACTCCTGTTCCTCCCTCTCCCTGCGACGCGCCGGGGCGGTCTTACGGGTGCGCGGCCGGGACTCGGTCCCGCCCGACTCCGAGTGCTCCTCGCGGGCCTGCTTGAAGGCGTCCGAGATCGTCTCGGCGGCCCCGGAGAGCGCGCCTTTCGACTTGCCGCGGGCGCCGGACTCGGTGACCTCGCCGACGATGTCGGGCAGGCCGGGGTCCTTGTGGGGGCCCGATTCCAGGTCGAGCCGGTTGCAGGCCTCCGCGAAGCGCAGATAGGTGTCGACGCTGGCGACGACGACCCGTATGTCGATCTTCAGGATCTCGATGCCGACCAGGGAGACCCGCACGAACGCGTCGATGACCAGCCCCCTGTCAAGCACGAGTTCGAGCACGTCGTAGAGGCCACTGCTGCCGCCTCCGCCGGTCTGCTGTGCCGGTACAACGGTCATGCCAGTCCAACCTCTTCCATGTCGTGGGACCTGTCCGCGGGAACGGGCGGCCGGCCTAGCGGCCGCCGGGCCTGCGCGCGTCGGAGCGTCCGCGTTCGTAGCGGCTCACGCGCCGGTAGCCGGTGAGCTGTCCTTGGGGGTCGAGTTCGACCTGGTAGCTCGCCATCAGGCTCATGGTGTCGGGCACCCTGGGCAGTTCCAGGACTTCGACCGCCAACTCCCAGCCGTCCTCGGTCTGTTCGAAGGACGACACGGACTCGGCGGCCATACCGGTGAGCTCCGCGAGCTGGGCGCGGGCCTGGCGAAGCACCTCCATGGGGCTCGGCCGGTCCGGTGCCGTGTCGGGTCCGTCGTCGCGCTTGCGTTCTTTGCGTGAATCCTGCGTCTGAGACGTGTCGTTTGTGTTCGTCATGGCCACCTCTTGGTCCGAGTGGCCGGAGGTTCCAGGGTCAAACCTTCACAACCGGTCGTTGACGCGGTGCGGTCAGCCGGATGCGTCGCGCAACGCGTCGAGCCGCCGCCGGGCCGGCCCGAGCGCCCGGCCCCGGGCGGGGATGTCCGCCCAGGGTGCGGTCCGTGCCTGGTCGACGGCGTCGGCGAGGGTCCAGCGCCGGGCGTCCAGGGCGGGGTCGGCGAGCTGGTCCCAGGTGATCGGAACGGCGACGGGGGCGCCGGGCCTGGCCCGCACGGTGTAGGGGGCCACGGCGGTCTGGGCGTAGGCGTTGCGCCCCATGTCGAGAAAGAGCCGGTCGCCGCGGTCGTCCTTGCGGACGGCGGTGGTGAGCCGGTCGGGGTGCTCGGCGGCGAGCAGGTCGGCCAGGTCCCGGGCGAAGCCGCGGACCTCGTCGAAGTCGTGCCGGCCGTTCAGCGGTACGACGAGGTGCAGGCCCCGGGACCCGGTGGTCATGGGCGCCGACGGCAGCCCGAGCCGGTCGAGCAGGTCACCGGCCCAGCCGGCGGCCTCCCGCACCGGGGCGAAGTCCGTACCGGGAGGGTCCAGGTCGAGGACCAGCCGGTCGGGACGGTCGGGCGCGGCGGTGCGGGAGAGCCAGCGGTGCAGGGTCAGGCAGGCCTGGTCGGCGAGGTACACGAGGGTGGCGGTGTCGCCGCAGACCACATGGGTCACGGTCCCGCCCTCCTTGGCGACCTCGGCCCGCCCGATCCAGTCCGGGTAGTGGGCCGGGGTGTTCTTCTGCATGAACCGGGGGCCGTCCAGGCCGTCGGGGTACCGCTCCAGCATCAGCGGACGCCCGCGCAGGTGCGGCAGCAGGTACGGCGCGACGGACTTGTAGTAGTCGACGAGGTCGGCCTTGGTGTACTCCTTCGCGGCGCCGTCACCGCCCCCGTCGCCGGGGAAGAGCACCTTGTCGGGCCGGTGCGTCCGCACCGTCCGGCGGCCCGCCCGTACCGGCCGCACCTCGTCCGGGGTCATCGCACGACCGCCTCCTCGACCAGCAGCCGGCCGGCCGCCGCGATGGCGTCGGCGTCGATCCCCGCGGCGTGCAGCTGCTGGTCCGGGGCGGCCGAACCCGGCATGGTGCGGACGGCCAGCCGCACCAGCCGCGGCACGGGCCGCCCGTCGGCGAACGCCTCCGCGACCGCGTCGCCGAGCCCGCCCTCCTCGTGGTGGTCCTCGACGGTGAGCAGGCAGCCGGTCTCCTCGGCGGCGATCCGCAGCGTCTGCCGGTCGACGGGCTTGACGGAGTACAGGTCGACGACCCGGATCCGGATGCCGTCCTCGGCGAGCGCGTCGGCGGCCTTCAGCGCCTCGTGCAGGGTGACCCCGGCGGCGACCACGGTCAGCCGGTCCTCCTCGGAGGAGCGCAGCACCTTGCTGCCGCCGACCGGGAACTCCTCGTCCGGGCCGTAGATCACCGGGCTCGCCCCGCGCGAGGTGCGCAGGTAGCGGATGCCGTCGAGCCCGGCCATGGTGGCGACGAGCTTGGCGGTCTGGTTGGCGTCGCACGGGTAGAGCACGGTCGAGCCGTACACCGAGCGGAACATCGCCAGGTCCTCCAGGCCCATCTGGGAGGGCCCGTCCTGACCGATGGCCACGCCCGCGTGCGAGCCGACCAGGTTGATCCCGCTGCCGCTGACGGAGGCCATGCGCACGAAGTCGTGGGCGCGGCTGAGGAAGGCGGCGAAGGTGGAGGCGTACGGCACCCAGCCGCGCGCGGCCATGCCGACGGCGCCGGCGACGAGTTGCTGTTCGGCGATGTAGAACTCGAAGTAGCGGTCGGGGTGTTCCTTGCCGAAGAGTTCGGTGCGGGTGGAGTCGCCGACCTCGCCGTCCAGCGCGACGACATCGGCGCGGGCGTGGCCCAGCGCGACGAGCGCCTTGCCGAAGGCGTCCCGGGTGGGGACCTCCTCCCCCTTGTCGTAGCGGGGGAGTTCGAGTGCGCCCGTGGGCACGGAGTGCAGCGCGCGGGCCGCCTGTGGCTCCTGCACATGGACCCGGATATCGCGGATCCCGCCCAGTTCGGCGACGGCCTCCTCGGGGTCCGGCAACGGTTTGCCGTGCATGCCCTCGCGGTCCTCCACGGCGGCGACGCCCCGGCCCTTGCGGGTGCGGGCGAGGATCACGGTGGGCTGTCCGGCGGTGGAGGCGGCCTCACCGCAGGCGCGGTCGACGGCGTCCACGTCGTGCCCGTCGATCTCCACGGTGTGCCAGCCGAAGGCCTGGAAGCGGCGGGCGTAGGCGTCGAGGTCGTGGCCGTGCCGGGTGGGACCGCGCTGGCCGAGCCGGTTGACGTCCACGATCGCGGTGAGGTTGTCGAGGTGCTCGTACCCGGCGTGCTCGGCGGCCTCCCACACGGAGCCCTCCGCCAGCTCGCTGTCCCCGCACAGCACCCAGACCCGGTAGCGGCCGTGCTCAAGCCGTTTCCCGGACAGCGCGATGCCGACCCCGACCGGGAGGCCCTGGCCGAGCGATCCGGTGGCGGTCTCCACCCACGGCAGCCGGCGCGGGGTGGGGTGCCCCTCCAGGTGGCTGCCGAGTTTGCGGAAGGTGAGCAGTTCGGCGTCGTCGATGGCGCCGGCCGCCTTGTAGGCGGCGTACAGCAGCGGCGAGGCGTGGCCCTTGGAGAGGACGAAGCGGTCGTTGCCCGGATGGTCGGGCCGGTCGAAGTCGTAGCGCAGATGGTGGGCGAGCAGGACCGCCATCACATCGGCGGCGGACATCGACGAGGTCGGATGCCCGGACTCGGCCGCGGCGGCCGCCCGCACGCTGTCCACGCGCAGCTGCTGGGCGAGTTCTACGAGTTCGGCGGTGTTCATGAGGCTCCTTCCGGAGGGTGGTCCGTGACGGATTCGGGGGCCTTCGGCAGCTCGGGCGAGGCCGTGTCCAGGGGCACCGACCAGGACCGTACGAGGCCCAACTGGACGCCCTGGCGCGGCAGTACGGCGTCGAGCAGCCAGTCGGCGGCGACCCGGGCCCGGCCCCCGGGCATCGCCGCGAGGTGGTAGCCGCGGGTCACCAGCCCGGCGGGCGGCCCGGACAGGGGCACCCCGAGCGGGTCGGCGGCGGCCTGCACGCCTCCCAGGTCGACGACGAACCCCAGGTCGCGATGGCGGTACGAGCGCCGGTGCCGTCCGAGGCCGAGCGAGGCGGCGACGTTCTCGGCGGCCACCCGGCCCTGCCGCCAGGCGTGCTGCGCGGTCATCGGCGTGAACGCGCCGGGATTCACGAGGTCGGGTACCGCGGCCGCGTCCCCGCAGGCGAACACGTCGGCGCAGCCCGGTACTTGAAGGTACGGATCGACGATGAGCCGCCCCTTCTCCAGGGGCTGCCCGATGCCTTCCACGAGCGGGTCGGGCCGTACGCCCACGCACCACACCAGGGTCCGCGACGCGACGAACTCCCCGTCGGAGAGCAGCACCCCGTCCCGGGTGGCCTCCTTCACGGAGGTCCCCGTCCGCACCTCGACCCCCCGTCGGCGCAGCACCCGGTCGGCCGTGCGGGACAGCTTCTCGTCCATCCCGGGCAGTACCCGGGGCGCCACGTCCAGCAGCAGCCAGCGCGGCCGCACCCCGTGCGGCAGACGGTTGCGGCGGGCCAGGTCGACGGTGAGCATCCGCATGTGGGCGGCGACCTCGGTCCCGGTGTACCCGGCGCCGACCACGACGAAGGTGCACCGCGCGGCGGCGAGGTCGGCGTCGGGGGCGACGGCGGCCAGCTCGATCTGCCGGATCACATGGTCACGGAGATAGAGCGCCTCCGGCAGCCCCCGAAAGCCGTGCGCGTGCTCGGCGACCCCGGGGATGGGCAACAGCTTGTTGACGCTGCCGACGGTCAGCAGCAGCCGCTCGTAGCCGAGGCTGCCGCCGACGCCCTCGGGGTCGGTGTAGTGCACGCGCTGCCCGTCCAGTTCGACACGTGCCGCCTCTCCGAGCACCGTCCGCACCCCACGAAGGGCACCGGACAGCGGGAGAGCGATCCGCCGGGGATCGAGGATCCCCGCGGCGACCTGCGGCAGCAGGGGCAGATACAGAAAGTAGTCCGTCGGGTTGAGCAGGGTGATCTCGGCACGGTCCCGGGCCGACCGCGCGAGCGTACGGGCCGCGCGGTACCCGGCGAACCCGGCGCCGACGATCACGATCCGGGGTCGACGACTCACGGTGCGCCTCCGGGGTTACGACGAGGTCCAAGGCCACCCACGTAACCGTAGGCTCGACCTCGAAACACCGCGCGTCGAAACATCGCCCGCTGAAGCGCGCCCCAACGGGCGCGGGGCTGTGGCCCATATACGGCTGCCGTCGCGTGGGCGCGACCAGCCCCCATCGCCCCGCAGCGGACCACGACCGCAACGCAGACGGCGGCGCTCCCCGTCAGCCCCGGTGATGAGGCGACTCCGGATCCGTACCCGTCCTGCCCGGCACCCCCGGCGGCTCCGCCGGGATCGGCGGATACGGCAGCCCCATCCCGCCGGGCGGTGCCCCGGGCGCCGTCCCTCCGATCACCCGGTGCGGCGCATGCGGCCTCTTCGGCCGCCCCGCCTCCCGCAGCGCATAGGCGACCGCGCCCAGGATCACCGCGGTGACCAGCGCCGCGGCCCATGCCGGCAGCAGGATCGCCCACGCCAGCCCCATGGCCAGCGCCACGGCGGCCCCGGCGTAGAGGGCGACCGCGCCGGACGCGCCGTACAGCAGGGCGGCCCGCCGCCGCTTGCGGCCCTGCTCGCGCAGTTCGTCCCGCACGGTCTCGCGGGCGACCTGTGCCAGCTCGTCGACGAGGTCCTTGTCCAGATGTTCGAGATGGTCCAGGTGTTCCATACCGTGCGGGTACCCGGACCGGAATCGCCGTAACAGGAGATCACCGGAGGTGACGCCATCCCGGCCCGCGGCAACTAGGCTCGGGCGCATGGAGATTCTGGGCGCCTCCCTGCGCATCTGCGTCGACGACCTCGATACCGCGATCCCCTTCTACGAACGCCTCTCCGGCGGCAGAGCCCAGCGCTTCGAACGCGGCGGTGTCCAGGTCGCCGCGGTCGGCTCCTTCCTCCTGATGAGCGGACCGGAGGCGGAGCTGGAGGTGCTGCGCAAGGTGGCCGCGACGATCGCGGTGAAGGACGTCGACGCGGCCCACCGGCTGCTGGACGACCTCGGCGCCCGCATCCTCGCGGGGCCGGTGGCCACGCCCGCCGGCCGTAACCTGCTCGCGATGCACCCGGACGGTTCGCTCTTCGAGTACGTCGACCAGCACCGGGACTGATCACAGGTCCTGCGGCCGCATCCGGAAGTCGTACCGGGCGGGCAGCGGCTCGTCACCGAGCCGCGCCCACAGCCGGCCGAGCGCGTCCGACCCCTCCCGCAGGTCGGCGACCTCGAACCCGGCCTCGAACACGGCTCGGGCCGCCGCCCGCCGCCCCTCCGCGAGCAGCAGCTCGGCCTCCAGCAGCCGGAACCGGCCGCGCTCCCGGGTCACGGGCGGCAGCGCCGCCCACACGGCGCGGGCGTCGGCGGTCCGCCTTACCCGCAGCAGCGCCTCGACGGCCTCGCGGCCGAGCGCCGCGCAGGCCGCCGTCCAGGTCTCGCCGTCGTCACGGACCTCCCGGCACAGGTCGTCGAAGGCGTCGGCGTACCGCTCGGCGGCCCGCTCGTGCTGCCCGTACTCCTGGTCGGCGACGGCGAGACAGCGCAGCAGCGGCCAGAGCGACGGGGCGAGCGGCAGGGCCCGCTCCCAGCTGCGGACGGCCTGGGCGCGATCGCCGGCGTGCCACTGGGCGACGCCGAGGTGGTACTCGGTGTGCGGGGTGGCGGGGGCCGTCTCCAGCATGTCCCGCCAGTGCGGGGCGACCAGGGTCGGTCCGGGCGGCCGCACCCGGCGGGGTTCGGGCAGGGTGCCGGTGCGCAGCAGCTCGCGCCAGGGAGCCTGTTCCTCGGTCAGCGTCCGCTCGGCGAACGGCGTGCCGGGCAGCTTCCAGTCCGCGCGCAGCACTTCGAGGGCGCCCCAGCCGGAGCCGGTGGCGAGGAGTTCGCCGGGTTCGGTGTCGGCATACGGCTTCCACGCGGCGTGGGCGGCTTCGAACCCGGCGCGCGGCAGGGCGAGTTCCAGCCGCTCCGCGACGCTCTCGGGCGACGCCGCCGACAGCGGGCCGTACGCCTCCAGCCAGGACACCTCGCTCTCCGCCTCAAGACGGACGTGCTCCAGCTGGGTGCGGGCCAGTCCGGCCTGGATCTCGCGGTAGCCGCCGGTGCCGGGTCCGCCGAGCCACTCCTGCCAGCGGCGGCCACCGGGCCCCGAGCCCCACACGAACTGTTTCCGGCCGCGCAGTTCGTCGGTGGAGGTCTGCACCAGGCCCTGGCCGTCGGCGTCCAGCGCGGCGATCCAGCGGCGCCGCCCGTCCGGGATGTCGTAGAACCAGTCGCAGGAGTACGGGGGTTGGGCGTCGTACGCCGGAGCAGGCACCCGGTGCGGTCGGCGCTCGGGCCCGAACTCCCAGGCCTCCTCGGCCGGGACGACGATCCGGCGGTCCTCCGGTACCGCGGTGTTGGACCACCAGTAGACGGGCACCGGGTGTTCGTGCGGGTTGCGGACACGCACACCGGCGTACAGGAAGTCGGAGCCGTCCGGCAGCCACAGGTCGACCTGGAAGGGCAGGTCGCGCAGCCGTTCCCACTCCCACAGGCGGAGCATCTCCCCGCCGTCGGGGGCGGGGACGCGGGCCGCGTGGAGCGGAGCGCAGGAGAGGGTGGTGTGGCCGGTGGCGCCGATGTTCCACTCGATGCCGCCGGCGTACCAGGCGCCGTTGAGGGCGAGGTTGGCGGGCTGGAACACCGGGTTGCGGTGGAGGAGTTCGCGGCCGGTGGGCAGGTGCACGAGGGAGGCGACGCGGCCGCCGAGGCCGGGCAGGACGGTGGCGCGCAGCCGGTCGTTCTCGATGACCAGGGCGTCGAACCCGCGAGGCGTACGTGTTCTGCCGTAGCCGTCGCGGATCCGTACCGGGAGGAGGCTGCGCAGCGGTTCGTGGCCGAGCCGGCGGGCCACGTCCCGGGGCAGGTCCTCCCGGTCACGCTCGTCGACGCGGTGATCCCCCACTGCCTGAAGGGCGTGGGCGGTGCCCCCGTCGTCGAGGAGGCGGAGCGGCGGCAGCGGGTTGTCCGGGCCCAACTCCGCCGCGGGCAGGGTCAGTACCTCACGTCGGATCCTCGTCACGATCACCATGGAACCCGGCACCGGGCGAGCCGGCCAGGGGAGCTGCCGGTCAGGATTGCGCAAAGGTCAGCCGGTCGGCCGCATCTCCGCCGTGATCGCCCAGCGTTCGTGGTCCCGCCAGGCCCCGTCGATGTAGATCATGTTCGGCGAGAAGCCCTCCAGCCGGAACCCGGCACCGCGCGCGAGCGCGATCGACGCGGCGTTGCCGGGCTGGGCGTTGATCTCCAGCCGGTGCAGCCGCATCGGCCCGAAGGCGTAGTCCACGACCAGGCCCATCGCCTCCCGCATCAGCCCGCGCCCGGCCGCATGCGCGAACACGCCGTACCCGAGCGCACCGCACTGGAAGCCGCCCTCGACGATGTTGTTGATGTTGATGAACCCGGCGATGGCGCCGTCGGCGTCCTTCTCACAGACCAGGAACCCGGCCTTGCTGCGGTCCTCGATCAACCGTCCCGCGTAGCCGGCGTAGGCCGCGTCCGTGGTGGGCGGGAACAGCCAGGGCTGGTGGAGGTCCTTGCTCTCCCGGGTACGGGCGATGAACTCGGCCCCGTCCTCGTAGGTGAAGTGGCGGATGCCCACGCGGGGGCCCTCGGCGAGATAGCGGGAAGCGGTGTGCGGCATCCCGACACCCTACGACGAGCCGGCGCGGACGTTGTCCCGAATACGCCCCGCGGGCCCGGAGGGCCAAGCCCGGCGGCGCGGCCCTCCGGGTGGGTCCTCAGCGCAGGGCCGGCTCCAGCAGCGTCAGCGTGCCCGCGTCCGCGTCCAGCTCGGCGGCCACCCCGAGCGGGACGGTCAGGGCCGCGTCGCAGTGCCCGAACCCGAACTCCTCCAGCACCGGCACACCGAGGCCGCCGAGCCGGTCGAGGAGCATCGGCCGTACCCGCTCGTAGGGCCCGCACCGGTCCCAGGAGCCGAGCAGGATCCCGGCGACGCCGTCGAGCCAGCCGGACCGCAGCAGCTGGGTGATGCTGCGGTCGAGGCTGTACGGCGCCTCTCCGACGTCCTCCAGGAGAAGCAGACCTCCCCGGGCACCGGAATGGGTGTGCGGGGTGCCGACGCCCGTGGCGAGCAGCCGCAGGCAGCCGCCGACGGTGACGCCCCTGGCCCGGCCGCCCACCAGCGCGGCGCCCCGGGAAGGGACCGTGCGGACCGTCTCCGGGGCGAAGAGGGTGGCCCGCAGATGCTCCTGCGCCTCGGTGCTCTTGACGAAGTCGGCGCCGGCGGCCACCGGCCCGTACAGGGTGGCGAGCCCGAGCCGGGTCGCGAACGCCTCGTGCAGCACGGTCGCGTCGCTGAAGCCGACGAACACCTTCGGCCCGGCCGCCCGCATCGCCTCCCAGTCGAGCAGGTCGACGAGGCGCTGCGCGCCGAAGCCGCCGCGCGCGCAGAGCACGGCGGAGACGGACGGGTCGCACCAGGCCTGCTGGAGGTCGGCCGCGCGCTCCGCGTCGGAGCCCGCGAGGTACCCCAGATCGCCGTCCGTGGCGAGCACATGGGGTGCGACGACCGGGTCGAGGTCCCAGCCGCGCAGGATGTCGAGGCCGGCCTGGAGCCGCTCCTCCACCACCGGTCCGCTCGTCGCCACGACGGCGATCCGCGCGCCGGCGGAGAGCCTCGACGGCCGTGTCAGTTCCGCCACTTCGGTCAGTTCCGCCACTTCGGTCACTTCACCAGTTCCAGCTCGGGGATTCCGGGCACGTCCAGCCCGAACACCTGAGCGTAGAGGGCGAGCTCGGCCTCCAGCGCGCGGACCAGGGTCTCCGCGCGGCGGAAGCCGTGGCCCTCGCCCGCGAAGGTGAGGTACGCGTGCGGCACCGGGCGGCCGTCGAGCCGCGCGAGGAAGCGTTCGCACTGGGCGGGCGGGCAGATCACGTCGTCCAGCCCCTGAAGCAGCAGGAAGGGCGCGGTGAGCCGGTCGGCGTGCTCGCTGGGCGACCGCTCGGCGTACCGCTCGGGCACCTCGGCCAGCGGGCCGATCAGGGATTCCAGGTACTGGGACTCGAAGTCGTGGGTCTCCCCCGCGCCCCAGCTGGTGAGGTCGAGGACGGGGTAGGAGATGGTGCCGCAGGCGTAGACGTCGGTGCCGGTCAGGGAGGCGGCGGCGGTCCAGCCGCCGGCGCTGCCGCCGCGGATCGCGAGCCGGGCGCGGTCGGCGGTGCCCTCCTCGGCGAGGGCCAGCGCGACGGCCGCGCAGTCCTCGACGTCGACGACACCCCACTGCTCGCGCAGCCGCTCCCGGTACGCCCGCCCGTATCCGGTGGAGCCGCCGTAGTTGACCTCGGCTACGCCGATGCCCCGGGAGGTGAAATAGGCGATCGCGAGGTCGAGGACGAGCGGTGCCCTGCTGGTGGGGCCGCCGTGCGCCCAGACGACGTACGGCGGCAGCTCGCCCTCGGGGGCGGTGTGGCCGGGGTGGTGGGGCGGATGAACGTGGGCGTGCACCTCGCGGCCACCGGGGCCGGTGAAGGTGCGGACCCGCGGCTCGGGGTAGTGGGCGGGGTCGACCGGGTCCTGGTGCGGGGTGCCGACGACCCGGGCCCGGCCGGAGGCGGTGTCGAGTTCGACGACCTCGTGCGCGGTGCGCGGGCCGGCGCCGACCGCGACCACCCGGTTGCCGTGCACGGCGAGGGTGGCGGAGAACTCGGTCCACTGTCCGGCGGCGTCGGCGATCTCGCCGGTCTCCGGATCGAGGATCCCGAGTGCCATCGGCCCGCGGCCGTGGAGGACGGCGATCAGCCCGTCGTCGAGCGGCGCGAACCAGTTCTGGCCGAGCCGCCAGAGCGGTCCCGCGAACTCCTCCTCGCGCGGGCACAGGGGTACGTCGTCGCGGTACAGGTTCCACCAGCCGCTGCGGTCGCTGGTGTACAGCAGCCGGTCGTCCGCGGACCACTCCACCTGTGCGACGGCCTCCGTGGGACCGCCGGCCACGGTGCGGACCGTGTGCAGGACTCCGTCGGCGCCGACCTCGCCGACCAGCAGTTCCGTGCCGTCCCACGGCATCCGCGGATGGTCCCAGGCGAGCCAGGCGGCCCGGCGCCCGTCGTGCGACAGGCGCGGCCCGGTGACGAACCGGTGCCGTTCGCCGGTGAGTTCGCGTACGGCGGCCCGGTCGTCGGCGGCCGAGCCGTCCAGCGGTACCGCGGCGAGCACCCGGCGGACGTCGGTGGGGCCGTCGCCCGTGAACTCCTCCAGGACACACCAGACTTCGTCCCGGCCGAGCAGCAACTGCGGGTCCGCCCACCGGGGTCCGGGCGGGGTCAGCGGCCGCGGCTCCCCGCCGGGCTCGTACCGGTACAGCCGCTGGTCGTCGAAGTGGACGAACACCAGCAGCGGTTGATCGCCGCCGTCGGGTACGGCACCGGCCCAGGGCCGTCCGCCGTACTCGATGACCCGGCTGCGGACGTTCCACGGCGCGGGCAGCACGGACTCGCCGGTGGAGCCGCGTACCAGGGTCCTGCGGCCGCCCTCCGCGGGCCGGGGCTCGGTCCACCAGGGCTCGTCGCCGGCGAAGCCCACCCACTCGGCGAAGCCGTCGTGCGCGGCGGCCAGGGCCGCGTCGATGGGTGAGGGCCAGGAGCCGTACGCCTTCGTCTCCACGTTCTCTCCTACTCGCCGATGCCGTGCCACTCGGTGCTGTGCGGTGCTATGCCGTGCGCAGGAAACGGTCCAGGACCTGGACGCCGAAGTGCAGGGCCGCGACGGGGACGCGTTCGTCGACGCCGTGGAACAGCGCCTGGTAGTCCAGGTCCTCGGGCAACTCGAGCGGGGTGAAGCCGTAGCCGGTGATGCCGAGCCGGGAGAACTGCTTGGCGTCGGTGCCGCCCGACATGCAGTACGGCACCACGTGCCCGTCGGGGGCGAACTCCTCGACGGCGGCGCGCATCCGGGCGTAGGTCGGTGAGTCCAGCGGTGCCTGGAGGGCGACCTCGCGGTGGTGGAACTCCCAGTCGACGTCGGGGCCGGTGAGGTGGTCGAGGGTGGCGCGGAACTCGTCCTCGGTGCCGTACAGGTAGCGCCCGTCGACGAAGGCGACGGCCTCGCCGGGAACCACGTTGATCTTGTAACCGGCGTTCAGCATGGTCGGGTTGGCGCTGTTGCGGACGGTGGCCTCGACAAGGGCGGCGGCCGGGCCGAGCTTGTCGAGGAGCACGTCGACGTCGGAGAGGTCGGGTTCGATGCCGTAGAGGGCGGCGAGTTCGGTGAGGGCGGCGGTGACCGTCGGGGTGAGCCGCAGCGGCCACCGGTGCTCGCCGATGCGGGTGACGGCGGCGGCGAGACGGGTGACCGCGTTCTCCTTGTTGACCTTGGAGCCGTGTCCGGCCCGGCCGCGCGCGGTGAGCTTGAGCCAGGCGGTACCGCGCTCCCCGGCGGCCACCGGGTAGAGGCGCCGGCCGCTGCCGTCGTGGAAGGTGAAGGCGCCGGACTCGCCGACGCCCTCGGTGCAGCCCTCGAACAGTTCGGGGTGGTGGTCGGCGAGGAAGCCGGAGCCGTCCTCGGCGCTGGCCTCCTCGTCGGCGGTGAACGCGACGACGATGTCCCGGCGCGGCCGTACCCCTTCCCTGGCCCAGGCCCGGACCACGGCCAGGATCATCGCGTCCATGTTCTTCATGTCGATGGCGCCCCGCCCCCACACGACCCCGTCGCGGATCTCCCCGGAGAAGGGGTCGACGCTCCAGTCGGCGGCCTGTGCGGGGACGACGTCGAGGTGGCCGTGGACGAGGAGCGCGTCCGCGGTCGCGTCCGTCCCCTCGATCCGGGCGACGACGTTGGTGCGCCCCGCGGTCCGCTCGAGCAGGATCGGCTCCAGACCCGCCCCGGCGAGCCGCTCGGCCGCGTACTCGGCGGCGGGCCGCTCCCGGCAGTCGCCGCCGCCGAAGTTGCTGGTGTCGATCCGGATCAGCTCGGAGGTGAACCGGACGACCTCCTCCAGTGCCTGCTCGTCAGCCATACTGCTCCTCCACCGCGGCCGAGACGATCGTGGTGACCGCCTTGAAGGTACGGATGCCGTCGTACATGGTGCCCTCGGTGTACGCGACCTTCCGCTCGCCGACCTGGTCCACGCCGGGGACGACGGTGGCGGCCAGGGCGAGGTGCTCCGCGTCGAACTCGAGGGCGATCGTGAAGGGCCCGCCGGTCACGGGCTCGTGCCGTACGGCGAGCCGGGCCGCGTCCTTGGCGGCGGCACGGATGTCGGCGGCGGTCCGGGCGGGCGTCCGGCACACCGCCGCGTACCGCGACACGTGGTCCTTGACGGCTACCTTGAGGGCCTCGGGCGCGTAGCCGAGGGCGTCCTCGCAGGCCAGGTCGTCGCCCGTGACGAGGACGACCGGGACGCCGTACTCGGCGACGACGTGCGCGTTGAGCAGGCCCTCGCTGGCGCGGACGTCGTTCAGCCAGACGCCGGTGACGGAGTTCGGGAGGTAGGTGTGGGCGAGGACGCCCTCCATGCCGGCGCCGGTGTGGTACCCGACGAAGGCGATGCCGTCGACGTCACCGTGCTGGACGCCCTCGACCATGGAGAGGGTCTTGTGGCGGCCGGTGATCATCTGGGCGCGCTCGTCGAGCTGCTCCAGGAGCAGGTTGCGCATGCTCCAGTGGGCCTCGTTGATGAGGACCTCGTCGGCGCCGCCGTCGTAGAACCCGAGGACGGCGGCGTTGACGTCGGAGGTGAACATCGGCCGGCACCGCTCCCACTGCGGCGCGCCGGGCAGCACGTCGCCGGGCCAGGTCACCCCGGTGGCGCCCTCCATGTCGGCGCTGATGAGGATCTTCATGGACCGTCACGTTACGCGCCGCAGGGGGCCGGGGCCACGGTGCGGACGGCGGGTCGGCCGCCGTCCGGCCCCCTCCCTCAGCTGTCGCGTCCCGCCAGCACCCACCTGGACGGCAGGACGATCACTTCGCCGTCCGGCGTGACCTCGGTCGTGGTCAGAGGCAGTTCGCCGCTCGCGAGGACGGCGAGGCCGGCGTTGCGCAGGTACTCCGGGACCGCGGCGTCGGCGACCTCGCCGGGGGCGATGCCGTGCCGGAAGACCGGGGCGAGCTTGGGCGGCGGTCCCGACGGGCTCTGGGCGAGGCCGCCGAGAACGGGCCGGGCGGCCTCGGCGAGCTCGACGAGGAAGGCCCGGCCGCGGCTGCCGACGAGCGTGGCGATCGTGTCGATCACGGGCTGCCGGTCGTCGGGTTCGCACTGGTGCAGAACGCCCCGCATGTAGACGTTGGCGTCGCCGAGCTCCGCGTGCAGGGCCTCGCCCTCGCTCTTCTCGGCCGCGTCGAGCAGTCGGTAGCCGGCCTGTCCGGCGGGGTCGGCGTGCCGGGCGTGGTCCAGGGCGGCCTCGGAGATGTCGGTGCCGAGGACGCGTGGGAAGCGGCCGGCGAGGAATCGGGTCTGGGTGCCGTTGCCGCAGCCGAGGTCGACCAGGGGCAGGCCGGGGTCGGTGAGGTGGGGTTCGAAGAGGGCGGCATGGACGGCGGCGGTCACGGCCGGTTCGGCGTCCCAGAACACCGCCCCCGGCTCGTCGGGCGCCTCGCGCCAGAAGCCCTCCCAGGCACTGCGGTACCGACTCGTCACGCTCATGGCCCAACTCCCCAGGATGCAGCCGCGTATGACCCGCCGTAAGTGACGGGCCAGTACGGTTTACCCTGCGCGGGTTTCGGCCACAAGCGCCTGGCGCTTTCCTTCACCACGCGTTCGACGGACGTGCGCCCCCTGGTCTGCGGTGCGCGGGTCAGCGGCGCGGTGCGGTGAGCTCGAACCAGACGGTCTTCCCGGCCGCCGTACGGCTGGTGCCCCACTCCCGGGCCAGCGTGGCGACCACCCGCAGTCCGCGTCCGGCCTCGGCGCCGGGGTCCGTGCCGAGCAGGGTCGGCAGGGTGTGGTCGTCGTCATCGACCTCGCACAGCAGGGTCTCGCCGCGGATCAGCCGGAGCTGCACCGGGCGGCTGTGGGAGTGCCGTACGGCGTTGGTGACGAGTTCGCTGACCATCAGTTCGGCGGGGTCGGCGAGCCGGGCGAGGCCCCAGTCGTGGAGCTGCTCGCGCACGACGGCGCGGGCCCGGCGGACCTCGGCCGGGTCGAGGGCGAGCCGCCATTCGGCGACGTCCTCGGGCTCGATGCCGTTGAGGCGGGCCATCAGCAGGGCGACGTCGTCCTTGCGGCCGCCACGGGTGTTGAGGGCGCGGATGATGGTGTCGCAGGCGTCGTCCATGGAGGCGGCCGGGTGGGCGGCGGACTCGCAGAGGGTGGCGAGACCGACACCGATGTCCTCGCCGCGCATCTCGACCAGTCCGTCGGTGCACATGACCAGCCGGTCGCCGGGTTCGACGCGCACCCGCAGCGACTCGAAGGCCACCCCGCCGACGCCGATGGGCGCCCCGGTGGGCAGGTCCAGGAGCTCACTGCGCCCGTCGACCGCGCGCACCAGCACGGGAGGAATGTGGCCCGCGTTGGCGAGGTGCAGTTCGCTCTCGATCGGGTCGTAGACGGCGTAGAGGCAGGTGGCGAGGTAGCCGTCGCCGAGGCGTTGCGCCAGGTCGTCGAGGTTGCGCAGGAGTTGGGCGGGCGGCAGGTCCAGCGCCGCCATGGTCTGCACGGCGGTCCGCAACTGGCCCATCATCGCGGCCGAGTTGAGGCCGTGGCCCATCACGTCGCCGACGACCAGGGCGGTGCGGGCGCCGGGGAGTTTCACGGAGTCGAACCAGTCGCCGCCGACCCGGCCGAGCAGGGTGCCCGGCAGATAGCGGGTGGCGATGTCGCAGCCCGCCATGCGCGGCGGGATGTGCGGCAGCATGCTGTCCTGGAGGGTCTCGGCGACGCTCTCCTGGTAGGTGTACATGCGCGCGTTGTCCAACACGAGCCCGGCGCGGGCGGCGAGTTCGGCACCGGTGACCCGGTCCATGTCGTTGAACATCTCGCGCGCCGGGTGGCGCAGCAGGATCATGAAGCCGAGCACGACATTGCGTGCCTTCAGCGGCACGACCAGCATCGAGCGACCGGTGATCAGCGGGCGGATGTCCCGCTTCTCGAACTGGGAGGCGATGGCGTGGCCCATCTCCTCGCTGATCCGCGGCACCAGGACCGGCTCGCCGGTGGTCATGCACTGGAAGAACGGGGTGTGTGCCGGGAAGGGCATGGCCTCGCCGACGGGGACGACGTCGTCCCAGCGGCCGGGTTCGTCGGTGTGCTCCAGGGCGACCCGGTGCCACATGGTGGTGGTGTCGGGCACGCCGTCCGGGAAACCCTCGCCGGCGACGACCTGTTCGCGCAGGTAGGTGCCGGCGACATCGGTGAAGCGGGGGACGACGGCTCTGCTGACCTCGACGATGGTGCGGGACAGGTCGAGCGAGGTGCCGATCTTCCCGCTGACCTCGGTGAGGAATTCCAGGCGTTCGCGGACGGCCGCGTACTCCAGGTCCTCGCCCTCGTCGTCGGCGAGGTCGGCGGGCACCGGCAGGCCCTGGGCGGCGACACGCGCCGCGCGCTCGCGGCGGGCCATCCGCTCGGTACGCCGCGCGACGCCCCAGTCGGGGGTCACGGGCACCCGGTCGTTCTGGCTGAACTCCAGGATGGGGTAGCCGAGTTCGAGGACCTGGGCGACGATCCGGGCGCTTTCGTCGACGCTCATGCTGGGCAGGATCTCGGGCAGCCGGCGCGCGAGTTCCTCCGCGCCCGGAAAGTCGGTGTGCAGGGCGAAGCCGGGCGCGATGCGCTCGAAGGCGATGCCCTCGTCCTGCTCGGCCCGGCGCAGCCGCTCGGCGTCGGCGGCGAGCACCAGCAGCCGTTCGTTCCCCGGCCCGACCAGCGGGTAGGCCCACCAGAGCACATCGGCCCGGTCGCGGTCGGGCACGGTGAGCCGGGCACGGCCCGCGGCCGGGTAGTTCAGCCGTCCGTCGAGGGAGGACTCCAGGTCGGGGCCGAGTCCGTCGTACGCCGCGTACGCGCCGTACGGGGTGATCTCGTCGTCCTCGGGGAGCGCGCCGGAGACGGGCAGCAGGTCGAGGACGGAGCGGCCGATCGCCTCCTCCTTGGCGGCGCCGAAGAGCCGCCGGGCGCCGGTGCTCCAGTGCGAGACCTGGCCCTCGCGGTCGACGACGACCACGGCCAGGGGGATGCGGCCCGCCACGCCGTCCCCAGCACCGAGGCTGGGATGTGTGTCCCGCTCGCTGCCATGGTCCATGGCCCAGGCCCTCTCTCCCCACGGCTCCGCAAAAGATCTGTGCCGCCCGCCACTACCGTACGGTGGCCGCCGGTCGCGATGTGTGGCAATCCTGGAATTGGTTTCACCGGGTCGCACCGGCGCGCAGGTCCGCGCCCCTTACGGTGCGCGAACCGCGTCCACCGTGCCCCGGCCGCTCCTCGCTCTCAGTCCTCGTGGCCCAGCTGGAGATCGCGTTCGGTGCGGCCGCCGCCCGCAACCTGGAGGACGGTGGCGACCGGCGGGTAACCGGCGGCGATGACCGTGTACTCGCCGGAGGACAGGTCCACGAACCGGAACGTTCCGTCGGCACCGGTGGTGAGGGTGTCCACGACGTTCCCGGCGGCGTCGAGCAGAGTCACCCGCGCGTCCTCCACCGGCCGGCCGCCGCCGGCCCGGACCGTGCCCTTGAGCACGGCTCCGCCGGCGAGTTCGACGTCCTGCCGGGTCTCCCGGGAGGCCTGGACGGTGACCGGGAGGGCGGCCGGGCGGAAGGCGGGGGCGCTGGCGGCGAGGGTGTACTCGCCGGCCACCAGCTCGGTGATCACGTAGCCGCCCTCACGGCCGCTGCGGACGCTGGCGACGACCTCGCCGTGCACGTTGGTGAGGGTGACGGTGGCGTCCCGTACCGGGGTGCCGTCGGCGGTGAGCACGCTGCCCGCGAGCCGCCCGGCGCCGCCGAGGACGACGTCCAGTTCGACGGGCCGCTCGCCGACCGTCACGGAGACGGCCTGCGGCTGGTGGCCGCCGGCGGCGGCGATCAGGACGTACGCCCCGGAGCCGGGCGTGGCCAGGGCATACCGGCCGTCGTCGCCGCTGGCGCCCCGGCCGATCTGCCGGCCGACGGCGTCGATGAGGGTGAGCGCGGCGCGCGGCACCGCGGTCCCGTCGGGGTGCTGCACCGTGCCGCAGACGGGGATCCCGGCGCCGGTGCGCGGTGACCGGGCCTGCGGGATCGGGGCGTTGGCGGATGTCGGTGCCGTTTCGGCGGTGGGGTGGGACACCAGCGGTTTCTCCTTGAGGAAGCAGGCGACGAGCAGGCCGAGGACGAGCACCGGGACCAGGTAGAGGAAGATCCTGGGCATCGCGTCGGCGTAGGCGCGGATGTAGGCGTCGCGCAGCGCAGGGGGCAGCGCGTGGACGAGCTGCGGGGTGAGGGACTCGGGGTCGGGCAGGCGGGTGCCGGCGTGGGCGGGGAGACGTCTGTGCAGGGCGTCGGTGAGCCGGTCGGCGAAGAGGGTGCCGAAGACGGCGGCGCCGACGCTGCCGCCGATCTGCCGGAAGTAGTTGTTGGCACTGGTGGCGGTGCCGAGGTCGGCGGGCCGTACGGAGTTCTGCACGGCGAGGACGAGCACCGGCATCACCATGCCGATCCCGGCGCCGAGGACAGCCATCCAGATGCTGTACTGCCAGCGCGGTGTGCCGACTTCGAGGCGGGACAGCAGCCACATCCCGACGGCGGACACACCGCCGCCGAGCAGCGGGTAGATCCGGTAGTGCCCGGTGAGGCTGATGAGCTGTCCCGCGACGATCGAGGCGCCGACGATCCCGCCCATCATGGGCAGCATCAGCAGCCCGGAGCCGGTCGCCGAGGCGCCGTCGACCATCTGCAGGAAGGTCGGCAGATAACTGGCGGCACCGAACAGGGCGACCCCGACGACCAGTCCGACGAGTCCGGTGACGTTGAAGACGGAGTCCCTGAACAGCCGCAGCGGGATGAGGGGTTCGGCCGCGTGGTGCTCGGCGACGGCGAACAGCACCCCGGTGGCCAGCGCGCCCGCGCCCAGCCCGAGGATGACGCGCGAGCCCCACGCGTACTCGGTCCCGCCCCAACTGGTCAGCAGCACAAGGCAGGTCGAGGCGGCCGCCAGCAGCAGGGTGCCCAGCACGTCGAAACGGGCCCGGACCTGAGGCTTCGGCAGTTTGAGCACGAGGGTGATGACGGCCAGCGTGACCAGCCCGAAGGGCACGTTGACGTAAAAACACCAGCGCCAGGAGAGGTGGTCCGTGAAGTACCCGCCCAGCAGCGGCCCGGCGACGGAGGCGAGGCCGAAGGCGGCGCCGATCAGTCCCATGAAGCGGCCGCGCTGCCGGGGCGGCACGATGTCGGCGATGATCGCCTGCACGCCGATCATCAACCCGCCCGCGCCGACGCCCTGGACGGCACGGAAGGCGATCAACTGGTCCATGCTCTGCGCCCGTCCGGCCAGCGCGGAGCCGACGGCGAAGACGAGGATCGCGAACTGGAAGACGCCCTTGCGGCCGATGAGGTCGCCGAGCTTGCCGTAGACGGGGAGGCCGACGGTGGAGGTGAGCAGGTAGGCGGTGATCGCCCAGGACATCCTGTCGAGGCCGTGCAGCTCGCCGACGATCTTCGGCAGTGCGGTGGCCACGATCATCTGGTCCAGCGCGGCGAGGAGCAGGGCGAGCATCAGCCCGCAGAAGACCAGCCGGGTGCGGCGCGGCCCGAGTCCGGAGGCCGGAGCGGGTTCCGGCACGGGGGCGTCCGCGGGCGCCGCGGCCGGTTCCTCGTACTGCACCAGCGTCGTTCCGCCCACGTACCGCTCCCCTCGTCGCACCTGCGCACAATTGCCGCTTTATTTCCCGTAGGGCGACAACTGCGAGCAAGCGCGACGAGTTACGGCACGAGACCGGCCGAATCGGAGATCCACTCGAACCGGTGAGGGAGCCAACACCCCCTGTTCATCCGGAGGTTACTCACCTCCGGATGAACCGGTACTACTTCTCGACCTCGGTGGCGAGCTTGTCGAGCACCTGGTCGTAGATCCGGCCGAGGCCCTTGGGCGCGAAGGTCTTCTCGAAGAAGCCGCCGATGCCGCCGGCGCCCTGCCAGGTGGTGTGCACGACGACCTTGGCCCTGCCCTCCCCGGCCGGGGTGACGCGCCAGGTGGTGACCATGGACGAGTTGCGGTCCTTCTCGACCAGCTCGCCGTCGGTGGGCTCACTGACCTCCAGGAGGCAGTCCCGGACCCGCTTGCTGGTGGCCTGCAGCTTCCAGTGGACGAGGGTGCCCTCGCCGTCGCCGCCCTCGCGCACCTCGTACTCGCTGAAGTGCTCGGGGAGCAGCTTCGCGCGCGTGCCGCTGTAGTCGGCGATCGCGTCGAACACCGTCTCCGCGTCCGCGCCGACGATCCGCTCCGTAGTGGCCTCGACCTGCGCCATCGCTTTCCTCCAGCACCTGAGTTCTCGGGGTTGCGCCAAGCCAACCACCCCGGCACCCGGCCGCCCAAATCGGGGTGCCGCAAGCGATCGGAAACGCGACCGGAAACGGCGTCCGCGCGGTCTCCACAGATCGTTCGCACGATCATGGGAACAGATGTTCTATTCTCTGTACAGTGCTACCGAGGAGGCGTCATGCGCTGGGAGAACCTCACCGAGGAGGCCGATCACGGCCGGGCCGGGGCCGCGTTGTTCGGCGCGGACGCGGTCACGACCCGGACCTTCGACACACCTGAGTTCCGAGGAATCACGTTCCACGAGGTGCGGGCCCGTTCGATCATCAACCGGGTGCCGGGCGCCTCGCGGATGCCGTTCGAGTGGACGGTGAACCCGTACCGGGGTTGCTCCCACGCGTGCGTGTACTGCTTCGCCCGCAAGACCCACAGCTATCTGGACCTGGACACCGGGATCGGCTTCGACACCCAGATCGTGGTCAAGGTCAACGCGCCGGAGCTGCTCCGCCGGCAGCTCGGCTCGCGCCGCTGGCTCGGCGACCACATCGCGATGGGCACCAACGTCGACTGCTACCAGCGCGCCGAGGGCCGCTACCGGCTGATGCCGGGGATCATCTCCGCCCTCACCGAGCACGCGAACCCGTTCTCGATCCTCACCAAGGGCACCCTGATCCTGCGCGACCTGGACCTGCTGCGCCGGGCCGCGGACGTCACGGACGTCGGCATCTCGGTCTCGGTCGGCTTCGTCGACCCCGAGCTGTGGCGCACGGTGGAGCCGGGCACCCCGGCCCCCGAGCGCCGCCTGGACGTCGTCCGCGCCCTCGCCGGGGCCGGCATCGGCTGCGGGGTCCTGATGGCGCCGGTGATCCCCTTCCTCGGCGACCACCCGGCCCAGCTCCGGGCCACCGTGCGGGCGATCGCGGCGGCCGGGGCCACCTCGGTGACGCCCCTGGTGCTGCATCTGCGGCCGGGCGCCCGCGAGTGGTTCATGAGCTGGCTCGCGGCCCACCACCCGCACCTGGTGCGGCGCTACGAGCGGCTGTACGCGGAGGGCGCCTACGCGCCCAAGTGGTACCAGCGCCGGATCACCCGTCAGGTGCACGAGCTGGCCGAGGAGTACGGCATCGGGCCGAACCGCGCGGGCACCGCCCGCCGGATCCCGGTACCGGCGGCGGAGGAGGAGCCCGCGCTGCCGGAGCCGACCCAGCTCACCCTGCTCTGACCGACCTGCGGGCCCGGGGGCGTTCGGGCGCAAGCCTCGGACCAATTGGGTCATTCATCGTCAGAATGCGTTCTTCCGGGTCCCGTTTCCGGGACGATGCGGCGAGGACCGTGGCACGCGCGGTCCGCGACCCTCCGTCCTGGGAGGACCCATGCGAACACGCGCAGCCGTGCTGTGCGCCGCCGCCGCTGTCGTGGCCGGTTCGTTCACCGCCCTGCCCGCGAACGCCGTCACCCGAGCCCCCGTCCAGGTGTCCCCGGTGGCCTGGAGGAAGTGCGGCACCACCGACTACCCGACGCTCCAGTGCGGCTCCGTCAAGGTGCCCCTCGACCACCGGAACCCGCGCGGAAGGCAGATCACGCTCGCCCTCTCCCGCGTCCCGCACACCGCGTCCGTCTCTCAGGGACCGCTGCTGGTCAACCCGGGCGGCCCCGGCGGCAGCGGGCTGGCCCTCGCGGGCTTCGTGGCGTCCACGCTGCCCAAGAAGGTGGCCGCCCAGTACGACGTCATCGGCTTCGACCCGCGCGGTGTCGGGAAGAGCAGCCCGGCGATCGACTGCGCGCCCGGCTACTTCAGGCCGGTGCGTCCCGACTCGGTCCCGGCCACCCCCGCCCTCGAACAGGCGAACCTCAAGCGGGTGCGGTCGTTCGCGGCGGCCTGCGGCAGGAAGTACGCGAAGCTGCTGCCGTACCTCGACACGGTCGACGCCGCACAGGACCTGGACTCGGTCCGCCGGGCCCTCGGCGCCCGGCAGATCAGCTACTTCGGCTACTCGTACGGCACCTACCTGGGCGCGGTCTACGCGAAGCTGCACCCGGACCGGATCCGCCGCCTGGTCCTGGACTCGATCGTCGACCCCACCGGCGTCTGGTACGACGACAACCTGAGCCAGGACCACGCGTTCAACGACCGCCAGCGCGCCCTGATGGCGTGGATCGCGAAGTACGACTCGACGTACAGGCTCGGCACCGACCCGGAGAAGGTCGAGGCCAAGTGGTACGCCATGCGGGCCGCGCTGGCGAAGAAGCCGGCCGGCGGCAAGGTGGGCGCCGCCGAACTGGAGGACACCTTCATCCCCGGCGGCTACTACAACGGCTACTGGCCCTACCTGGCCGAGGCGTTCTCCGCCTACGTCAACGGCAAGAAGACGGCCGCCCTGGTCGAGGCCTACCAGAACTTCGCCGCCGTCGACGCGTCCGGCGACAACGGCTACAGCGTCTACGCGGCCGTCCAGTGCCGGGACTCCTCCTGGCCCCGGGACTGGAACCAGTGGCGCAAGGACAACTGGGCGGCGTACGAGAAGGCGCCGTTCATGGTCTGGAACAACGCCTGGTACAACGCGTCCTGCGCGTACTGGCCGACGAAGACCCTGAGGCCGCCGAGCATCGCCAACGGCAAGCTCCCCCCGGTCCTCCTCTTCCAGGCGACGGACGACGCGGCCACCCCCTACCAGGGCGGCGTCACGGTCCACCGCC
This sequence comes from Streptomyces sp. NPDC001714, assembly GCF_042892755.1. Classification (NCBI taxonomy): domain Bacteria; kingdom Bacillati; phylum Actinomycetota; class Actinomycetes; order Kitasatosporales; family Streptomycetaceae; genus Streptomyces; species Streptomyces sp. NPDC001714. The sequence goes on from NZ_JBIAUL010000008.1 coordinate 348,526, forward strand.
TGCTGGCCCGCTCCGGCCTGGTCGTGGAGCAGGGCGGCGGCAACCACGGCATCACGCTCAGCGGCAACACCTGCCTGGACACCCACCTCGCCGCCTACCTGACCGACGGCACGGTCCCGCACGGCACCGGCACCGCCGACGCGGTCTGCAGGAAGACCCCCGACCCGAAGCCCCTCACCACCAAGGCGGCCTCGACGTCGTCCCGCGGCTCGACCCTGCACGGGCTGCTGGGTTTCCGCGGCTGAGCGGCGCACCTGCGGCCCCGGTGACCCGGAAACGCCGGGCCGCCGGGGCCGTTCGCCGCCTAGGGTGCCCCCATGAACGACGGCCCCCTCCGCATCCGCCCGATGACCCTCGACGACTGCGACCGTGTCTCGGAGATCCGCATCCGGGGCTGGCAGTACGCCTACCGGGGCCTCATGCCGCAGCCGTTCCTGGACGGGCTCAGTGTCGAGCGGGACGCCGAGCGGCGGCGGGCCCGGTTCCGGGACGGCGGGAGCGGGGTGTCGGAGCTGGTCGCCGAGCGAGGCGGCACGATCGTGGGGTGGGCGGCGCACGGGCCGTACCGGGACGGTGAAGTGCGCACCGGTGACGCCGAGCTGTACGCCATCTACGTGGATGCGGCACACCTCGGCACCGGCGCCGGGCGGGCGCTGCTCGCGACGGTGCTCGAGCAGTGCGCCGGGCACCCGCGTCTGTATCTGTGGGTGCTGAAGGAGAACGCGCGCGCCCGGCGGTTCTACGAAGTCGCGGGCTTCGCGGCCGACGGCGCCGAGGAGCCGTACGAGGTCGACGGGGTGCCGGTGCCCGAGGTGCGGTATGTCAGGGAGCTCGGCGTCACCTCTGCCTAGGGATGCGGGCGAGTGCCTGGACGGCCGCCTCGGCGAGGGTCGGGTGCGCCAGGGCCTCGGTCAGGACGCGGCGGGCGCGGGTGTCGCCGAGGGTGCCGAGGCCGTCCACGCAGGCGAGGGCGACCTTGCGGTAGGGATCGTGCGGGCGCAGGCGGCGTTCCAGGGTGGTGATCAGGGCGGGGACGGACTCCGGTGCGCGGAGTTCGACCAGGAGGCGGACCGGGTGCAGGGCGTAGGCGACACGGAGTTCGTTGGTGGCGAGGGCGGCGGCCGCGCGGGCGGTACGCGGGTCGTGCAGCCGGGCCAGGGCGTAGGCGGCGGAGGCGCAGCGGGGTGGGTCGCGGTGGTTGAGGAGGAGGACCAGGGTCTCGAAGGCCCGCCGGTCACCGGCCGTCCCCAGCCGGAACGCCGCCAGCTCCCTGGCCCACAGGGGCTGTCCTGCCGCGGTGAGCACCTCCGCCAGTTCGTCGTGGTCCTCGGTGGCCAGAAGCCGGTCGTAGGCGGCCGTTCCGTGCGACTCCTGCCGCAAACGCTCCGTGAGTGATCGCAACTCTTCGTCCACGAAGCCCAGCGTAGAGGGGTTGCGGCGACCGAGGGACGTACATCACAAAGTCGGAGGGCTGGCGCGCTCGTTACCCGCCGGTTAAGCTCAATCGAGCGAGTGTCACCCACTCGCACCACCGCTCACGCCGGTTTGGTGACGCAGCCGCCGTGAGTGTCAGGTCGGTTCGGTACCTCGGTACCGCAGTACGACCCGGCTCCGGGACAGGGCCGGTCGGAATCCGCCGCTGCCGGGCGTGTGCGCGCCCGTGGCAGCAGCACCGGGCGTGTGCGCTCGCAGCCCGGCACCACCACCCGCATGCACGCAGCTCTCTCCGCACCCGGTGCGCCCCTCGGCGCACCCGGGCGCGTTTCCAGTCGTCACCCTCATTCCTGGAGTCCCGCGATGGCCACTCCCCAGTCCGACCCTTCCCTGTCCCCGCTCCGGACGATCGCCGTCGTCGGCCTCGGCACCATGGGCACCGGTATCACCGAGGTCCTCGCCAAGGCCGGCCGCGAGGTGATCGGCATCGACGTCGGCGAGGCCCAGGCCGCCCGGTCCGTCGCCGCGCTGGAGTCCTCCACCGCCCGTGCCGTGGCGCGCGGCAAGCTGACCGAGCAGGAGCGCGCCGACATCCTCGGCCGGGTCCGCACCGGCACCGACCTGTCGGCCGCGGCCGACGCCGACCTCGTCATCGAGGTGGTCCCGGAGTCGTACGACATCAAGCACCAGGTCCTGCGGGAGCTGGACGGCATCGTCCGCCCGGAGACCATCCTCGCGACCGGCACCAACGCGCTCTCCGTGACCCGGCTGGCCGCCGACTCGGCCCGCCCCGAGCGCGTCCTCGGCCTGCACTTCTTCAACCCGGCCCCGGCGATGAAGCTGGTCGAGGTCGTCTCCTCGGTGCTCACCGCGCCGGGCGCCGTCGCCGCCGTCACCGACCTGGCGATCGAGCTGGGCAAGGAGCCGGTCGCGGTCGGCGACCGTCCCGGCTTCGTCGCGGACGGACTGCTGTTCGGCTACCTCAACCAGGCCGCCGCGATGTACGAGGCCAAGTACGCCTCCCGCGAGGACATCGACGCGGCCATGCGGCTCGGCTGCGGCCTGCCGATGGGCCCTCTCGCCCTGCTCGACCTGATCGGCGTCGACACGGCGCGTACGGTCCTGGAGGCCATGTACGCCGAGTCCCGCGACCGCCTGCACGCCCCGGCCCCGATCCTCAAGCAGCTCAGCGAGGCGGGCCTGACCGGCCGCAAGTCGGGCCGCGGCTTCTACACCTACGAGGCCCCGGGCAGCGCCGGCGTCGTCCGGGACGCGCTCACCCCGCTGGACGGCGCCGCGCTCACCCCGGGCCGTACGGTCCGCTCGGTCGGCGTCGCCGGCTCCGGCACCATGGCCTCCGGCATCGCCGAGGTCTTCGCCAAGGCCGGGTACGAGGTCGTCCTCGCCGCCCGCAGCGAGGAGAAGGCGCAGGCGGCGAAGGCCAGGATCGGCAAGTCCCTGGACCGCTCCGTCGGCAAGGGCCGGATGACCGCGGAGGCGGCCGCGCAGACCCTGGACCTGATCACCCCGGCGGGTTCGTACGACGCTTTCGCGGACGTCGACCTGGCCGTCGAGGCGGTCGCCGAGGACCTGGAGGTCAAGCGGCAGCTGTTCCAGGCCCTGGACAAGGTCTGCAAGCCGGGCGCGGTCCTCGCCACCACCACCTCCTCGCTGCCGGTCGTCGCCTGCGCCCGGGCCACCTCGCGTCCGCAGGACGTGATCGGCATGCACTTCTTCAACCCGGCGCCGGCCATGAAGCTGGTCGAGGTCGTCCGCACCGTGCTGACCGCCGAGGACGTCCACGCCACGGTCCGCGAGGTCTGCGGCCGCATCAGGAAGCACGCCGTCGACTGCGGCGACCGGGCCGGATTCATCGTCAACGCGCTGCTGTTCCCGTATCTCAACAACGCGATCAAGATGGTCGAGGAGCACTACGCGTCCCTCGACGACATCGACGCGGCGATGAAGCTCGGCGGCGGCTACCCGATGGGCCCGTTCGAGCTCCTCGACGTGGTCGGCCTGGACGTCTCGCTCGCCATCGAGAAGGTGCTGCACCGGGAGTTCCGCGACCCGGGCCTGGCGCCCGCGCCGCTCCTGGAGCACCTGGTGGCCGCGGGCTGCCTCGGCCGCAAGACCGGCCGTGGCTTCCGCGAATATGCCCGCCGCTGACGGGGTCGGCGACTGGTTCCGGGACGAGAAGGACTGGGGCGGACTGCTCGACCCGGCCGACGGTCCCCCGCCCTTCGCGGGCGGGGGAAACCCCGGACCTGCGCATCAAGCTGCGCACATGCAGTACGTTCGGGTCATGTCCCAGCCCGCCAAGTCCTCACGTACCCCCGCCACGCCGGACGCGCCGGAGAGTGCCGCGGGCAGCCGCGCGGCGGCCCAGCGGCTCAAGATGCGCCGGGAGCTGGCGGCCGCCGCGATGGAGCTCTTCGCGACGAAGGGGTACGAGGCGACCACCGTCGACGAGATCGCGGCCGCCGCCGGGGTCGCCCGCCGCACCTTCTTCCGTCACTTCCGCTCCAAGGAAGAGGCGATCTTCCCGGACCACGACGACACCCTGATCCGCGCCGAGGCCGTGCTGAACGCGGCCCCGGCCCATGAGCACCCGCTCGACACGGTGTGCCGCGGCATCAAGGAAGTCATGAAGATGTACGCGGCCCGGCCGGACATCTCGGTCGCCCGCTACAAACTCACCCGCGAGGTACCCACCCTCCGCGAGGCGGAGATCGCGTCGGTGGCCCGTTACGAGCGTCTCTTCACCCGCTATCTCCTCGGCCACTTCGACGAGCACGCCCACGCGGACGACGCGAACGACGACCCGTTGCTGGCCGAGGTCGCGGCGTCGGCGGTGGTCACCGCCCACAACCACGTGCTGCGGCGCTGGCTGCGGGCGGGCGGGCAGGGGGACGTCGAGCTGCAGCTGGACCATGCCTTCGCGATCGTGCGGAAGACGTTCGGGAACGGGATCGGGGCGGGCAGAGAGGCTGCGCCTCGCCCGCCCGCGTCGGCTTCCGTCGCGTCGCAGGGTGAGGTGCTGGTGACGGTCGCCCGCACGGACGCGCCCCTGGACGAGGTGATGCGCACGATCGAGCAGGCGCTGAAGGAGCGGTCGTAAAGAGCCGGTAGGGGTGGGTCGCGGTCACAGAACCGCGGCTCCGCCGCTCGTCCTCAAACGCCGGACGGGCTGAATCTTCGTCGGCCGCGCCCTGACGCATGCGTCACGCAGCCTCTGTGAGCCACACCTCGCGGCCCGTCCCCGACATCCGGACGTCTCCCGCAAGACGGGCCATTTTCCCCTACCCGCCAGTAGGTTTGATCGATCATCGCTCATTTGTTACGTAAAGATTTCATCTGAGAGCGATTCCTGGCACTCAGTGCCTTGCCACCTGACACGCGGTGTCATACCTTCGAGGTGTTCGGCCTGTCCCGGTGAGCCCATCGGCCCACCCCGCCGGACGCCTGCGTCACAGGCAACCTCCCGCGCCACAAAGCGCTGCCGAAGCACCACCCCGCCGAACCGACGGCACCTTTCCCAAAACCCTCAGCAGCACCGACGTAACCCTCAGCGCCCCTCCCCCTCAGGGGGGCGCACACCGCCGGAGGCAACACCGTGACCACTCAGGCCATTCTGGACGCGATCCAGTCGCCGGAATCGACGCCGGCCGACTTCGCCGCCCTGCCGCTTCCCGAGTCGTACCGCGCGATCACCGTGCACAAGGACGAGACGGACATGTTCGCGGGCCTGGAGACCCGCGACAAGGACCCGCGCAAGTCGATCCACCTCGACGAGGTCCCCCTGCCCGAGCTGGGCCCGGGCGAGGCCCTGGTCGCCGTCATGGCATCGAGTGTCAACTACAACTCGGTGTGGACCTCGATCTTCGAGCCGCTGTCGACCTTCGGCTTCCTGGAGCGCTACGGCAGGCTCAGCGAGCTGACCAAGCGGCACGACCTGCCCTACCACATCATCGGCTCCGACCTCGCGGGCGTCGTCCTGCGCACCGGCCCGGGCGTCAACGCCTGGAAGCCTGGTGACGAGGTCGTCGCGCACTGCCTGAGCGTGGAGCTGGAGTCCAGCGACGGCCACAACGACACGATGCTCGACCCCGAGCAGCGGATCTGGGGCTTCGAGACCAACTTCGGCGGCCTCGCCGAGATCGCGCTGGTCAAGTCCAACCAGCTGATGCCGAAGCCGGACCACCTCAGCTGGGAGGAGGCCGCGGCCCCGGGCCTGGTCAACTCCACCGCCTACCGGCAACTGGTCTCCCGCAACGGCGCCGGCATGAAGCAGGGCGACAACGTGCTGATCTGGGGCGCGAGCGGTGGACTCGGCTCGTACGCCACGCAGTTCGCGCTGGCCGGCGGCGCCAACCCCATCTGTGTCGTGTCCTCGCCGCAGAAGGCGGAGATCTGCCGGGCCATGGGCGCCGAGGCGATCATCGACCGCAACGCCGAGGGCTACAAGTTCTGGAAGAACGAGCAGGAGCAGGACCCGCGCGAGTGGAAGCGCTTCGGCAAGCGCATCCGTGAGCTCACCGGCGGCGAGGACGTCGACATCGTCTTCGAGCACCCCGGCCGCGAGACCTTCGGTGCCTCGGTCTACGTCACCCGCAAGGGCGGCACGATCGTCACCTGCGCCTCCACCTCCGGCTACAACCACGAGTACGACAACCGCTACCTGTGGATGTCCCTGAAGCGGATCATCGGCTCGCACTTCGCCAACTACCGCGAGGCCTGGGAGGCCAACCGGCTGATCGCGAAGGGCAAGATCCACCCCACCCTGTCGAAGGTCTACTCCCTGGAGGAGACCGGCCAGGCCGCCTACGACGTGCACCGCAACCTGCACCAGGGCAAGGTCGGCGTGCTCTGCCTCGCCCCCGAGGAGGGCCTCGGCGTGCGCGACGGGGAGATGCGCGCCAAGCACCTCGACGCCATCAACCGCTTCCGCAACATCTGAGACACCCGAGGTCATAGATGACTGAGCGTCAGATCGCCGACGGGGCACGTGTGAAGGACCGGCCGTGGCTCATGCGCACGTACGCCGGGCACTCCACGGCCGAGGCGTCCAACGAGCTGTACCGGCGCAACCTCGCCAAGGGCCAGACGGGTCTGTCGGTGGCGTTCGACCTGCCGACGCAGACCGGCTACGACCCCGACCACATCCTCGCCCGCGGCGAGGTCGGCCGGGTGGGCGTGCCCGTCTCGCACCTCGGTGACATGCGCCGGCTCTTCCAGGACATCCCCCTGGAACAGATGAACACCTCGATGACGATCAACGCCACCGCCATGTGGCTGCTGGCGCTCTACCAGGTGGTCGCCGAGGAGCAGGGCGCGGACATCACCAAGCTCCAGGGCACGACCCAGAACGACATCGTCAAGGAGTACCTGTCCCGGGGGACGCACGTCTTCCCGCCGGGGCCCTCGCTCCGCCTGACGACGGACATGATCGCGTACACGGTCTCCCACATCCCGAAGTGGAACCCGATCAACATCTGCAGCTACCACCTGCAGGAGGCGGGCGCCACGCCGGTCCAGGAGATCGCGTACGCGATGTCCACCGCCGTCGCCGTCCTCGACGCGGTGCGCGACAGCGGCCAGGTGCCGCAGGAGCGCATGGGCGATGTCGTCGCCCGCATCTCCTTCTTCGTGAACGCCGGCGTCCGGTTCGTCGAGGAGATGTGCAAGATGCGGGCGTTCGGCCGCATCTGGGACAAGGTCACCCGTGAGCGGTACGGCATCGAGGACGCCAAGCAGCGCCGCTTCCGGTACGGCGTCCAGGTGAACTCGCTCGGGCTGACCGAGGCGCAGCCGGAGAACAACGTCCAGCGGATCGTCCTGGAGATGCTGGCGGTGACGCTGTCGAAGGACGCACGCGCGCGTGCCGTGCAGCTTCCGGCGTGGAACGAGGCCCTGGGCCTGCCCCGGCCCTGGGACCAGCAGTGGTCGCTGCGCATCCAGCAGGTGCTCGCCCATGAGAGCGACCTGCTGGAGTACGAGGACATCTTCGAGGGCTCGCACGTCATCGAGGCGAAGGTCGCCCAGCTGGTCGAGGACTCGCTCGCGGAGATGGACCGGATCCAGGAGATGGGCGGCGCGATGGCGGCCGTCGAGTCGGGCTATCTGAAGTCGCAGCTGGTGGCGTCGCACGCCGAGCGGCGGGGCCGGATCGAGTCCGGCCAGGAGAAGATCGTCGGCGTCAACATCTTCGAGACCACCGAGCCGAACCCGCTCACCGCCGACCTGGACACCGCGATCCAGACGGTCGACCCGGCGGTCGAGGCCCGGGTCGTCGAGGCGATCGGGCGCTGGCGCGACACGCGCTACCAGCCGCCGTTCAACCACCCGCGCCCCTGCAAGGCCCTGGAGCGGCTGAAGGAGGCCGCCAAGGGCACGGACAACCTCATGGAGGCCACCCTGGAGTGCGCTCGCGCGGGCGTGACGACCGGTGAGTGGGCCGGGGCCCTGCGGGAGGTGTTCGGCGAGTTCCGGGCGCCGACCGGCGTCTCCTCCGCTCCCGTCGCGGTCCCGGTGGAGGCCGGCTCGGCGCTGGCCGAGGTGCGGGCCAAGGTGGACGCCACCGCCCGCGACCTGGGCAGCGGCAAGCTCCGCTTCCTGGTCGGCAAGCCGGGTCTCGACGGTCACTCCAACGGCGCCGAGCAGATCGCGGTGCGCGCGCGGGACGCCGGCTTCGAGGTGGTGTACCAGGGCATCCGGCTGACGCCCGAGCAGATCGTGGACGCGGCCCTGGCCGAGGACGTGCACGCGGTGGGCCTGTCGATCCTCTCCGGATCGCACGCCCAGCTGGTCCCGGACGTCCTGGAACGACTCCGTGTGGCCGGTGCCACAGATATACCGGTGATCGCCGGTGGCATCATCCCGAACGGTGATGCCGAGCAGCTCAGGGAAGCCGGAGTGGCCGCGGTCTTCACCCCGAAGGACTTCGACATCACCGGAATCATCGGCCGCATCGTCGACGAGATCCGGAAAGCGAACAAGCTCGACCCCCTGGAGGTCCCCGCATGACCGTCAACCGTCTCCGTCCGCGGCGCTCGTGCCTGGCCGTACCCGGTTCGAACCCGCGCTTCCTGGAGAAGGCGCAGGGTCTCCCGGCGGACCAGGTCTTCCTCGACCTGGAGGACGCGTGCGCGCCGCTCGCCAAGCCCGAGGCGCGGCACACCATCGTCAAGTTCCTCAACGAGGGCGACTGGACCGGCAAGACGCGCGTGGTGCGGGTCAACGACTGGACGACCGAGTGGACGTACCGTGACGTCGTGACCGTGGTCGAGGGCGCCGGGCAGAACCTCGACTGCATCATGCTGCCGAAGGTCCAGACGGCCCAGCAGGTCGTCGCCCTGGACCTGCTCCTGACCCAGATCGAGAAGACCATGGGCTTCGAGGTCGGCAAGATCGGCATCGAGGCGCAGATCGAGAACGCGCAGGGCCTCAACAACGTCAACGAGATCGCCACCGCGTCCCAGCGCGTCGAGACGATCATCTTCGGCCCGGCCGACTTCATGGCGTCCATCAACATGAAGTCGCTGGTCGTGGGCGAGCAGCCGCCCGGCTACCCGGCGGACGCCTACCACTACATCCTGATGAAGATCCTGATGGCGGCACGCGCCAACAACCTCCAGGCGATCGACGGCCCCTACCTGCAGATCCGCAACATCGACGGCTACCGCGAGGTCGCCCAGCGGGCCGCCGCGCTCGGCTTCGACGGCAAGTGGGTGCTGCACCCGGGCCAGGTCGAGGCGTCCAACGAGATCTTCTCGCCGTCGCAGGAGGACTACGACCACGCCGAGCTGATCCTGGACGCGTACGACTACTACACGTCCGAGGCGGGCGGCAAGAAGGGCTCCGCGATGCTCGGCGACGAGATGATCGACGAGGCCAGCCGCAAGATGGCCCTGGTCATCTCCGGCAAGGGCCGGGCCGCCGGCATGCAGCGCACCTCGAAGTTCGAGATCCCGGAGGCCTGAGCGCGATGCAGTTCGGACGCACGTACGAGGAGTTCGAGGTCGGGGCGACGTACAAGCACTGGCCGGGAAAGACGGTCACGGAGTACGACGACCACCTGTTCTGTCTCCTCACCATGAACCACCACCCGCTCCACATGGACACCAACTACGCCGAGAAGACGACGGACTTCGGCAAGAACGTGGTGGTCGGGAACTACATCTACTCGCTGCTGCTCGGCATGTCCGTCCCGGACATCTCCGGCAAGGCGATCGCCAACCTGGAGATCGAGTCGCTCAAGCACGTGGCGCCGACCTTCCACGGCGACACGATCTACGGCCAGACGACCGTGCTCGACAAGTGGCCCTCCAAGTCGAAGGACGACCGCGGGATCGTCTACGTCGAGACCAAGGGCTACAAGCAGGACGGCACGCTGGTGTGCATCTTCCGCCGCAAGGTGATGGTGCCGACCGAGACGTACATCAAGGAGCGCGGCGGCGAGCAGCCGGGCCGCCCCGAGCTGAAGGAACAGGGGAAGTAAGCGATGGCCCGTCTCGCCCAGACCGCCGGTCTGACCGACGTCCAGCAGGAGATCCTCTCCACCGTCCGCGACTTCGTGGACAAGGAGATCATCCCGGTCGCCACCGAGCTGGAGCACCGCGACGAGTACCCGCAGCAGATCGTCGACGGCCTCAAGGAGCTCGGCCTGTTCGGCCTGATGATCCCCGAGGAGTACGGCGGCCTGGGCGAGTCCCTCCTGACGTACGCGCTGTGCGTCGAGGAGATCGCCCGTGGGTGGATGTCCGTCTCCGGGATCATCAACACGCACTTCATCGTGGCGTACATGCTCAAGCAGCACGGCACCCAGGAGCAGAAGGAGCACTTCCTGCCGCGGATGGCGGCCGGCGACATCCGGGGCGCGTTCTCGATGTCGGAGCCGGGGCTCGGCTCGGACGTGTCGGCGATCACCTCGAAGGCGGTGAAGGACGGCGACGAGTACGTCCTGAACGGCCAGAAGATGTGGCTGACGAACGGCGGCACCTCGTCCCTCGTGGCCGTCCTCGTGCGGAGTGACGAAGGCCACCCCGAGGGCACGGCCCCGCACAAGTCGATGACGACCTTCCTGGTGGAGAAGGAGCCCGGCTTCGGCGAGGTCCGCCCCGGCCTCACCATCCCGGGCAAGATCGACAAGATGGGCTACAAGGGCGTCGACACCACCGAGCTGATCATGGACGGGCTGCGGATCCCGGCCGATCGGGTGCTCGGCGGGGTCACCGGCCGAGGTTTTTACCAAATGATGGACGGGGTCGAGGTCGGTCGCGTCAACGTGGCGGCGCGTGGCTGCGGTGTCGCGCAGCGTGCGTTCGAACTGGGCGTCCGGTACGCCCAGCAGCGTCACACTTTCGGCAAGGCGATCGCCCAGCACCAGGCCATCCAGTTCAAGCTGGCGGAGATGGCCACCAAGGTCGAGGCCGCGCATGCCATGATGGTCAACGCGGCACGCAAAAAGGACTCCGGGGAACGAAACGACCTTGAGGCCGGGATGGCGAAGTACCTCGCCTCCGAGTACTGCAAGGAGGTCGTGGAGGACGCCTTCCGGATCCACGGCGGCTACGGCTTCTCCAAGGAGTACGAGATCGAACGTCTCTACCGTGAGGCGCCGATGTTGCTGATCGGCGAAGGCACCGCCGAGATCCAGAAAATGATCATCGGGCGAAGGTTGCTCGAAGAGTATCGATTCCAGGGCTGATTGTCCCGCTACGGGGTGTTTTCTTCGAGAAGAAGATCACACCCCGTCAACGGTCTTCGGCCGCCGACTCGGCTTCCTCGCTTGCCCAGTTGCGGCCCCCGACCGGTACGATCCCGGAAAGCCGCCGTCCCCATATCCTGCGCGGCATCATCCGCTACGAAGGTCATCCATGCCCCACAGCCAAACCTCTGCACATCGAGACAGCCTGGCCGGCGTACGCCTCGCGCGCGGAGCATCGCCGTGGCTTCTCCCGACCGTCGCCACCGCAGCCGTCAGCCTCCTCCGCGCCCGTCGCTCCGGCGCTGCCAAGGCCGTCGCCGTGCCCGCCACCGCGCTCGCCGCGGGCATGCTGTGGTTCTTCCGCGACCCCGAGCGTGAGATCGCCCAGGGCCGTGTCATCTCCCCTGCCGACGGTGTGGTGCAGAGCATCATGCCGTGGAAGGACGGACGCACCCGGGTCGCGATCTTCATGAGCCCGCTCAACGTCCACGTCAACCGCGCGCCCCTCGCGGGCGAGGTGACGTCGGTGGAGCACATCCCCGGTGGCTTCGTTCCCGCCTTCAACAAGGAGAGCGAGAACAACGAGCGCGTAGTCTGGCATTTCGACACCGAACTCGGCGACATCGAGATGATCCAGATCGCCGGCGCGGTGGCCCGCCGTATCGTCCCCTACGTCCCGCAGGGCACGAAGGTCGAGCAGGGCGACCGCATCGGTCTGATCCGCTTCGGCTCGCGTGTCGACATCTACCTGCCGGAGGGCGTGGACGTCGCGGTCGAGGTCGGCCAGAAGACCGTGGCTGGGGTGACTCGCATTGACCGTGATTGATCCTGAGACCCAGGCGGGCTGGGTGCCCGAGGCCGACGAGATCGGCGAGGACGAGGAGGAGATGCCGCTCTCTCTCCGCCTCTCGATAGCGGACACCCTCACGCTCGGCAACGCCACGTGCGGCTTCATGGCGGTGTACTTCACCACCACCGGCATCCTGATCCCGCACCTCACCGGGGACGACCAGTCGGCCGGCATGGCGCGCCACAGCGCCGCGACGGCGGTCATCCTCATGCTCTGCGCGGCGGTCTTCGACCTGTTCGACGGCCTGGTGGCACGCAAGCTGCGCTCCTCCCCCATGGGCGCGGAACTGGACAACCTCTCCGACCTGATCAGCTTCGGCCTCGCGCCGGCGTACTTCGTGCTCGTCTACGGCATGGTGGCCGACGACGCGTACCAGAAGGTGGCCGCGCTCGGAGCGGTGGTCGTGCTCCTCGCCGTGGTGCTGAGACTCGCCCGGTTCTCGTGCGTGACACCGCCGAACGGCATGTTCCAGGGCATGCCCTCGCCGTTCGGTGCGCTGACGGTGGTCTCGATCGTCCTGCTGGAGCTCCCCTTCGTGGCGACGCTTCTCGCCATCCTGGGCACGGCCTGGCTGATGGTGAGCCGGGTGGAGTACCCGAAGCCGCGCGGCCGCCTCGCGGTCGCGATGCTCGGCTGGATCGTCCTCTCGATGGGCCTCCTGGTCTCCTGGGCCTTCGACGCGCCCAGCGGCCAGCTCCTCCTCCAGACCGGCTGCGCGCTGCAGCTGGTGATGGGCGCGGTGATCCCGCTGTTCGCCACGGCCCGCCGGGTGAACAACTTCCGCGACAACAGGCGCGAGGCGCGGGCGGCGCAGCTGCCCTGACGCTCCGCACACCGCCGACGGGCGTGGCCCGAGCCTTCGAGGCTCGGGCCACGCCCGTTTCGGCTTCAAGGGCACACGGGGTTGGCCTTTGACCGGTCAACCACCCCTGACCGGGGCCGAGTTGCAGGGGACGGGACAGAAGAGGACGGTGGAATTGGGTTGAACTTTACGGGGTTTTGTCCCCATTCGGGGATGGGGATGACCCGCGTCTTACGGATCGGAGGACAGCCATGCCCGCACCCACCCTCACGGACTACTCGGTCTCGCACGTCTCGAAGCTTCCGGCGAACGAGGGCGACACCGTGAAACTCTTCGTCCGGGAGTACGACGGCACCCAGGGCAACCAGCCACACGAGGTGGTGCTGATGCTCCACGGCCGGAGCGTGCCGGTTCTCGCCGGGTACGACCTGACGGTCCCCTGGTCCGACATCGACTACAACTGGGCACAGGACCTGGCCAAGCACCACTACGACGTCTTCATGATGGACCTGCAGGGCAACGGGCGGTCGCCACGCCCGAAGATGGACGAGCCCCGCAACGCCAACCCGGCGCAGCGCGGCGTCCTGTCGCCCAATCCGCTGTCGCCCCCGTACACCGGGCCGCCTCTGTACCCGCACCAGCTGAGCAACACCGACAGCGAATGCGCGGAGCTGGCCACCGTGGTCGACTTCATCAGGTCGCTGCCCGGCAGGAACAAGCCGATGGACTTCATCGGCTGGTCCGCCGCGGCGCCGTCCATGGGGCCGTACACCCTCCAGCACCCCGAGATGGTCAAGAGCCTGTTCCTGCTCGCCCCCGTCTTCCCGCCTGACGGCCGGTGGTCGGGCGACCCCGCGGCCCCCTTCGCGATCCCGCGGAACACCCCGCTGCCGGTCTCCGACCCGCCCACGCTGTACGGCTTCCCCATGTTCGTCAGCGACAAGAAGAGCTTCGTGGAGGCGTGGAACCGCGAGCAGGGCAGCCCACCCCAACGGGAGCCCGGCATGGAGGACACGGCGTGGGCCGCCATGATGGCGAACGACCCCGTCGGCAGCAAATGGGGCCAGAAGCTGCCATCAGGCGCGTACGAGGGCATCCATCGGTTCCGCAACCCCTACTTCTGGGGCTGGACCAAGGAGACGGTGCCCTGCCAGGACGCGTTGGGCAACTACATCCTCGGCGACCGGGTTCCCGTCGCCATCGTCTACGGAGAACTGGACAAGACGGCCAACACCGCGCCGAACGTCCCCGTTCCCGCGCCGCTGCGCTTCTCCGTGCCGGCCCTCTACAAGGCCATCGGCGGGCCCGAGAAGCTGATGTTCGAGCTGGAGGGTGCGGGACACTCCGTGGTCTGGGAGCGCCCCGCCGAGATCGTGCACGACATCGCGTTCCAGTGGCTCCACAACAAGCACAAGGTGTGGGGCCTCACGAGCGGCAGCTACTACCGGGACTCGACGGGTGTCCTGACGCCGGTCTAGGCCGCCCTCAGCAGAGAAAGTCCCGCGCGATCTGCTCCGCCACCCGCTCCAGGATCGGCCCGGCGTCCGCGATGCACTTCACCACGTCCGGTTCGATCTCGGTGAGCGGGTAGGCACGGCGGATCCCGGCCCGGCCGAGCGCCTCCGGCGGCAGGGCGAGGCGGCCGCACACCGCGACGACCTCCTTGTCGGCGGCGCGGGCCGCGGCCGCGACCCCGGCCGGCGCCTTCCCGTGCAGGGTCTGCTCGTCCAGCGAGCCCTCGCCCGTGATCACCAGCGACGTCCGCTCCAGCGCGGGCGCGAAGCCCAGGACGTCGAGCATGACCTCGATACCGGGCCGGAAACGGGCGCCGAGCAGCAGGGCGCCGTACCCGATGCCCCCGGCGGCGCCTGCCCCGGGCGCCACCGCGTACTCGGCGGCGCGCGGACCGGCCTCGGCCTCCAGGACCTTCGCGAGGTTGGCCAGCGCGGCGTCCAGGAGCTCCACGTCGTCCGGCGAGGCCCCCTTCTGCGGGCCGTAGACGGCCGGCGCGCCCTTCGGGCCGGTGAGCGGGTTGTCGACGTCGCTGGCGAGGACCAGGTCGACGGCGGACAGTCGCGGGTCAAGGCCCGACAGGTCCGCGCGGGCCAGATCGGCGAGGCCGCCACCGCCCGGCGGTACCCGCTCGCCGTCCTCGTCGAGGAACCGCGCGCCGAGCGCGGACAGCATCCCGGCGCCGCCGTCGGTCGTGGCACTCCCCCCGACACCGAAGACGATCGTGCGCGCACCCGCGTCCAGCGCGGCCCGCAGCAGCTCTCCGGAGCCGTACGTGGAGGCCGTCAGGGGTGCGAAGACACCCCGGGGCAGCCGCTGCAGCCCGCTCGCCTCGGCCATCTCCACGACCGCGGTGCCGCCGCGCAGCGCGAACGCGGCGGTGACCTCCTGCCCCAGCGGCCCGGCGACCTCCCGCTCGTGGCGTTCGAATCCGGCCGCGACCGCCGCGGCCACCGTGCCGTCCCCGCCGTCCGCGACGGGCAGCGCCTCGACGTCGACGCCGGGCACGACCCGCCTGAGCCCCGCCGTGACCCGCTCGGCGACCTCCACGGCCGTCAGCGAGCCCTTGAACTTGTCCGCGGCGATGAGCACGCGCTGTGTCACCTGTATCCCCTTGCTCTCCGGGCCTCGCGCACGTCAAGGCCAGTCGCGCCGCTGTGACCTTAACCGGAGGACACCCTCGCCGTCATGCCCCGCCCGATGCCTGGGAAGCGGCTGGGAGCCCCCTGCGAAAACGGGTAGACCTCAGCCATGACCAGTCTGGGGCCCGACTTCGCCGACCGTGTGCTCGGCGGCTGGCTCGGCCGGATCGCGGGCAACATGCTCGGCAAACCGGTCGAGCGGGGCGACCTGTGGACCCGGGAGCGCATCGACGGCTATCTGCGGCGGGCCGCCGCCCTGCCGCTCACCGACTACCTCCCCGAGCCCGCCGACGAGAGCGACGCGCTCGCCCTGCGCCCGGAGTGGCGGCAGTGCGTGCGCGGCCGGATCCACGGCAGCTGCCGCGACGACGACGTCGACTACGCGATCCTCGGCCTGCACCTCCTGGAGACCCACGGCTTCGGCTTCAGCACCGAGCAGGTCGGCGAGCTGTGGCTGCAACGGCTGCCGTACCTGCAGACCTTCACGGCGGAACGGGCCGCCTACCGCAACCTCGTCAACGGGCTGAAGCCGCCGCTCACCGCCACCTACGACAACCCCTGCCAGGAGTGGATCGGCGCCCTGATCCGCGCCGACGTCTTCGGCTGGACCTGCCCGGACGACCCGCACCGGGCCGCCGCCCTGGCCCGCCGGGACGCGGTGCTCTCGCACTCCGGGAACGGGGTGTACGGCGCGATGTGGGCGGCCGCGCTGATCTCGGCCGCGTTCACCGCGCCGACGGTGCGGCACGCGGTCGACACCGCGCTCACCGTCGTACCGGCGAGCTGCCGCCTGGCCCGGACCGTGCGTCGGGTCGTCTCCCTGTACGAGACCCGGCTGGGCTGGGAGGACACCCTCACCACCGTCGCCGCCGAGACCGCCGGCCTCGGCTGGATCCACACCGTCCCGAACGCGGCCGTGCTCACCGCCGGGCTGCTCTACGGCGAAGGCGACTTCACCCGGACCCTCGCCCTCACCGTGCGCGGCGGCCTGGACACCGACTCCAACGGGGCGACGGCCGGATCGGTGGCCGGGGTGCTGACCGGCGCGGCGGACGTCCCGGCCCAGTGGCGGGATCCCCTGGAGGACACGGTCCGCAGCGCCGTCTTCGGTTTCGACGGGGCCCGCATCGGCGACCTGGCGGCACGCACCGTACGCCTCGCCCGGACCGGCGCGGAGTCCGCACTGGTTACGCTTCCCGAGTGACCACGACTGACGCCTACGCCGCGTACATCGCAAGCCTCCCCCGGATCCTCGCCGGAGCCGCCGCGCTCTTCCGGGACACCGAGGGACGGGTGCTGCTCGTCGAGCCCAACTACCGGGAGGGCTGGGCTCTGCCGGGCGGGACCGTCGAGTCCGACGACGGGGAGACCCCGCGCCAGGGCGCCCGCCGGGAGACCCTGGAGGAGATCGGCCTGGACCGCGAGATGGGCCGGCTGCTGACGGTGGACTGGGTGCACGGCGCGGGCCGCCCGCCGATCGTCGCCTACCTGTACGACGGCGGGGTCGTCTCCGACGCCGATCTGAAGGCGATCCGGCTCCAGGAGGAGGAACTGCTGTCCTGGCGGCTGGTCCCCCCGGCGGAACTCCCCGCACACCTCCCCGGCGCCCTGGGCCGCCGGGTCCTGGCCGCCCTGGACGTCCTCGCGCAGGATGCGGGCACGGCGGAACTGGAGAACGGGCACCGGGTCGACTGACCCGGCCGCCCCTGCCCACACCCGGGTCGCCGTCCTGCCCTCCAACGTCCCCCGGCGTCGGCGGTCCGATAACCGTTGGCCCCCGCTGCCCGCCCGTCCTACCCTCGGCCCCATGAACAGGCCCCTCGTCGCCATCCTCAGTGGCGCCGGTATCTCGACCGACTCCGGGATCCCCGACTACCGCGGCCCGAACGGGCTGTGGCGGAAGGATCCCGAGGCCGAGAAGCTCGTGACGTACGAGTACTACATGGGCGACCCGGAGATCCGCCGCCGGTCCTGGCAGATGCGGCGCCAGAACCGGACGCTGAAGGCCGAGCCGAACGCCGCGCACCGGGCCGTCGCCGAGCTGGAACGCTCCGGCGTGCCGGTGCGGGTCATCACGCAGAACGTGGACGGGCTGCACCAGCTCGCCGGGATGCCCGCCCGCAAGGTGCTCGAACTGCACGGCAGCGCCCGCAGCGTGGTGTGCACCAAGTGCCACGCCCGGGGATCCATGGCGGACGCGATCGCCCGCGTCGAGGCCGGCGAGGAGGACCCGCTCTGCCTGGAGTGCGGCGGTGTCCTCAAGTCCGCCACGGTCATGTTCGGCGAACGCCTCGACCCGGTCGTGATCGGCGAGGCCCTCGCCATCAGCAAGGCGTGCACGGTGTTCATCGCCGTCGGCAGCAGCCTCCAGGTCCAGCCCGCCGCGGGCCTCGCGGGCGTCGCCGCCGACCACGGCGCCCGGCTCGTCATCGTCAACGCCGAGCCGACGCCGTACGACGAACTCGCCGCCGAGGTGATCCGCGAGCCCATCGGGACGGCGCTGCCCAAGCTGCTGGGCACGCTGGGGACCGAGAGCGATTCGCCTCGGTGAGCCTGTCCGGCGAGGCCACGGATCGGGTGCCGGCCCGACGGGGACGGCCGCACCGCCGTCGTCGCCCGGACGCCGAGCGAGGGCCTAACGGTACGCGGTGCGGAACTCCGGGATGACCTCGCGTCCGAAGCGGCGGATGCACTCGAGCTCTTCCTGGTGACCGGGCCCGGCCGCCACCCGGAACGACATGATCAGGTAGGCGGGGTCGATCGCCTCCTGGAACGCGCGGATCGACGCGATGCAGTCGTCCGGGCTGCCGACGATCAGGCGGTCACGCCGGTGGCGGTCGAACGTGAAGTCCTCCTCCTGCGTCACGCCTTTGAGGAACGGCTCGCGGTCGGCCACCCATCGCGGGACCTGTTTGAAGTAGAACCAGTGATCGGCGCGGATGTGCGGCCACCACGTGCGCTCGACCTCCTCCAGCGAGTCGCCGACCCAGCCGTCGCGCAGCAGGTTGACCGCGAGCCTGTCCGAGGTGCCGTACTCGTCGCCGGCGGCGCGATAGTGCTCCGCCCAGTAACGCATGACCTCCCTGTTGTGCAGGGGATCGGTCGGCCACGGGCAGCCGAAGCGCGCTGCGCGACGCACGCCCGGTTCCGACATCGCGCCTATCCACAGCTCGGGGCTCACCGGTGGCGGCGTGATGCGGCCCTTGACGTCGAAATGCTTGCCGTGGAAGTCGAGTTCCTCGCCCGCCCACGCGCGTTGCACGATCTCGATGCCCTCCTCGAACCGCGACACCTGGTGCTTCGCGTCGAGCCCGAAAAGCTCAAACTCCGACGGGAAGTTGCCCAGGCCGACGCCGAGGCGGAGGCGGCCGTTGGACAGAATGTCGACCATCGCGCCGTGCTCGGCGACATGGACCGGGTGCTCGAAGGGGAGCAGGTGGACCGTGGTGCCGATGTCGACCCGTTCGGTGATCGCCGCCAGTGCGCCGAGCGCCGCCCACGGGGAGGGCAGATAGCCGTCGGGCATCATGTGATGCTCGGGGACGAAGAGCCCGTCGAACCCGGATTCCTCAGCCACGCGCGCGGCCGCGAGGATCTCCTGCCAGCGCTGCACGATGCCCTCGGCACTGGGCGGGTCCTGGGGACGGAACAGGATGCCGAACTTCATGGCCGCGTCTCCTCCCGGGGGTGACCTCGTTGCCGGGCAACGCTATCGGCCACGCACTCGCTCGGCGCTCCACCGACCGCGCACCTCGCGCAACGCAACGGACCCGCGCGAAGTACGTTCGGTGTCGCTGCGCGGAGAAGGGCGGCTCTTAGAGCCCGGCGGGGCTCACCCGAATTACGCGGACGCCAGCTTCCCGCAACGCCGTCCAGGCCGCAGCGCCGGACGAGGCATCGGTCACCACGACGTCCAGGTCCTCCGGGTCGCAGATCTTCACCATGCCGGTGCCGGGGAACTTGGTGTCGTCCGCGAGAAGCGCCACCTTGTCGCTGGCGGCGATCATGGCACGTCTGGCCGGCACTTCGGCAACCGTGGTGTCCATGACCTGGCCACCCGCGCGGACACCGCAGGCCCCCATGAACAGCCAGTCGGCGTGCACCTGGCGAAGGTTGTCCTCCGCCATGAAGCCGTCCAGCATGCGCGATTCCCGTACGACCATGCCGCCGAGCAGCATGAGTTCGATGTTCTCGTCCTGGACGAGTTCCTCGTACACCGCAAGGTTGTTGGTGATCACCGTGAGGCGGCGCCCGTGCAACCGGCGAGCCAGCCGATGGACGGTCGAGCCGGAATCAAGGATGATCGACTGGCCGTCCTCGATCATCGTGACGGCCTCGGCGGCAATGGCATCCTTCGCATCCACCTGGGCTTCGGCAGCCTCGCTGAACGGCGCAGGAGCCTCCTCGACGACCGCTCCTCCGTGAACCCGGGTGAGCAGACCGTCCTCTTCCAGCTTGAGGAGATCGCGGCGGACCGTCGCGGCACTGGCGTCCAGCCGGCCGGCAAGATCGGTCACGGTGACGGTGCCGCCGGATCTCAAGGCCTGCAGGATGAGTTGGTGTCGTTGTTCAGCCAGCACGCGACGAAACAGTACACGGCCCCGTGGTACCCGACGCGCCTGCTGACAGCGCGCTTCCACAGGGGCGAGGCCCGCAGCGTGGTGTGCGCGAAGTGCCGGGCGCGGGGCCGGTGGCGGGTGCGATCGCCCGGGGCGAGGCCGGCTAGAAGAGGCCCGCTCCCCGCTCGAAGTCCAGCAGGCGCTGCTTGCGGGGCAGGCCGCCGCCGTAGCCGGTGAGGCTGCCGTTGGCGCCGATCACGCGGTGGCAGGGGACGATGATGCCGACCGGGTTCTTACCGTTGGCGAGGCCGACCGCGCGGGAGGCCTGGGGGTTGCCGAGGGCGTCGGCGAGTTCGCCGTACGAGCGGGTCTCGCCGTAGGGGATCCGGCGCAGCTGTTCCCAGACGCTGCGCTGGAACGGGGTGCCGGTCAGGCGCAGTTCGAGGGTGAACTCCTTCAACTCGCCCGCGAAGTAGGCGGAGAGCTGGTCCTCGGCCTCGGTGAAGAGGTCGTCGTCGCGGGTGCCGAAGGTCTCCTCGGGCGGGCGGTGGCGCTGATCCTCCATGTAGAGGCCGCAGAGGGTGCCGTCCTCGGCCACCAGGGTGAGGGGGCCGTAGGGGCTGTCGGTCACGGTGTGGTTCTTCACGGCAATGTCCTTGAACGTCCAACGTGCCTATACGGGCAGGAAGTTGATCGGGTGGCTGTCGGTCGCCCACAGGTACTGGACGGCGTAGGCCCGCCAGGGGCGCCAGGCCGCCGCGCGGGCGGAGAGGGCGGCCGGGGTGCCGGGCAGGCCCAGCTCCTGGGCGGCGCGCCGGATTCCGAGGTCGGTGGGGAGGAAGGCGTCGGGGTCGCCGAGGGCGCGCATGGCGATGACGTCGACGGTCCAGGGGCCGAAGCCGGGAAGGGCGAGGAGCCGGGCGCGCGCCTCGGACCAGTCGCTCTCGACACCCAGGTGGAGGGTGCCGTCGGCGAGTTGGCCGACGAGGGTGGTGAAGGTGGTGCGGCGGGTGCGGGGCATCGCCAGGGAGTCCGGGGGTACGTCCGCGAGCGCCTCGGGGGACGGGAAGAGATGGGTGAGGCCGCCCTCGGGGTCGTCGACCGGGGTGCCGTGGGCGGTGACCAGGCGGGCCGCGTGGGTGCGGGCGGCGGCCGTGGAGACCTGCTGGCCCAGCACGGCCCGGACGGCGAACTCCGCCTCGTCGACCGTGCGCGGCACCCGGCGCCCCGGCGCCTTGTCCACCAGCGGCGCCAGGAGGGGATCCGTGCGCAGCTGGTCGTCGACGGCGACCGGGTCGGCGTCCAGGTCGAGCAGCCGCCGGCAGCGGCTGATGGCGACGGGCAGGTCCCGCAGGTCGCTGAGGGTGAGCCGGCAGGCGATGTGGTCGGGCTTCGGGGTGAGGGCGGCGATGCCGTGGCCGTACGGCAGCCGCAGGGTCCTCCGGTAGGCGCCGTCCCGCCACTCCTCGACGCCGGGTACGGCGGTGGCCGCGAGGTGGCCGAAGAGGTTGTCGGGGTTGAGGGGGGCGCGGAAGGGCAGCCGGAGGGAGAGCGCTCCGGGGGTGTTCGAGGTGCTCTTCCTCGGGGCCCTGGCACGCAGGTCGCTCGGGGACAGCGCGAAGACCTCGCGGACGGTGTCGTTGAAGGTGCGGATCGAGGAGAAGCCGGCCGCGAAGGCGATCTCCGCCATCGGCAGCGGGGTCGTCTCGATCAACAGGCGTGCGGTCTGGGCGCGTTGGGCCCGGGCGAGAGCCAGCGGGCCGGCGCCGAGTTCGGCGAGCAGCTGGCGTTCGACCTGCCGGGGGCTGTAGCCGAGGCGGGCGGCGAGGCCGGGTACGCCCTCGCGGTCCACGACCCCGTCGGCGATCAGCCGCATGGCGCGGGCGACCAGGTCGGCGCGCTGGTTCCACTCCGGGGAACCGGGGCTGGTGTCGGGGCGGCACCGCTTGCAGGCGCGGAACCCGGCCTGCTGACAGGCGGCCGCGCTCGGGTAGAACGTCATGTTCCCGGGTTTGGGCGGTACCACCGGGCAACTGGGCCGGCAGTAGATGCGGGTGGTCAGGACGGCCGTGAAGAACCAGCCGTCGAACCGCGCGTCCTTCGACTGCACGGCCCGTACGCAGTGCTCTCGGTCGAGGTGCATCCCGTTCTGCATGGGTCCAGCATCGACCACCGGATGTGGCCGATGCTGGCGGAAATCCGACACGAAGGTGCCCTGACCTCCGAGACCCCGAGGACCTGGGGTGCTACGGCCGTCAGCCGAAGTAGTGGTCCTGGTCGAGGTCGGCGAGCAGGCCCGGCTGTGCGGGCCGCCAGGCGTACCGCTCGCGGGTGGCGGCGCCGGACGTGGGGTTGTCGTTGCCGACGAAGGCCGTCATCCAGCCGAAGTGATCGGACGCCTCCTCCCGTGCGAGGGAGACGACCGGCACGTCGAGGCGGCGGCCGATGACCTCGGTGATGTCGCGGAGCGGAACGCCCTCGTCGGCGACCGCGTGCAGCACGGCCCCGGCCGGGGCCGTCTCCAGGGCCTTGCGGTAGAGGGTGGCGGCATCGAGACGGTGCACGGACGACCAGCGGTTGGTGCCGTCCCCCAGGTAGGCGGCGACGCCCTTGTCGCGGGCGACGCCGATCAGGAACGGGACGAAGGCGTGGTCGCCCGCGCCGTGCACCTGGGGGAGCCGGATCGCCGACACCCGCACCCCGCGGCCGGCCAGGGCCAGGGCGGAGCGTTCCGCCTCGGCCCGGTGGGCGCCGGGGCCCGCGGGGTCGGGCGTGTCCTCCTCGGTGCCGAGACGTCCAGGGGCGAGGAGGCCGGTCACAGAGGTGACGACCAGGGGCCGGCCGGACCCGGCGAGCGCCTCACCGAGGGCCGTCAGCACATCGAGTTCGGTACGGAGAGCACCGGGCATGTCGGAGAAGTCGTGGTTGTATCCCGTATGGACAACCCCGTCCGCCGCTCCCGCAGCCGCCCGCAGCCCTTCGACGTCGTTCAGGTCGCCGCGGTACGCCTCCGCTCCCACCTCCTTCAGGGCCGCCTCGGCCGCGTCCGAGCGGGCGAGGCCGAGCACCTGGTGGCCGGCGCCGAGCAGTTCGCGGACCACCGCGCTGCCGACGAACCCGGTGGCGCCGGTGACGAACACACGCATGACACATCACCTCAGGGAGAGTGCGACTTCTTGGATGGCCCCAGCGTGCGCCCGGCTCCGAGGCCGGGTCCAAGACCTGTTCCGTACCCGGTGATGCCCGTGCGGTCATGACCGCAGCTCACGGCGGCGGGAGCAGGGGGGCCGGGAGTAGAGTCGAGGCGTGCCCGATTCCTTCGTACCGCCGGTGGACCTGGAGCTGCGCCTGGTGCGCTACTTCACCGTGGTCGCCGAGGAGCTGCACTTCGGCCGCGCGGCCGACGCACTGCATCTCGCGCAGCCGTCGCTGAGCCGTCAGATCCGGCGACTGGAGCGCGAGTTGGGCGTCCGGCTGCTCGACCGCACCCCGCGTGGCACCCGGCTCACCGACGCCGGCGAGACCTTTCTGCCGCAGGCCAGGGAGCTGCTGCGGACCGCCGCCCGGGCCGCCGCCAGCGCCCGCTCGGCCGCCGCGCACGGCCTGTTCACCGTCGGCTACACCACCCACCAGATCATCACCCCGGCCGTCCGCGAGCTGCGCCACCGCCACCCGGAGGCCGACGTCCGCTCCCTGCACGTGGACTGGAACGAACCGCGCGGCGCGCTCCTCGACCACCGGGTCGACGTGGTGGTGACCCGGTTCCTGTTCGCCGCCGACGGCCTGGACATCACGGTCCTCTACGACGAGCCGCGCGTCCTCCTGGTGCCGATCGGCCACCGGCTGGCCGGCAAGGAGTCGGTCACCCTCGCCGACTTCGCCGACGAGCCGCTCCCCCGTTTCACCGGTGCCGACCGGATCGGCGCGAATCCCCCCGGCCACACCAACCTGGGCGCCCTGGTGGAGACCTTGGAGGACAAACTGGAGCTGGTCGCGAGCGGCGAGGTGGTGTCCCTGGCGCCGGCCGGGTTCCGCGGCAACCTGCGGCCGGACATCGTCGTCGTCCCGGTCGAGGACGCGGATCCCCTCCAGGTGGTCCTCGCCACCCGGGCCGGGGACCGGCATCCCCTGTTCCCGGCGTTCCGACGCGCGGCAGAGGCCCACCTGGTGCCGTCCGGCGCGGCCCGGTCCGGTCGACCGGACACGAGGGCCGGGGCGGCTCGATGAGCGGATCCGGGCGAGTCACGCTGAACGACGTGGCCGCCGCCGGCGGCGTCTCGCGCGCCACGGTCGGCTTCGTGCCGACCGACGACCCGCGCGCACCGCGCTGGGGCTGGTACCGGCGCCGGCGCGGATCATCGTGCGGGACCCGGTGTGAGCGAGCGCCGCGCGGGCTCGCGCGGCGCTCTGTGCGGTCCTGCACGCCGGATGCGGCACGGCCCGTCAGCCCACGCGCGTGTCCGCGGTGTCCGCGGTGTCGTCGCCGCGCGCCACGCACAGCGCCCAGATGATGAATCCGGACACCGCGATCATCACGACGGACCAGACCGGGTAGTACGGCAGGGACAGGAAGTTGGCGATGATCACCAGCGCGGCGATGGCCACCCCGGCGCCGCGTGCCCACGCGGCCGGCTGGAAGAGGCCGATGCTGACGACCACCGCGATCACGCCCAGGACCAGGTGGATCCAGCCCCAGCTGGTGAGGTCGAACTTGAACACGTAGTTGGGGGTCGTGACGAAGACGTCGTCCTGGGCGATCGCCATGATGCCCCGGAACACCGCGAGCAGTCCGGCGATCAGGAGCATGACGGCGGCGAAGGCGGTCAGTCCTCCGGCCCACGCCATCTTGGCGGTGTGCTGGCGCGGGTGGTGCGCGGGATGTGTGGCGGTCATACGGCTGCCTCGATTCGTTCTCGGAGGGGGTGCTCAGCGCCCGTGGGCGGTGGGCACCGAGCCGGAGCCGGAGCGCTCGGCCGGCCCGTAGTCGCTCAGGACCAGTGCCTTGGCCTTGCGGAACTCCTCGTCCGAGATGTCCCCGCGGGACTTCATCTCGGAGAGCTTGGCCAGTTCGTCGACGCTGCTGGTCTGGCCGGCACCGCCCTTGGCGGTCTGCCGGATGTACGACTCGAAGGCCTTCTGCTGGTCGCGGGCCTGGGCGATCTCCCGCTGCCCCATGCCCTTGCCGCGGGCGATCACGTAGACGAGGACGCCCAGGAAGGGGACCACGATGCAGAGGGCCAGCCAGCCGGCCTTGGCCCAGCCGCCCATCGAGTCGTCGCGGAAGATGTCCACGATGACCCGGAACAGCAGGACGAGCCACATGATCCACAGGAAGAGCCACAACATCGTCCAGAAGGCGCTCAGCAGCGGATAGTCGTATGCGAGGTAGGTCTGCGCACTCATGTACGTCCTCCGTCCACGGCGCCGGCCGGTCGGCCGCGCCCTGCCGTCCCAGCGTGCGCACGCCGGGCGCCGGGGTTCCTCACCCGGCGCGGGTGATCGTGCGCCGCTCCTTCGAACCGCGGCCCTGTCACTCCGGCAGGCGCCGCATCTCCACGACCCGCAGCCCCAGTGACAGGCAACGGTTCAGCAGGCCGTAGAGGTGCGCCTCGTCGACGACGGGGCCGAACAGGACCGTCTGGTCGGACATCGTCACGTGTTCCATCTCCGGGAAGGCCCGGGTCAGCGTCTCCGACATGGTCCCTTCGACACGGATCTCGTAGCGCATGAGCCGTCTCCCGCCGCGGGTCTGCTGCGGTCTGTCCCGTGATCCTGCCGCCGCGGCCGCCCGCCGGCCTCACCCGGCGCAGGTGAACCGGGCTGCGGCGGGCAGCGGCCGGGGCCACGCGGGCAGCGGTCAGAGCAGTCCGCGCTCGCGTGCCCGGCGTACCGCGTCGCCGCGCCGGCCCACGCCGAGTTTCCGGTAGATGCTCTTCAGGTGCGTCTTCACCGTGTTCACGGAGACGTACAGATCCGCGGCGATCTCCTGGGTGGACATCATCTGCGCCAGCCGGCCGAGCACCTCGCGCTCACGTCCGCTCAGCTCCTCGACGAGCAGCGGCGGTGGATCGGCGCCGGGGCCGTCGCCGTAGAGCCAGCCGGCGGCCAGGCCGTGCAGCGGCGGGGTGTCCAGGAGGCGGCGGATCCCCGGCCCGGCGTCGAGGAACGGGCGGCGCAGCCGGTCCCGGCGTGCCTCCAGGAGTGCTCTGGCGAGCAGCTTGCGGGCGGTGCCGATGTCACCGGCCTCGGCCGCGGCGCGGGCCCGCACCAGGGTGGCCCGGACCGTCACGCCGGGGCCGGCCCGGCCGTCCGCGCACAACCGGTCGGCCGTCTCCACGGCCTCCTCGCGGTGGCCTGCGGCGAGCCGCGCCCACGCCACCTCCGCGGCACACACGGGGCCGTGCGGGCCGTCGATCCCGTCCAGCACCTTGGCGGCGGTGCCGGTCCGGCCCTCGGCGAGCAGGGCGGCCGCGGCGGCCAGGGCCGCGTTCGCCCGTGCCCACGGCGAGGTCACCTGCGTCCGCAAGGCCGGGTCGGCCGCGTGCGCCGCGGCGGCCGGGTCGCCGAGCGCGAGCCGCAGCCGGCCCGTCGCCAGGGCGCGGCACGCCTCGGTCACCGGGTCGGGCGCGCCGGGACCGGGGCCGGACTCGGCGGCCTCGTCCAGCAGGGCCCGGGCCCGCTCCAGCTCGTCGCGGTCGACGGCCACGGCGGCCAGCACCAGCTGCCCGAGCCCGGCGCCGGGGAACGGGCGTCCGCCGCAGTGCCGGGTCGCGTCCGTCGCGGCCAGGGCCTGGCGCTCGGCGCGGTCGAGCCGGCCGTCGAAGAAGTCGATCAGCGCCAGGTGCCCGAGACAGTCCTCCCGGGGCAGTTCGGTCAGGGCGGCGCCGGGCAGCTCGGCCACCTCGGTCAGGGCGGCACGCGCCTCGTCGAAGTGCCCGGCCCACACCCGGGCCGAGCCCAGATGCGTGAGGAGGAGGGCGGTGAGTTCGGGATGCCTGGCCAGGAGGGGGGCGGGCACCTCGCGGCGCAGGCGGACGGCCGCGGCCATCGCCTGTTCGGCCCGGCCCGGGGAACCGGTCAGCCTGGCCGCCAGCGACTCCAGGAGCACGCAGCTCAGCCGGGCAGTGGCGGCGCTCGCACCGGTGACCGGGCTCTCCTCGGCGCGGCCGAGGTGGGCCAGACCGTGGTCGAGGTCCTGCTCGGCCAGCTCGCGGGCCGCGCGCACCAGGTCCACGGCGGCACCGGTGGCCTCCGGGCCCATGGCGGAGAACAGCTCGGTGAGGTCGTCGGCACGCAGGCCGGTGAGGAGCCTGCCGATCGCCAGGTCGTCGACGAGCGCGCCCGCGGTGCACTCCCAGTCGGCCGCCGCCGCTCCGTGGGCGAGGGCCTCGGGTACGGCGCCGTGAGCCCGCAGCCACCACGCGGCGCGCCGGTGCAGTTCGGGTTCGAGTCCCGGGGAGCGCGCCCGCAGATGGACCCGGAGGATCTCCCCGAACAGCGGATGCAGCCGGTACCAGGAGTGTCCGAGGTCCTCGACGAAGGCGTTCTGCCGGCACAGCCCGGCCAGCAGCGGACCGGCGTCGGGGCGGCCGGTCAGCGCCTCCGCCAGCTCGGGGCCGAACCGGTCCAGGACGCTGACGCGCAGCAGCAGGTCCTGCGTCTCGGGCGGCTGCCGCCCGACCACCTCGGCGAGGAGGAAGTCGGCGATGGTGCTGTGGCCGGCCTCGAAATCCTTCAGGTACGTCTCCGGATCCGCGCTCTGCTGGGCGGCCAGGGCGCTGAGCCGCAGTCCGGCCGCCCAGCCCCGGGTGCGCTCCACCAGGGCGCGGGCGGCGTCGGCGGGCAGCCGCAGGCCGTGCCGGGCCAGCAGGTCGGCCGCCTCTTCCGGGGTGAAGGCCAGCTCCTGGTTCCTGATCTCGGTCATGGCCGCCGCCGCCCGGTAGCGGTGCAGGGGCAGCAGGGGTTCGGTGCGGGTGACGAGGATCAGCCGCAGTCCCCGTCCGGCGTGGTGGAGGACGAACTCCAGTTGCTCGGCGGTCTCCGGGGCGGCCAGCCGGTCGAACTCGTCGAGGACGAGGATCGCGGGCCGGTCGCGTCCGTTCAGCTCGTCGGCGAGGCGGGCCAGCAGCCGGTGGTCCACCATGCGGAGGTCCCCGGGAGAGCCGCCGATCCCGGCGGGCAGCGGTGTTCCGGCGGTGTGCAGAGCGTGCAGCACATGGGCCCAGAACACGCCGGGTCCCTGGTCGCCCGCCTCGTTGGTGAGCCAGGCGACCGGTTGTCCGAGCCGGGCCGCCCAGTCGGCGACGAGGAGTGTCTTGCCGGCGCCGGCCGAGCCGTTCACCATGGTCAGCGGCGTCTCGAGGGCCTGGTCGAGGTGAGCGGTCAGCCTGGGTCTGCGGACGAACGTGGCAGGTCTGGCCGGCACGGCGAACCGGGTGCGCAGGAACGGCTCCCCCAGCGGGTCGGCGTACCCGAGGGCCGGTCCCCGTGTGCTGTCGTCCCTCGCGGCCACAGAGATCACCTCCCGTGTCCGGTCGGCCGTGGTCGGCACTCCACCTGATCAGGATCCCAGGGTTGCCGCTGCCGCGCAGGGCGTCAGGGCCTCCGGGCGTCCAGGTCACGGCGGGGCGGCGGGCTGCCGAGGCGGGCGGCGAGGAACGGCTCCTGGGCGATGACCGCGCCGGTGCTGACGCTGACGGTGGCGACCAGGCAGACCACGATCAGCCAGGACAGGAGCACGAACACCGAGCCCACGGGGCCGTACTCGGCCACGGTGCGGTCGAGCGTCAGCGGCATGTACAGCTGGGCGGTCGCGGTCAGGGCGGTGAGGGCGGCCGCCGTGAGCAGGGCGCCGGGCAGCAGGGGCCGCCAGGCGATCCGGCCGCCGAGGAGCAGGTGCTGCGTCCACCACCACAGGCCGGTCTGGCAGACGAGGGTGACCGGGACGCCCAGCCAGACACCCAGGCCGAAGCCGTTGTGCAGGGTGCCTTCCAGGAGCAGGACACCGATCCACAGGCCGAGCCAGGCCACCCAGCGCCAGGGGGCGATCCGGGTGCCGGCCCTGGGGATCTCCCAGGCGCGTTTGCACAGCCGTTGCACGGCCCGGCTGACGGCGGTGGCCGAGATCAGCACCATGAGGCCGCCGACCACGCCGGTGGTCTGCCGCAGGTCCTCGTTCGGGGGCTGCATCAACTCCTGGATTCCGGTGTCGACCGGGCCGGACAGTCCGAACACCGAGCGCAGGGAGTGGAGCAGCTGGTCGCGGACGACCGGTGGGGCGTAGGCGGCGAAGACGAAAAGCAGCGGAACGGCGGTCAGGAAGCACTGGGCGGCCAGGCGGGTGGCGGTGTCGAAGATGTTCACGGACACCATGCGGTCGGCCA
This sequence comes from Streptomyces sp. NPDC001714, assembly GCF_042892755.1. Taxonomy (NCBI): domain Bacteria; kingdom Bacillati; phylum Actinomycetota; class Actinomycetes; order Kitasatosporales; family Streptomycetaceae; genus Streptomyces; species Streptomyces sp. NPDC001714. The sequence goes on from NZ_JBIAUL010000008.1 coordinate 377,917, forward strand.
GGTGGATGACGACGGGGAAGCGGGTCTCCGCCCTCCGGTGCGCGGTCTTCGCGGCCGCGGTCAGGTGTGCGGACCGCTCACGCCACCGGGACGCACCGGACCGGGACTCACCGGACCGGGACTCACCGGACCGGGATGTACCCGACCGGGACGCACCGGACCGGGACCCGCTGTGCGGCCTCCGCCCGCTGGTCGGCATCGCCTGCTCCTTTCCCTGCCGTCCAGGGTGCGGGGCGGGCGGTGCGACGGCACCCCGTGCCGTGCCGTCAGGGCAGCTGCCGGGCGAACGCGTCGTAGGCACGCTCGTCGAAGAGCACGAACCGCACCTCCTCGACGGCCGTGTCCGCCTCCCGGACCGTCGCTACGGCGATCCGGGCGCCGTCGTCCATCGGCCAGCCGTAGATCCCGGTGGAGACGGCGGGGAAGGCGACCGTGCGGGCGCCGAGTTCGTCGGCGCGCTTGAGGGACTCGCGGTAGCAGGAGGCGAGCAGGCCGGAACGGTCTTCGCTCTTGGAGTGCACGGGACCGACGGTGTGGATGACCCACCGGGCGTCGAGGTCGCCGGCCGTGGTGGCGACGGCCTGGCCGGTGGGCAGGCCTTTCCCGTAGTGCCCGGCGCGCAGCTTGCGGCACTCCTCGAGGATGGCGGGGCCGCCGCGGCGGTGGATGGCGCCGTCGACGCCTCCGCCGCCGAGCAGGGAGGAGTTGGCCGCGTTGACGATCGCGTCGACGCTCTGCCGGGTGATGTCGCCCTGGACGAGGGTGATACGGGTCATGACTGTCGCAACCTCCTCCACACGGCCTTCGCCGCGTTGTGCCCCGACATGCCGTGCACGCCCGGTCCCGGCGGGGTGGCCGAGGAGCAGATGAAGACGGCGGGGTGCGGGGTGCCGTACGGGAACAGGGAGAGCTTGGGGCGCAGCATGATCTGCAGGCCGGAGACCGCGCCGGTGCCGATGTCGCCGCCGACGTAGTTGGCGTTGCGGGCGGCGAGTTCGGCGGGTCCGGCGGTGGCGCGGGCCAGCACCCGGTCGCGGAACCCCGGGGCGAAGCGGTCCAGTTGACGCTCCATCACCTCGGTGAGGTCGCCGGTCCAGCCGCTCGGCACGTGGGCGTACGCCCAGAAGACGTGCTTGCCCTCGGGGGCGCGGCTCGGGTCCACCACGCTGGGCTGGACGGTGATCATGAACGGCCGGTCGGGGGCGCGGCCCTCGCGGGCGGCGGCGCGCAGGGCGGTGCCGATCTCCGCGCTGTCCGCGCCGATCTGCACGGTCCCGGCGCGGCGGGCCTCCGGTGCCGTCCAGGGGACCGGCCCGTCCAGCGCGTAGTCGATCTTGAAGACGCCCGGGCCGTACCGGTAGTCCTGGTAGTAGTTGCCGAGGCCGGCGATGCGGGCGAGGGCGGTGGGCGAGGTGTCGAAGACGTACGACCGTGCGGGCGGCAGGTCGTCGAGGCGCTTGACCTCGTAGTCGGTGTGGATCGCGCCGCCGAGGTCCTTCAGGTACGCGGCGAGGGCGTCGGAGATGGCCTGGGAGCCGCCTGCCGCCACCGGCCAGCCGCGGGCGTGCGCGGCGAGCGCGAAGACCAGGCCGACGGCGCCGGTGGCGAAGCCGCTGAGCGGGGCCATGACGTGGGCGACGAGTCCCGCGAAGAGGGTGCGGGCCCGCTCGTCGCGGAAGCGGCGCAACAGCAGGGTGGCGGGCGGCAGCCCGGCCAGGCCGAACCGGGCGAGGGTGACCGGGTCGCGCGGCAGCGCGGTCAGCGGCAGGGACATGAAGTCCCGGGCCAGGGTGTCCCACTTGGGCAGGAACGGCTCGACCAGCCTGCGGTAGGTGCCCGCGTCACGGGGTCCGAAGGAGGCCGCCGTCTCGGCGACGGAGCGGGCGAGGACCGCCGCGCGGCCGTCGGGGAAGGGGTGTGCCATCGGCAGGTCCGCGTGCAGCCACTTGAGGCCGTAGCGCTCCAGGGGCAGGGCGCGGAACGCCGGCGAGTTGATGCCGAGCGGGTGGGCCGCGGAGCACGGGTCGTGCCGGAAGCCGGGGAGGGTGAGCTCCTCGGTGCGGGCGCCGCCCCCCACGGTGTCCCGCGCCTCGAAGAGAGCCACGGAGAAGCCGCGCCGGGCCAGCTCCACGGCGGCCGTCAGGCCGTTCGGCCCCGCCCCCACCACGACCGCATCGAGCATCGACGGCACCTTCGGACCCCTTCGTCAGCCGATGGCCACTCGGCTTCAGGATATGCCGGGGGACTGACACTCCCCTCGCTCGGGTCACCAGTGCGGGTTCAGCAGCAGGTCCACGATCCGGTGGGCGGTGGCGGCGTCGCGGGCCGCGGTGAAGGGCAGGGCGTTGTCGCCCGTGATCCGGAAGGGCTCGCCGGCGATCGTGAGGTGCGCGCCGCCCGCCTCCTCGACCAGCAGCAGCCCGGCCGCGTGGTCCCAGGCGGCCTCCCAGGAGAACGCGGTGGCGTCCAACTCGCCCCGGGCGACGGCGAGATACTCCAGGCCCGCGGAGCCGCAGGCGCGCGGGGCGACACCCTCGGTCCACAGCGGGAACAGCGCGCGCTTCTGCGCGTCGGTCGTGTAGTCCGGGTGGGAGGTGGCCACGCGGAGGTCCCGGCCCGCCTCGGGCGCACCGGCGAGCAGCCGTTCGCCGTCGAGGAAGGCGCCCTTCCCCCGTACCGCCGTGGCGAGTTGCTCGCGGGCCGGGGCGTAGGTCCAGGAGGCGAGCAGGACGCCCCGGTGGGCGAGCGCGACCAGCGTGCAGAAGCCGTCCTCGCCGCGCACGAACTGGCGGGTGCCGTCGACCGGGTCGACGATCCACACCGGCGCGTCGCCCTGGAGCGCGTAGTAGGTCTCCGGGTCGGCGTGCACCGCCTCCTCGCCGACCACGACGGAGCCGGGCAGGAGGGCGCCGAGCTCCGCCGTGAGATACCGCTCGGCGAGCCGGTCGGCGTCCGTCACCAGGTCGTGCGGGCCGCTCTTCTGGTCGACCTCGTGGTCGGCGAGCCGGCGCCAGCGGGGCAGGATCTCGGTCCGGGCGGCCTTGCGGACGGCGTCCTCGACGTCACCGGCGTGCTGAAGGAGAAACTCGTCGATGGTCTCCGTTGCTTCGATCATGCCTCCATGAGAGCACGCGCCACTGACAACAATCCCCACGGGTCGGATGTACGGCGCGTGGAATGCGGACGAACAGGCGGTGCCGTCCGTCGCCGGGCCGACGCCGGACGTACCAGGTCAGCGCGTCGGCGTCAGCGTCCCACCGCGTAGCCCTGCATCCCGCGCGGGTTGGCCGCCGCCGACAGCACTCCGGTCTCCGGGTCCCGCGCCACCGCGCACAGCCGTCCCTCCGACCAGGCCGGCCCGACCGTCACGTCGTGGCCGCGCCGCCGCAGCTGCGCCACGACCTCCGGGTCCGTGCGGGACTCGACGGTCACGCTCCCTGGGCGGCGGCCGCGGGGGTAGAAGGAGCTGGGGAAGCTGTCGTTGTGCCAGTTCGGGGCGTCGATCGCGCCCTGGAGGTCGAGGCCGCCGCGGACCTCGCCGCGCAGCGCGAGGGCGAGGAAGAAGTGCAGCTGCCACTGGTCCTGCTGGTCGCCGCCGGGCGTACCGAAGGCCAGCACCGGGACGCCGTCGCGCAGGGCGATGGACGGGGTGAGGGTGGTGCGGGGGCGCCGGCCCGGGGTGAGGGAGTTGGGCAGACCCTCCTCCAGCCAGGCCATCTGGAGCCGGGTGCCGAGCGGGAAGCCCAGCTCGGGCACGACGGGGTTGGACTGGAGCCAGCCGCCGCTCGGCGTGGCCGCGACCATGTTGCCCCAGCGGTCGACGACGTCCAGGTGGCAGGTGTCGCCCCGGGTGGTGCCGTCGGCGGCGACCTGCGCGACCGTCGGCTCGCCGGCGCCCAGCGGGTCGAAGGCGGCGCTCTTCGTGGCCTCCACGCGCGCGTACCCGGGCAGCCGGGGCAGGAGCCCGCCGGGGCTGCCCGGCCGCAGCTCGTCCGAGGCCTTGGCGCCGATCAGGTCCCGCCGCCCGGCGTTGTACGCGTCCGAGAGCAGCTCGGCGAGCGGTACCTCGGCCGCGTCCCCGTACCAGGCCTCGCGGTCGGCCATGGCGAGCTTGCAGCCCTCGACGAGGAGGTGGACGTAGTCGGCCGAGCCGTACGCCGGCAGTTCGGGCGGCAGCAGGGCGAGCTGCTGGAGCAGTGCCGGGCCCTGGCTCCAGGGGCCCGCCTTGCAGACGGTCCAGCCGTTCCAGTCGTACGACACCGGGCTCTCGTAGCTCGCGGACCAGCCGGCGAGGTCGGCGGCGGTCAGGGTGCCGGTGTGCCGGGTGCCGCTGGTGTCCATGGTGGGGCGGGCGGCCTGCCGTACCAGCGCCTCGGCGATGAAGCCGGTGCGCCACACCTCGCGGGCCGCGTCGATCCGGGCCGCCCGGTCCCCGGCGCCCGCGGTCTCGGCGAGCAGCCGCTTCCAGGTGGCGGCGAGGGCGGGGTTGCGGAACAGCTCGCCGGGGCGGGGTGCCCGGCCGCCGGGCAGGTAGAGCTCCGCCGACGACGTCCACTCGGTCTCGAACAGCTTCCGGACGCTCTCCACCGTGGCGCCGACGTTCTCCACGGGCGGGTGCCCGTGCTCGGCGTACCCGATGGCGTACTTGAGGACCTCGTCCAGCGGCCGGGTGCCGTGGTCGCGCAGCAGGAGCAGCCAGGCGTCGAAGGCGCCGGGGACGGCCGCGGCCAGCGGACCTGTGCCGGGGACGAGGTCCAGGCCGAGCCCCCGGTAGTGGGCGACGCCCGCGCCGGCCGGGGCCACGCCCTGCCCGCACAGCACCCGTACCTCGCCGCCGGCCGGGGCGAGCAGGATCGGCACCTCGCCGGCCGGTCCGTTGAGGTGCGGCTCGACCACGTGCAGGACGAAGGCGCCGGCGACGGCCGCGTCGTACGCGTTGCCGCCGTTCTCCAGGACCGCCATCGCCGACTGGGAGGCCAGCCAGTGCGTGGACGACACCATGCCGAAGGTGCCCTGGAGGGTGGGACGGGTGGTGAACTGCATCTGTCACCTCGCTGTGCGCACGGCCGGGCCAGGTGTCTGGCGGTTACATGCTTTCACGGCCGTGGCGAGGCGAACCCCCGTCCGGGGGCTCGCCTCTCCCCGTCACTTGTCCGAGTCGGGCTTGTTCGTCGCCGCCGCGTACGCCTGGGACGGTGTCATGGCGATCCCGTTGAGGCTGACCGTCTTGTACTGGCTGACCTTGGCGCAGGTCTTGGAGTCGTCGGCGGTCGAGGCGTTGGCGTTGGAGACGGCCGCCTTGGTGTCCCCGGAGCTGGCCGGGTAGGAGGTGCCGCTGCTCCAGTCGCTGCCGATCACCAGGGTGACGCCGGTGCCGCTGCCCGACTTGATGTGCGAGCCGGGGATGTCCAGGGCCTTGGCGACGGTCTGCGCCTGGGCCTTGTCGCCGCTGCCGTAGGTCAGGGTGGTCGTGGTCGCGGAGTTCGGGGCGTTGGCCGTGCTGGTGCCGGTGCTGAAGCCCTGGGAGATCAGGGAGTTCGCGACGGCGGAGGCGCGGCCCGTGATGTCGGTGCCGTTCTCGACGGTCACGGCGATCTGGGCGGCGGGCACGGTCGCGGTGGCCGTCGGCTTCGCGCTCGCGGTCGCCGAGGCCGCCGACGACTTCTTGCCCGAACTGGTGGTCAGCGACTGGTCGTTGGCCATGGTGGCGAACAGGTCCTTGGCGCCGGCGCCGACCACCACGCGGTTGCTGTTGTTCGGGTCGGGCGCGGTCTGCATGGTGGTGAACGTCATCCGCTTGGTGGGGACCTTGTTCACGTCGGCCGCCAGCGAGATCAGCCTCTTGACGCTGTCGAGGTCGTCGTCCACCGTCAGCGCCTTGGTGGCCGCGTCGGCGAGCTTGTAGACCGCGGCCGGGTCGGTGAGGGTGCCCGCGCTCTTGAACTTGCGGATCATCGCGCTGAGGAAGATGTGCTGGGAGACGGTACGGCCGAGGTCGCTGCCGTCACCGAAGCCGTGCCGGGAGCGGACGAACTCCAGCGCGGCCTGCCCCTTGAGGGTGTGGCTGCCCTTGGACAGCTTCAGGTGCGAGTAGGTGTCGTACACGTTGTGGTTGACGCACACGGAGACACCGCCGACCGCGTCGGACATCTTGACCACGCCGGAGAAGTCGAGCTTGACGAAGTGGTCGATGGGGACGCCGGTGAGCTGGTGGATGGTGGCGACCTGGCAGGCGGCGCCGTACTGGAGGGCGCTGTTGACCTGGCCGTAGTAGCCGGAGGTGGACTGGCCGCTCGAACTGTCCTTGCAGGCCGGGACGTCGACCATGGTGTCGCGCGGGATGCTCATGACCGTCGCGTTGGAACGGTCGGCGGATATGTGGACGACCATCTCCACGTCCGCGTTGCCGTTGCCGGTCTGCACCCCGGTCTGGGAGCAGCCGCCGCCGAGCTTGCAGTCGGTCTTGCTGGTCCGCGCGTCCGAGCCGATCACCAGGATGTTGATCGGCGTGCGGCCGAACGCGTCCGCCTTCTCGGTGCCGCCCTTGCCGTCGAGGGAGACGCTGTTGATGTTGCCGTTGAGGTGCTGGTAGAACCACCAGCCGGCGCCGGCCGTGACCAGGACCAGGACGGCCGTGCACAGGCCCAGGATCTTCAGGACCCGTTTGCCGCGGCCCGCCGTCTTCGCCCGCCGGGAGCCCCTGCCGCCGCGGGCTCTGGCCGCCTGCCGGGCGGCGGCCCGGCCGCCGGTCGGCCGCGTCCCGTCGGGCAGGGGCCCACGCTGTCCGGGCACCCGGTCGGTGCGGCTGCGTGTGGCCTGGCCCCCCGGGCCGTCCCACGGGTCGGTCATCTTCCACTCCCATGAACGGTCGGGTCCGTCTGCGGGTACGGTCGGGCAGGTCGGGCTTACGCGGCGGGGTACGGGCAGCCGCGAGGTGAGCCCATTTGGGTTGCGTGATTGCGCAATCTAACAAACCCACAGCCCCGACAGCACAAGCCCCACCCGAATTCACAGGTGAGGCATCTCATGAAACCTCCAGGACACACCCGCCGTCCGCTCCCGCGCCCCGGCCCCTGTCCGCCCGGTCAGACACCGGCCTCGTACAACCGCCGCACCGGCACCGGAGCCTGGTGCGAGCGCGCGGTCAGCTGTCCGACGGTCACCCGCACGACGGTCACGATGTCCGGATCGTCCACGTAGTAGACCTGCCGCCGGCCCTCCCGCCGGGACCGCACCAGACCGGCCAGCCGGAGCTTGGCCAGGTGCTGGCTGACCGCAGGCAGGGCCCCGCCGACCCGGTCGGCGAGGCGCGTCACGTCGCTCTCGCCCTGGGACAGCGCCCACATGATGTGCAGCCGGGCCGGCGAGGCGAGCAGCCCGAACACCGAGGCCGCCTCCGCCAGCACCCCGTCGGAGGGGTCGGTGAAGCCATCGGTGTTCTCCGCCACAGCCCACTCCCTCCCCGTCACAGCCTCCGCACAGCCGCCCACTCAGTGTAGGCGCACGGTCACCGCTTCCCGGACGGCCTCCCCGCAATGTCCTCCACCTGTTCCCCGCATTGTCATGAGCGGGTGACAGATCATCGACGGCTCGACGTCAGGCGTATCGGGCGGCCGCTCCCGTTCCTAAGCTTGCGCAACAACGCAACTCAACGGGGCGGCACCCCGAGGAGCGGCGGCATTCACGGAGCAGCACGCGCACTGGAGGACAACGAACGTGGGCATCATCGGCTGGATCGTCCTGGGTCTCCTCGCCGGAGCCATCGCCAAGGTCCTGCTGCCCGGCCGCGACCCGGGTGGCCTGATCGGCACCACCCTCATCGGCATCGCAGGCGCCTTCGTGGGCGGCTGGCTCTCCTCCCGCTTCCTCGACCGCCCGGTGGAGAAGCACTTCTTCGACCTCTACACCTGGGGCGCCGCGATCGCCGGCTCCCTGGTCCTCCTCGTCGGCTACCGGCTGCTGTTCGGCAACTCGCGCGACTGAGTACCGGACGGGCCCGACGGTGACTCCGGTCACCCTCGGGGCCGGATGCAGTCACGACATTCCGGATGTACAGGGACCGGGGACGCACGACATTCCGGATGTAGGCGGACGCCCCCGGCCGCCGTCAACGGGGCGCCGGGGCCGCCCCACAGGCAAGGCACCGATTCCACTTCCGCCCCACAGGGACTCGTGTGAAACTGGCGTCCCGTCCGCAGTGTGGACTCCTCCGCACACCGTCCCCCAGCGAGAAGTGCGACTTGCGTTCTCTTCCACTGCCGCTCGCCCTCACCGCGCGCCTGACGCCGGTCGCCGTGCTCGCCTGTGCGGGCTGGGTGATGGCGTCGGGCCCGGACACGACGACGTCCGCCGGCGCCTCCGGCGACACCTCGGCCCAGCAGTCGGCCGGCCAGTCGGCGGGCGGCGACCCGTCGACGTCCTCCGCGTCCACGGCCGCCACCAAGGCGTACTCCGCCGCCCCCGCCCCCTGCGGGAGCATCCCGGTGGCCACCATCAAGTCGCTGGTGCCCGGCGCGAAGACGGCCGGCAAGGAGATCCCCTCCACGGACACCAAGCTGCGCCGCACCTGCTCCTGGAACGCGCTCAAGGGGTACGACTACCGCTGGCTCGACGTCTCCTTCGAGATCATGGACACGAACGCGGCGGCCGCGAAGGAGTACAAGGACCGGGTCACCGAGAAGAGCGGCGGCGGGGCCGTGCCGGGGCTCGGCGACAACGGCTACTCGGTCGTGAACCTCACCACCGAGGACAAGCAGCAGACCCGCGAGGGCGTGGTGATGGCCCAGGTCTCCAACGCGCTGGTGGTCGTCACCTACAACGGCAGCGACTTCGAGAACAAGAAGGCGCCCAGCACGGACGTGATCAACAAGGGCGCCATCCAGGCCGCGAAGGCCGCGGTGACCGCGCTGAAGGGCAGCCAGTAGCCGGACTGGCCGCCCTCCGTGCGCACGCCTCCTTCTGTCAGGCCTCCTTGGGCCGCACCAGCAGGGTCAGCCCCAGGTACAGCACCAGGGACGTGCCGAGGCCGACCGCCCAGCCGTAGTCGGCGAGCGAGGACAGGGCCGGGACGGGCCGCCCGTCGATCAGCGGTTTGAAGCTGGCGCCGCCGATCGCGAGGATGCCGCCGACGAGGAAGGCGACGACCGCCCGCCAGTTCCAGCCGCCGTCGTACCAGTAACGGCCGCCCGTGCGGTACAGGTCGGTCAGGTCGAGGCGGGTGCGGCGCAGGATCCAGTAGTCGGCGATGAGGATGCCGGCGACCGTGCCGAGCAGACCGCCGACCAGGCCGAGCCAGGTGAAGATGTAGCCCTGCGGGTCGGAGTACAGCTTCCACGGGAAGATCAGCACGCCGAGGAAGCAGGTGACCAGGGCGCCGGTGCGGAAACTGATCTTCCGGGGCGCGATGTTGGAGAAGTCGAAGGCGGGCGAGACCAGGTTGGCCGCGATGTTCACGGAGAGCGTCGCGACGAGGACGGTGACCAGGGCGTAGAGAAGTCCGACCACGTTGTCCGTCTTGGCGGCCAGCTGGACCGGGTCCCAGATCGGCTGCCCGTACACGGCCTGCGAGCCGGAGGTCACCAGCACGGAGAGGAAGGCGAAGAGGGTCATGGTGGTGGGCAGGCCGAGGGCCTGGCCCCAGGTCTGCGCCTTCTGGCTCTTGCCGTACCGGGTGAAGTCGGGGATGTTCAGCGACAGCGTCGACCAGAAGCCGATCATGCCCATCAGGGACGGCCAGAAGATCTTCCAGAAGCCGCCGCCCCAGCCGAGCTTGGAGGGCTGGTCGAAGAGCGGGCCGAGACCGCCGGCCTTGTTGCTCATCCAGACCAGCATCACGACCGCGCCGACCAGGACGAAGGGCGCGGCCCAGTTCTCGAAGCGGCGGATCGTCTCCATGCCCCGGTAGATGATCGCCACCTGGAGGACCCAGAAGAGCGCGAACGACAGCCACATGGTCCAGGCGTAGCCGCCGATGTGCGAGGCGTTCGCCCAGCTGTCGCCGATCAGCTTCCCGGCCAGGAAGTAGATGGCCTCACCGCCGATCCAGGTCTGGATGCCGAACCAGCCGCAGGCCACCAACGCCCGTACGACGGCGGGGAGGTTGGCGCCCCGCACGCCGAAGGAGGCACGGGCGAAGACCGGGAAGGGGATGCCGTACTTGGGTCCGGCGTGCCCGGTGAGCAGCATCGGGACGAGGACGATCAGGTTGGCGAGGGCGATGGTGAACACGGCCTGTTTCCAGTCCATGCCGACCGCGATGAGCCCGGAGGCCAGGGTCCAGGACGCCGTGTTGTGGGCCATGCCGACCCAGAGCGCGGAGAAGTTGTACGTGGTCCAGATGCGCTTGGCGACGGGGACCGGCAGCAGGTCCTCGTTGGCGTACGGACCACTCGGCGGCGGGGAGCCCGGGGTGAGCTCCACACGCCCGTCGGGGAGGGCGACTTGACCGGACAGGGGTATGGCGGAGGGAGCGGTGTCGGTCATGGGCAGGCCAATCGGGGTGAGGTGGGACGGGAAAGGCCAGTGCGGGCGGGGCCGGGGGGGGTACGCGTGTGGGGTGCGCCCTGACCCCCTTCCCGGGACGGCGGGAAGGGGGAGACCAACTGCCAGGAGGGGCTAGCCGTTGACGGCCGGGATGACCTTCGTCCCGTACGCGTCGATGGTGGCCTCCTGCGCGTCGTGCATGTCGTAGACGGCGAACTGGTCGACGCCCAGCTCGCGCAGGGCGTTCAGCTTCTCGATGTGCTTCTCGGCCGGGCCGATGACACAGAAGCGGTCGACGATCTCGTCGGGCACGAACTCGGTGTCGGGGTTGCCGCTGCGTCCGTGGTGCGAGTAGTCGTAGCCCTGGCGGGCCTTGATGTAGTCGGTGAGTTCGTCGGGTACGGCGGCGGAGTGCTCGCCGTACTTGGCGACCAGGTCGGCGACGTGGTTGCCGACCATGCCGCCGAACCATCGGCACTGGTCGCGGGCGTGGGCGAGGGCCTCGGGCGAGTCGTCCTCGGTGACGTAGGCGGGGGCGGCGACGCAGATCCTCACCTCGGACGGGTCGCGTCCGGCGGCCACGGCCGCGTCCTTCACCGCCTTGACCATGTACTCGGTGAGGTAGAGGTCGGAGAGCTGGAGGATGAACCCGTCGGCCTCCTCCCCGGTCATCTTCAGGGCCTTCGGGCCGTACGCGGCCATCCAGACCGGTAGTTCGGCGCCCGGCTTGATCCACGGGAACCTGACGACGGTCCCGCCGAGGTCGGCCTCCTCGCCCCGGCCGAGGGCGCGGATGACCTTCATGGCCTCGCTGATCCGGGCGAGGGTGTTGGGCTTGCGGCCGGCCACCCGCATCGCGGAGTCGCCGCGGCCGATGCCGCAGACCGTGCGGTTGCCGAACATGTCGTTGAGGGTGGCGAATGTGGAGGCGGTGACCTCCCAGGTGCGGGTGCCCGGGTTGGTGACCATCGGCCCGACCGTCAGCTTGCTGGTGTTGGCGAGGATCTGGCTGTAGATCACGAACGGCTCCTGCCAGAGCACGGCGGAGTCGAAGGTCCAGCCGTAGCGGAAGCCGTTGCGTTCGGCCCGTTTCATCAGGCTGATGACCCGGGAGGCCGGCGGGTCGGTCTGCAGGACGAGTCCGAAGTCCATGGGCGCCTCTCCTAGTTGAGGTACTGACAGGTGGAGCGCGGGGTGTAGACGCCGTGCCCGGCGTGTCCGGTGTACTCCCGCTCGGTGATGACGGGTTCGCCGCGCGAGAGGACCGTCTCGACCCGGCCGGTGAGGCGCTTGCCCTCGTACGCCGAGTAGTCGACGTTCATGTGGTGGGTCTCGGCGGAGACGATCTGCTCCGCATGGGGGTCGTAGATGACGACGTCGGCGTCGGCACCCGGGGTGATGGTGCCCTTCTTCGGGTACATGCCGAACATCCGGGCCGGGGTGGCGCAGGCGATCTCGATCCAGCGGCGGCGCGTGATGTGCCCGTCGACGACGGCCTGGTGGAGCAGGTCCATGCGGTTCTCGACGCCGGGCAGGCCGTTGGGAATCTTCGAGAAGTCGCCCCGGCCGAGTTCCTTCTGGCCGACGAAGCAGAAGGGGCAGTGGTCGGTGGAGACGACCTGGAGGTCGTTGGTCCTGAGGCCCTGCCAGAGCTTGGCCTGGTGCTCCTTGGGGCGCAGCGGGGTGCTGCACACGTACTTCGAGCCCTCGAAGTCGGGCTCGGCGAGGTTGTCGGTGGACAGGAAGAGGTACTGCGGGCAGGTCTCACCGAAGACCGGGAGCCCCTCGTCGCGGGCCCGGGCCAGTTCGGCGACCGCTTCCATGGCCGAGACGTGCACGACGTACAGGGGCGCGCCTGCGACCTGGGCGAGTTTGATGGCGCGGTGCGTGGCCTCGGCTTCGAGCAGGGCCTTGCGGACCTCGCCGTGGTAACGGGGGTCGGTCTCACCGCGGGCCAGCGCCTGTTCCACGAGCACGTCGATGGCGATGCCGTTCTCGGCGTGCATCATGATCAGGCCGCCGTTCTCGGCGGAGCGCTGCATGGCGCGCAGGATCTGGCCGTCGTCGGAGTAGAAGACGCCCGGGTAGGCCATGAACTGCTTGAAGGAGGTCACCCCCTCCTCCACCAGCAGGTCCATCTCCTTGAGCGTCTCCTGGTTCACGTCGGAGACGATCATGTGGAAGCCGTAGTCGATGGCGCAGTTGCCCTCGGCCTTGGCGTGCCAGGCGTCGAGGCCCTCGCGCAGGCTGTGCCCGACGCTCTGCACGGCGAAGTCGACGATGGTGGTCGTACCGCCCCAGGCGGCGGCCCGGGTGCCGGTCTCGAAGGTGTCGGAGGCGAAGGTGCCGCCGAAGGGCAGCTCCATGTGGGTGTGGGCGTCGACACCGCCCGGGATGACGTACTTGCCGGTGGCGTCGATGGTGTGCTCGGCGGTGAAGGCCTCGGCGGCGGGGGTGCCGGTCGCCGCGAGGGCGGCGATGCGGCCGTCTTCGATCAGGACGTCGGCGTGGATCTCGTCGGACGCGGTGATGACGAGTCCGCCACGGATTACTGTCCGGCCGGTCATGGGGTCCTCTCCTTCGTGGTCATGTGCGGGTCCGACGGTGGCTGGTCGCGCAGTTCCTCCCCCAGCCTGCGGCCGGGGGTACCCCAGCGCCCCTAAGGGGCGCGCTTACGGCGCCGTCAGCGGGCCGTACGCGTCCGGGCGGCGGTCGCGGAAGAACTGCCAGCGGTCGCGGACCTCGCGGAGCTTGGCCAGGTCCAGGTCGCGGACGACGAGTTCGGTCTCCTTGTCGGAGGCGACCTCGCCGACGAACTGGGCCTCCGGGTCCACGAAGTAGGAGGTCCCGTAGAAGTCGTTGTCGCCGAGGTCCTCCACGCCGACCCGGTTGATCGCTCCGACGAAGTACTCGTTGGCCACGGCCGCCGCCGGCTGCTCCAACTGCCAGAGGTAGCGGGAGAGTCCGCGCGAGGTGGCGGAGGGGTTGAAGACGATCTCGGCACCGCCGAGGCCCAACGCCCGCCATCCCTCCGGGAAGTGGCGGTCGTAGCAGATGTAGACGCCGATCTTCCCGACGGCCGTCTCGAAGATCGGCCAGCCCGCGTTCCCCGGGCGGAAGTAGAACTTCTCCCAGAAGCCGGGGACCTGGGGGATGTGGTGCTTGCGGTACTTGCCGAGGTACGAGCCGTCGGCGTCGATCACGGCGGCGGTGTTGTAGAGGACGCCGGGCTGCTCCTCCTCGTACACCGGCAGGATCAGGACCAGGCCCAGTTCGCGGGCGAGGGCCTGGAAGCGCTGGACGATCGGGCCGTTCGGGACCTGCTCGGCGTACTCGTAGAAGGCCTTGTCCTGGACCTGGCAGAAGTAGGGCCCGTAGAACAGCTCCTGGAAGCACAGGACCTGGGCGCCCTGCGCGGCCGCGTCGCGGGCCGCCTGCTCGTGGACCTGGATCATCGACTCCTTGTCGCCGGTCCAGGCGGTCTGGAAGAGGGCGGCACGAATCACTCGGCTCATCGGGACCTCCGGTCGCTCGGTGTGCCAGAAGGCTAGAAAGCCCGGAAGTCCTGTTTGAGTTGCACCGTGTCACGTCTGCGGGCGCCCGGCGTGCCACCGTGTCACGCTGCCGTCGGCCCATGTTTCACCGCCGTTTTCCCAGGTCGTCGCATGTTTCACTGCTGTTGCGCGTCGTGCGCGAGAAGTGCGATGTGCACGGAGGCCGCCTGCTCGAAGTCGTCGAGGTCGACGCCGAGCCGGATCTGTATCGCCTCCAGTCGGCGGTACAGCGCCGGGCGGGAGACGTGGTGGAGCTGGGCGGTGCGGGACTTGTTGCGGCCGGTGGCGAGGTAGGTCCGCAGGACGCCGAGCAGGTCCTGGTCGGCTGCGTTTCCGCACAGCAGTCCGTCCAGCTCCCGCTCGGCGAAGGACTGGACGTGCGGGTCGTCCCGCAGCAGCCGGATCAGGCCGCGCAGGTGGACGTCCTTGAGGCGTACGACGGCCGGCAGGTCGAGGACGGCGGCGGTGTCGGCGACCGCGTCGGCGACGTGCTGGGCCTCGCGCAGGCCGACCGGCACGTCGTCCCAGACGGTACGGGCGCCCGCCGCGGCGACCACCGCCCGGGGTCCCGCCGACTCGCCGTGCAGCCGGACGGCGAAGTGCGCCGCGAGGGCGTCGGCGTCCTGGTCGCGGGCGAGGCTGAGGAGGACGGCGGTGGTGCGCTCGGTGAGTTCGGCGACGAGTCCGGGCAGACCCAGCAGGCGCAGGATCCGCTCCAGTTGGGCGGGTTCCGCGTCCCGTACGACGAGGGGGACGAAGGTCCGTCGGTTGACGGGGAGACCGGCCGCCCGGGCCCTGGGCAGCAGCTGGCGGGCCGGTACGACCCCGGAGACCAGGTCGGTCAGCAGGCTCTGCGCGGACTGCTCCTCCCAGGTGTGGGCGGAGCCGCCGCCGAGCATGCGGTGCAGGACGAGGGCCTCGGCGCCACGGTCGGCCAGGAGCCGGCCGGTGACGGTGTCACCGCGGTAGCCGCAGAGCACGATCTGGCCCCAGCGCTCGCCCCGGCCGGCCAGTTCGGCGCGGATCCAGCCGTCGCCGGCGCTGCCGCCGGCCTGGCGTGCGATGCGCTCCCAGTCGCGCAGCACGTCGTCGACCGCCGACCGCTCCCCCGCGGTGGCGAGGACCCGGTGCGCGAGGTTGGTGACGACGACCGGGCAGGCGCTGTGCACGGCGACTTCGTCGAGGAGCCGCTGGAGGGGGGCGCCGGCCGTGATGAGGCCGGTGAGGGCGGTACGGACCGACTCGGAGAGGCTGACGGCGGCGAACTTCCGCCGGACCAGTCTGGATTGGACCTCCTCCGTCAGCTCGGCGAAGGGGAAGGGGCGGTGCAGGACCACCAGGGGGAGGCCGCAGCGGTCCGCTGCGCGGCGCATGGCGTCGGGTGGGGCGGGGAAGGCGCGGCCGAGGCCGAGGACGACCGCGGCGGCCTCGGCCCGGTGCAGGGACTGGATGTACTCGGCCTGTTTGTGCTCGTCGCCGGCGAGCAGGACGCCGGTGGTGAGGACCATCTCGCCGCCGGTGAGCATGACGCCGACGTCGGGAGCCTCGGCGACGTGCACCCAGCGGACGGGGCGGTCGAGGTGGGCGGCGGCGGCCACCACCTCGGGGTCGCCGGCCAGGACCCTTTCCAGCGCGAGGATCTGGCGGACCGACAGTATGGGGTCTGTGGTGTTCGGGGGATCCCAAGTGGCGGTCATCTTGCGTGGTCCCTTGGTCGGGTGTGGTGCGTTCGGAGGCTGCGGGCCGGTGGGGGCTTGTCACGCAGTTCCCCGCGCCCCTGAAAAGCAGAGGGCTGCACCAGCGCCCCTTTAGGGGCGCTGGGGGTACCCCCGGCCGAAGGCTGGGGGAGGAACTGCGCGACCAACCACGACGGCGCCGCGGTCGACGCGCGGCGGGGCGCCTAGTAGGCACTCCGCAGCGCCTGTTCGAGGATCGCCGCGCCCTCCTCCGCCTCCGCCACCGTCAGTGACAGCGGCGGGGCGATGCGCAGGGCGCTCGTGTTGTGGCCGCCGCCCTTGCCGATCAGGAGGCCGCCTTCGCGGGCCGCTTCCAGGACGGCCGAGGCGGACTTGGGGTCGGCCTCGTCGGTGCCGGGCTTGACCAGTTCGACGCCGATCATCAGGCCGCGGCCCCGGACCTCGCGTACGCCGGGCAGCTGGGCGGCGACCGCGCGGAGGCGTTCGATGAGGAGGCCGCCGACGCGGCGGGCGTTGCCCTGAAGGTCGTGCTCCAGGAGGTACGACAGGTTGGCGAGGCCCGCGGCCATGGTGATCTGGGTGCCGCCGAACGTCGAGATGCTGTTGGAGTCCAGGCAGTTCATGATCTCGGAGCGGGCCACCACGCCGCCGATGGAGCTGCCGTTGCCGATGCCCTTGGCGAAGGTGAGGATGTCCGGCGGGCCGCTCTGGCCGTGGGCCTGCCAGCCCCAGAAGTGGTCGCCGGTGCGGCCCCAGCCGGTCTGCACCTCGTCGGCGATCCAGAGGATGCCCTGCTCCTGGAGGACCTTGCGGAAGGCCGCGTACAGCCCGTCGGGCGGGGAGGTGAAGCCGCCGACACCCTGGATGGGCTCGGCGATCAGCGCGGCCGGCGGGCGGGTGTGGCCGAGGAGGTCGCGCAGGTCGTCGACGCAGGCCGCGATGAAGTCACGGTCGTTCAGCTCGGCGAACGGGCCGCGGGTGCGGACGCCACCGTGGACGTACAGCGTTTGCAGCGGGGAGAGGGAGGTCGGGGACCAGCCCTTGTTTCCGGTGATGCCGACGGCGCTGAAGGAGCGGCCGTGGTAGCTGTTGCGCATCGCCAGGATCGTGTTCGTGCGGCGGTAGGTCGTGGCGAGCAGCAGGGCCGTGTCGTTGGCCTCCGTGCCGGAGGTGGTGAAGAAGACGCGGGCGTCCGGGATGCCGCTCAACTGGGCGATGCGCTCGGCGAGTTCGACCATCGGGCGGTTGAGGTAGAGCGTGGAGGAGTGGATGATCCGGCCGGCCTGCTCGCTCACCGCCTTCGTCACCTCGGGGAGCGCGTGCGCGGTCATCGTGGTGAGGATGCCGCCGAAGAAGTCGAGGTAGCGGTTGCCCTCCGCGTCCCAGACGTGCCGGCCCTCGCCGTGGGTGATCTCGAGGGGCTCGTCGTAGTAGAGGGCCAGCCAGTCGGGCAGGACCTGGCGGTGGCGGGCGAAGAGGTCGTTCACGGCTGTACCAGCCCTTCGTAGGCGTCGGGACGGCGGTCGCGGTAGAAGGCCCACTGCTGCCGTACTTCTTCGATCAGGTCGAAGTCGAGGTCCCGGACGACGAGCTCCTCGCCCTTGTCGCTCGCGACCTCCCCCACGAACTGCCCACGCGGATCGACGAAATAGCTCGTCCCGTAGAAGTCGTTGTCCCCGTACTCCTCCTGGCCCACCCGGTTGATGGCGGCGACGAAGTACTCGTTGGCGACGGCGGCGGCCGGCTGTTCCAGCTGCCAGAGGTAGGCCGAGAGACCGCGCGAGGTGGCCGACGGGTTGTAGACCAACTGGGCGCCGTTGAGGCCGAGTTGCCGCCAGCCTTCAGGGAAGTGGCGGTCGTAGCAGATATATACGCCGACCTTGCCGACGGCGGTGTCGAAGACCGGCCAGCCGGCGTTCCCGGGCTTGAAGTAGTACTTCTCCCAGAAGCCCTTGACCTGCGGGATGTGGTGCTTGCGGTACTTGCCGAGGACGGTGCCGTCGGCGTCGATCACGGCGGCGGTGTTGTAGTAGAAGCCGGACTGCTCGACCTCGAAGACGGGGACGACGATCACCATGCCCGTCTCGCGCGCGAGTTCCTGCATACGACGCGTGGTGGGGCCGTCCGGGACCGGCTCGGCCCAGCGGTAGTGCTCGGGTTCCTGGACCTGGCAGAAGTAGGGGGCGTTGAAGACTTCCTGAAATCCGATGATCTTCGCGCCTTGACGGGCCGCCTCGCGGGCGTACACCTCGTGTTTCGCCACCATGGACTCGGTGTCGCCGGTCCAGGTGGCCTGGACCAGAGCGGCGCGTACGACGTTGGCCATGAGCTGCTCCTTCTACGCCCGTAGAGGGTCGAAAGTAAGCCTCCTCGGATTCCTTGCCAAGACCATCGTCGTTAAGCCGCCGAGTCGATCGCGTTTCCTACCTGGCTGGCGGATGCGCGGGCCGGTTCGGAGGCGCCGTTTCAGCTTGGCGCCATTCCCGACTGCGGGTGCGTGGGGGCCGGTCGCGCGGTTCCTCCCCCGGCCTTCGGCCGGGGGTACCCCCGGCGCCCCTGTGGGGCGGGCCTCGGTCACGTCCCTCAGGAGGCGAGGCCCGCCACCCGCAAGGCGTGCAGCAGGTCCCAGTGGCGCTGGTCCGAGATCTGCTGGGCCGAGCGGAGCAGCAGGGGCACCAGGCGCTGGGGATCCGGTTCCGCGCTGTGGGCCGCCTCCTCCGGGGGGCGGACCTGGACGTACGTGTCCAGCAGGGCGCGGGCCTCGCGGTGGCGGCCCTCCGCGTCCAGGGCGAGGACTGCCTCGCCGATCTCCGTGGCGGGGCGGGCGACGCCCTGGCGCAGGATCTGCCGGCCGTCCTCGGTCCGGCCCGCGGCGGTCAGGGCGTCGGCGGCCGCGACGAGCCGGGCGGGCGGCAGCGAGGCCGTCTCCCACAGCAGCGTGGCCCAGTCGGCGCCGAGACCGGCCCGCTGGAGGGCGTCCGCGAGCAGCGGGAACCGGACGGCGGACCAGAGCGCCACCTCGGCCAGGAGCGCGTGGGCCTCTCCGGTGCGGCCCTCCGACCGCAGCCGTTCCAGCCGCTCGACGGCCGCCGCCACGGCCCGCCCCGACTCCTCGTCGGACTCCGCGGGCACCGGCTCCGGCCGCGCCGGTGGTACCTCGACGGCCCCGGCGAAGCGGGCTCCGCGCGGGGTCCGGCGGCCGGCGGCGGCCGCGGGCACGGACTCCTGGGGCGTCTGCGGTACGACGGTGGGCGCGGCCTCGTCCTCTGCCATGCCGGCGAACCGGGCACTGCCCCGCCGCCGCTTGCGCTGCTTGGCCGGGGCCTGGGCCGGGAGAGGGGCCGGGGCGGGAACCGGGGCCGGGGCCGGCTGGGGAGCTGCGTCACGGGTCTCGCCCCGCAGGTGCCCGGCGAGCTCGGCCCGGTGCTCCAGCCTTCCCATCCGGGCCCGGAGCTCGGCGCACCGTGCGGACGCCCGTTCGTGGTCGTCTCGGGCCCAGGCGAGGTCGATGTTCAGGGCCTCGGCCTCCTCACGGGAGGGCGCGGAGTCAAGGGCACGGCCGAGTTGGGCCAGCCGTTCCGCGGCGTACCGCTGCTCGCGGAGGGTGACGTCGAGGCGGTCGCTCAGGTCCTCGCGGGCGCCCGGCCGGGTGTCGTACGCGGCGAGCGCGTCCGCGTGCAGCCGGCGGGCCTGCTCGGCCTCACGGACGGCGGTCTCGGTGCCGTAGACGGTCGCCAGATCCTGGAGCAGCGCCGCCACGACGTCCCAGGGCGGCACGTCGCGCCCGCCGAGGCAGGCCTGCATCCCCTCGGGGTCGCGCTGCCAGAAGACGGCGCACCAGCCGCCGCCCTGGTCCAGGCGCGCCAGCAGGCCGTTCAGGTAGTTCGCGAACTCCCGCACCCGGCCCGGGAGTTGATCCACAGTCATCGCTCGACTCCCGCCAGACCGGAACACTCCGGCTCCGTAGGCAACACCAGTTGTGTTACGGGGTTGCTACGGGGAGTTTTCAGCGGGTGCGCGGAGTCCTCATTGCCCGATCTTGACCGACGCGCGTCACGCGACGACCAGGGCGCAGCGCTCCACCATGTCGTCCATCGACAGACCGAGCGCGCGCGCCAGCGCGGCGACGGTGAAGAAGGCGGGGGTCGGCGCCCGCCCGGTCTCGATCTTGCGGAGGGTCTCCGCCGAGATGCCAGCCGCGGCCGCCACCTCCGTCATGCTCCGGCCGCCGCGCGCCTCGCGCAGCAGCCGCCCGAGCCGCTCGCCGCGTTCACGCTCTTCCGGAGTAAGAGGGGTGCGTACCATGCCGCCATTCTAACCCGGTCGAGAAAACCGGTATATTAATTGGCATGGTGGAACTGAAGACAGACACATCGATCGACGCCATGTACGCGTCGGGCCAGGTCGTCGGGCGGGCCCTGACGGCCGTACGGGAGGCCGCCGCCATCGGCGTCTCCCTGCTCGAACTGGACGAAGTGGCGCGGGAGGTGCTGCGCGAGGCCGGGGCCACCTCCCCCTTCCTCGGCTACCGGCCCTCGTTCGCGCCCACCCCCTTCCCCGCCGTCATCTGCGCGTCCGTGAACGACGCGATCGTGCACGGCATCCCGACCGGCTACCGGTTGCGCGACGGCGACCTGGTCTCCATCGACTGCGGTGCGGTGCTGGACGGCTGGGCGGGCGACTCGGCGATCAGCTTCACGGTCGGCAGGCCGCGCCCGGCGGACGTACGACTCGTCGAGACCGCCGAGCGGGCGCTCGCGGCGGGCATCGCGGCGGCGGTCGTCGGCAACCGCATCGGCGACATCGCACACGCGGTCGGCCGGGTGTGCCGGGACGCCGGCTACGGCATCCCGCAGGACTTCGGCGGACACGGCATCGGCCGCCGTATGCACGAGGACCCCGGTGTACCGAACGAGGGCCGCCCCGGCCGCGGCCTCCCGCTCCGGCACGGCATGGTCCTCGCGATCGAGCCCATGCTGATCGGCGGCGGCCGGGACGGCTACCACGCGGCCGAGGACGGCTGGACCCTGCGGACGAACGACGGCTCCCGGGCGGCGCACGCGGAGCACACGGTGGCGATCACGGAGGCGGGGCCGCGGATCCTCACGGCCAGGAATCCAAAGAACTGACACCGGTTTTCCTTCGCCTTTCTTATCGGAATATGCGGGTCGGCGCCGCGCAAACGAATTCCCCAGAACGCTGAACAACGACGGCGGTCCCCCGTGTACCTGTCCGTGACGAGCGGACAGACAGCCGCCCAATCAGCGAAGCCTCCACCCCAGGGCCGAAGGCGACCCCGGCCGAATACCAACGGCCGCTGATCAGGTGACACAACGCTCGCCGGGAGCACCGGCCGGATTCCGGGTCCGGCCGGTGCGACAACGCGACACGGGAAAGGCACTGATCATCGCGGTATGGCGTACGGCGCCGCTGCGTCGCCGAATTCCGCCGCTGATTTCCGGTCGGCGCGGCCCGGCGCCCGGACGGCTGGACGTGCCCCCCTCCGGCGGGCGTGCGAAGGTGGTGTGACCGGGCCCTGCAGGGGCACCCGCGTGGACCGGCACGTCGACCAGCGAGCGCGTCCCGTCAGGCGCCGGGACGCCGGAACGGAACGAACGCTCATGACCAGCGGTTACCCCGGACCGGACAACTTCGGACAGGATCCTTTCGGAGAGTTCCTCGCACGCTTCTTCGGCGGCGGCGGAGCCCGCCAGGGCCCCCGCCAGATCGACATCGGCAGGCTGCTGAGCCAGCCGGCCAGGGAACTGGTCAAGGGCGCCGCCCAGTACGCCGCCGAGCACGGCAGCCGGGACCTGGACACCGAGCACCTGCTGCGCGCGGCGCTGTCGGCGGAGCCCACCCGTTCCCTGCTGAGCAGGTCCGGCGCCGATCCCGACTCGCTGGCGACGGAGATCGACGGCCGCGCGGGCCCGGTCCAGCACCCGCCGGGCGAGGCGCCCCCGCCGACCTCGCTCTCCCTCACCCCGGCCGTGAAGCGGGCCCTGCTGGACGCACACGACCTGGCCCGGGCAGGAGGAGCCGGGTACATCGGCCCCGAGCACGTGCTGGGCGCGCTGGCCGCCAACCCGGACTCGGCCGCCGGGCACATCCTGAACGCCGCCCGGTTCGCCGCCTCCGGCCTGCCCCCGGACGCCACGGAGACCGACCGCTCGCTCGCCGGCCCCGACACCCGGCGCCGTACGAGCAGCACGCCGAACCTCGACAAGTACGGCCGGGATCTGACCGAGCTGGCCGGTCAGGGCCGGATCGACCCGGTCATCGGCCGCGACGACGAGATCGAGCAGACCATCGAGGTGCTCTCCCGGCGCGGCAAGAACAACCCCGTGCTGATCGGTGACGCCGGTGTCGGCAAGACGGCGATCGTCGAGGGCCTGGCCCAGCGGATCGCCGACGGGGACGTGCCGGACGTACTGTCGTGCCGCCGGGTGATGGCCCTCGACCTGTCCGGCGTGGTCGCCGGCACCCGGTTCCGGGGCGACTTCGAGGAGCGGCTCAACAACATCGTGGGCGAGATCCGCGCGCACTCCGACCAGCTGGTCGTCTTCATCGACGAGCTGCACACCGTGGTCGGTGCCGGGGGCGGCGGCGAGGGCGGGGCGATGGACGCGGCCAACATCCTCAAGCCCGCGCTGGCCCGGGGCGAACTGCACGTCGTGGGCGCGACCACCCTGGAGGAGTTCCGCAAGATCGAGAAGGACGCGGCGCTGGCCCGCCGCTTCCAGCCGATCCTGGTGCCCGAGCCGACGGTCCCGGACACCATCGAGATCCTGCGCGGACTGCGCGACCGCTACGAGGCCCACCACCAGGTCCGCTACACCGACGAGGCCCTGGTCGCCGCCGTCGAGCTCTCCGACCGCTACCTCACCGACCGCAGGCTGCCGGACAAGGCGATCGACCTGATCGACCAGGCCGGCGCCCGGGTCCGCCTCGGCGCCCGCACCAAGGGCACGGACGTACGCGCCATGGAGCGCGAGATCGAGCAGCTCACCCGGGACAAGGACCAGGCGGTCGCCGACGAGCAGTACGAACGCGCCACCCAGCTCCGCGACCGCATCGGCGCGTTGAAGACCCGCATCACCGAACTCTCCGGCGAGGACGAGGCGGACGAGGGGCTGAACCTGGAGGTGACGGCCGAGGCGATCGCCGAGGTGGTCTCCCGCCAGACCGGCATCCCGGTCAGCAGCCTCACCCAGGAGGAGAAGGAACGGCTGCTCGGCCTGGAGGCCCATCTGCACCAGCGGGTCGTCGGCCAGGACGAGGCGGTCGCCGTCGTCTCCGAGGCGGTCATGCGCTCCCGCGCCGGACTGGCGAGCCCGAACCGCCCGATCGGCAGCTTCCTCTTCCTCGGCCCGACCGGCGTCGGCAAGACCGAACTGGCCCGCGCCCTCGCCGAGGTGCTGTTCGGCAGCGAGGACCGGATGGTCCGCCTGGACATGAGCGAGTACCAGGAGCGCCACACCGTCTCCCGCCTGGTGGGCGCCCCGCCCGGCTACGTCGGCCACGAGGAGGCGGGCCAGCTCACCGAGGTCGTCCGCCGCCACCCGTACTCCCTGCTCCTGCTGGACGAGGTGGAGAAGGCGCACCCGGACGTCTTCAACATCCTGCTCCAGGTCCTGGACGACGGCCGCCTGACCGACTCCCAGGGCCGCACGGTGGACTTCACCAACACGGTCATCGTGATGACGAGCAACCTGGGCTCGGACGTGATCACGCGGCGGGGCGCCGGCATCGGCTTCGGCCCCGGCGGCGAGGAGGCGACCGAGGAGGCCCGCCGCGAGCGGGTGCTGCGCCCGCTCCGGGACCACTTCCGCCCGGAGTTCCTCAACCGGATCGACGAGATCGTCGTCTTCCGCCAGCTCACCGGCGACCAGCTGCACCAGATCACCGAACTCCTGCTGGAACACACCCGCCGCATGCTGCACGCCCAGGGCATCACGGCCCGCTTCACGGACGCGGCGGTCGACTGGCTGGCAGAACACGGCTACCAGCCGGAGTACGGCGCCCGCCCGCTGCGCCGCACGATCCAACGGGAAGTCGACAACCACCTGTCACGCCTGCTGCTGGACGGCACGATCGCGGAGGGCAGTCAGGTGACGGTGGATGTCGAGGGCGGGAGTCTGGTGTTTCAGAAGCGGGATCTTTCAGGCGCCCCCGGCTGAGGCGCCCCTTCAGGGGCGCTGGGGGTACCCCCGGCCGAAGGCTGGGGGAGGAACTGCGCGACCAGCCCCCCAAGCACCCGCACCCGGCGTCTAGGACGAAGGATCCACCACCTGGGCCGATCCCCCACCCCGCCGCACGGTCTCAGCCGCCGCCAGCCACTTCCCACCCGGCAACCGCTGCACACCGGTAGCCGCCCCGATCTCCGGATTCAGGCTGAACGCGTGGCCGATCGCCTCCAACTTCCCCCGCACCTCGGGGTCGTTGTACAGCGCCGGCTCCAAATCGGTCTTCGCCGCGTTCCGCTGCGACGCCCGGGGCGCGGCGATCGCGTCCACCAGCGGCAGATGCCGGTCGAGGAACTCGGTCAGCACCTGAAGCACCGTCGTGATGATGGTCGCCCCACCGGGCGACCCCACCGCGACCACCGGCCGGTTCGCCTTGTCGAGCACGATCGTCGGAGAGATGGAGGACCGCGGCCGCTTCCCGGGCCCCGGCAGGTTCGGGTCGTGCACCGCGGGATTCGCCGGCGTGAACGAGAAGTCGGTCAGCTCGTTGTTGAGCAGGAACCCGCGCCCCGGAACGGTGATCGCGCTGCCACCGGTCTGCTCGATGGTCAGCGTGTAGGAGACGACGTTCCCCCACTTGTCGGCGACCGTGAGGTGCGTCGTGTTCTCCCCCTCGTACGTGGTCGGCGCCGCCGTACCCGTCGACCCGGGGTTGTTCGGGTCGCCCGGCGCGACCGGGCTGGTCAGCACCGCGTCGTCGCTGATCAGCTTCGCCCGCTCGTCGGCGTACCGCTGTGACAGCAGCCCCTTCGTCGGCACGTCCTCGAACGCGGGGTCGCCGACCCAGCGCCCCCGGTCGGCGAAGGAGATCCGGCTCGACTCGATGAAGTGGTGCAGGTACTGGACCTCACCGGCCTTGGAGAGGTCGGTGTTCTCCAGGATGTTGAGGGCCTCCCCGACCGTCGTCCCACCGGACGACGACGGCGCGATCGAGTACACCTTCAGCCCGCGGTACGACGTCTCGGTCGGCGCCTGCAGCTTGGCCCGGTAGGCGGCCAGGTCCTTGGCGGACAGCTTGCCCGCTCTCGCCTTCCACCCCGAACTCGCGTCCACCGGCGGGTTGTCGACCGTCGCCACGATGTCCTTGCCGAGGTCGCCGTTGTAGACGGCCCCGACCCCCTTCTTTCCCAGCTCCTCGTAGGTCCGGGCCAGTTCGGGGTTCTTGAAGGTGGAGCCCACCACCGGCAGCTGCCCGCCCGGCAGGAACAGCTTCGCAGTGTCGGGGAAGTACCGGAACCGGGTCTCGTTCGAAGCGGTCTGCGACCGGAAGGTGTCGTCGACGGCGAACCCGTCGCGGGCGATCCGCTCGGCCGGTTTCAGCACCGAGCCGAGCCGCTCCGTACCCCACTGGCTGAGCGCCGTCTGCCAGGTGGCCGGCGTCCCCGGGGTGCCGACGCTCAGTCCGCTGCTGACGGCGTCCGCGAAGGCGAGTGGCTTGCCGTTCTCCACGAACAGGTTGGAGTCGGCGGTCAGCGGTGCGGTCTCGCGACCGTCGATCGTGTGCACCGTGCGGGACTTGGCGTCGTAGTAGACGAAGTAGCCGCCGCCTCCGATGCCGGAGGAGTAGGGCTCGGTGACGCCGAGCGCGGCGGCGGTCGCGACGGCCGCGTCGACCGCGTTGCCGCCCTTGCGGAGCACCTCGATACCGGCGGCGGTGGCGTCCGCGTCGACGCTGGCCACCGCGCCGCCGTAACCGACGGCCACCGGGGTTTTCGCGGCGGTGGCACCGCCGGAGGCGGGAGGCGCTGCCGCCCCCACCGACACCACCGCGGCCGAGACCGCCAGGACCGTCAGTTTCCGCGCGACAGGGCGACGCATCCGCACCTCCAGTTCCGGAACGTCCGCGCAGCGTATCGGCGGGGCCACGACCCCGACAGCCACATTCAGGGCACTGTCATATGACCGCCACACTTCGAACACGGGTACGTTCCGGCCATCTGTGACCGCTAGCATGCGCGCCCATGAATGACGACCTGCGCAACATTATCCTCGGCGTCGTGGCGGCCGGCATCAGCGCGGCGCTCGGCTGGCTGGCCCGTACCTCGCTGTGGCGCCGGAGCCTGCGCCGCAAGCAGGCCTTTTTCGGGCTGCCGGAGAACTCGGAGTCGCTGCTGGTCGTCAACCGCGATCCGGCCACCTCCGAACCGGCGGTCCACCGCTTCGACGTGTTCGCGCTCCTCGAGCTGGCCGCGCTCATCAAGGACTGCGGCGCGAACCTCCAGATGGTGACCCAGGACAACGTCCAGCAGGGCTTCGGTGAGCGGACCGAATTCTGCGTGGGAGGTCCCGGGTCGAATCGCCGCATGCTCGCTCACATGTCCGCGATGCTGCCCGGCGTACGCGTCAACATCGACCCGGAACCGGGCCCGGACCGCGGCGCCTTCCAGATCGGCACCGAGCGCTACCGGCTGGATTCGGGCATCACGGAGTACGTACTGCTGGCCCGCCTCACCGCCGGCCAACGCCCGGACGCCCGCCCGGTGTTCCTCTTCTGCGGGCAGCGCGCGATCACCAACCAGGCGGCCACCCGCTACCTCGCCCGCAACCACCAGCGGCTCGCCCGCAAGCACGGCAACAACTCCTTCGTCCTGCTCCTCAAGGTCGTCAACTCGCAGGCCTACGGCCCTGACGTGGTCGAACTCGTCGAGGACGTCACCCGTGCCGCACAGGCCCCGCTGCCGCCCGACGCGACCGAGACGCCCCACGCCGCGCACCGCGCCTCCTGACCGCCCGCACGATTCAACAATCTTTACTCGCACGTAACTTACCGACGGGTTACTTGCAGTAAGGGGTCGCGGTTACCGTCGGGTCACTTTGCATTGACACATACGGGGAGTGACCTGTGGGAACCCATCGCAAGGCCCTGCGCACGACCGCCGTGGGCGCCGTCTCCGCGACCCTGATCGCCGGAGGTGTCCTCGGATTCACCCCCGCCGCCCAGGCCGCCGCGAACAGCGTCCGGTTCGTCGACATCACCGGCGACGGAGGTACGACGCTCAAGGCGAACGTCGTCACGCCCGCGGGCGCCGACGGCCCGCACCGCTACCCGCTGCTCGTCATGCCCACGAGCTGGGGCTTCCCGCAGGTCCAGTACCTGGCCCAGGCCCAGAAACTCGCCGACTCCGGCTATGTCGTGGTGGCCTACAACGTCCGGGGCTTCTGGCAGTCCGGCGGCGGGATCGAAGTGGCGGGTCCGCCCGATGTGGCCGACGCGTCCAAGGTGATCGACTGGGCGCTCGCCAACACCCCGTCCGACGCCGGGCACATCGGCATGGCGGGCGTGTCCTACGGCGCCGGCATCAGCCTGCTCGCGGCCGCGCACGACAAGCGGATCAAGGCCGTTGCCTCGCTCAGCGGCTGGGCCGACCTGATCGACTCGATCTATTCCGGCCGCACCGAGCACTCTGAAGCGACCGCCCTCCTCGACGGCGTCGGCCTCGTCACCGGCCGTCCGAGCGCGGAGACCAGTGAGGTCTTCAAGGACTTCTTCGCCTCCGACCTGTCCAAGGAACAGGAACTGATCGACTGGGGAAAGAAACGTTCCGCCGCGACCTATGTCGACCAGATCAACAAGAACGGCGCGGCGATCATGCTCGCCAACGCCTGGGGTGACACGATCTTCCCGCCCAACCAGATCGCCGACTTCTACCACACGCTGACCGGCCCCAAGCGGCTCGAACTGCGCCCCGGCGACCACGCCACCGCCGAGCTGACCGGACTGTTCGGACTGCCCAACGACGTGTGGACGGACACCGAGCGCTGGTTCGACCACTATCTCAGGGGCGAGGACAACGGGATCGACCGCGAGCAGCCGGTCGAGCTCAAGTCCCGGTCCACGGGCGGCTACGAAGGCTACCCGGACTGGAAGTCGGTCGGCGTCACCCGGCGGAAGATCGCCCTGGCGGGCACGGCCACCGTCCACGCGAACGTCGACTCGGGCGCGGACGGCGGGATCGTCTTCCTGTCCAGCATCCTCGACCAGGTCGCCCAGTTGCCCCCGGTCGCCTCGATCCCGCTGCTCCCCCGCCGGTGGGCCGCCGTCTGGCAGTCCGAGCGGTACGCCGACGCACAACAGGTGCGTGGTACGGCCACGTTGCACACCACCCTCACCCCGACCGCGGAGAGCGGCACCCTCGTCGCCTACCTCTACGACGTGGGGCCGCTCGGCCTCGGCAAGCTGGTCACCAACGCGCCGTACACCTGGCACGGCCGGACGCCCGGCAAGGCGTTCGACGTGGACCTGGACCTGTTCTCCACGGCCTACGACGTGCCCGCCGGGCACCGGCTCGCGCTGGTGATCGACACGGTGGACCCGCTCTACGTCGAGCACAACCCGTCCGGCGCGCAGCTGACCTTCTCCTCGCCGGTGGACGACCCGTCGTACGTGTCCGTTCCGCTGCGCGAGCAGTGATCTCCGGCTGCCGCCGGCCGGGCCTGGCCCTTTGGCTGCTGCCCCCTACGGCAGCAGCGTCCCCGGTTCGGCCGGGGCCACCTCGGCGGCCCCGGTCCTGGGACTGTGCCGCTCCCGCCTGGCCACCCAGCCGGCGAACCACGAGAGCAGCATGCACATCCCGATGCAGATCGGCGAGATCACCATCACCACAGGGATGAAGGGCAAATCGTAGTCGAGGTTGGATGCGATCAGTTTCCCGGCATGGAGGAACTCCTCGTAGGTGATGAGATAGCCGAGCGAGGTGTCCTTCAGGGCCACCACGAGCCGGCTGATGACGGCGGGCAGCATGGCCCGGACGGCCTGGGGCGCCAGGACGTACGACATGACCTGGGTCTTGCGCATGCCGAGCGCGAACGCGGCCTCGCGGCGGCCGCGTTCGACGCCGTTCACCCCGGAGGGGAACACCTCGGCGAGCACCGAGCCGTTGTAGAGGGTGAGTCCGGCGACCAGGGCGGGCAGCGGCTGGACCTTCAGCGCCACGAAGACGAAGAAGATCATCACCAGGACGGGCACGGCACGGAAGAACTCCACGACGACGGTGGCGAGCAGGCGTGCCGGCCGGTGCTCGGAGAGCCGTCCGGTGGCCAGCAGTCCGCCCAGCGCGAGGGAGAGGAAGGCCGCCGTCGCGAAGGCCTTGAGCGTGTTGCCGAGGCCTCGCAGGAGGAGCTTCTGAATCCCCTCGTAGGCGAAGGGCATCCACTTCGTGAACCGGCCTGCTCCTTCTTGCGCCTGCGGACCTTGATCTGGGCGACGGAGACGTTCTGCAGGACCGTCTTGCGGGCGAACAGGTTGCAGGGCTGGAAGACCATGCCGGCCTCGGCGTGGAGCTTCGCGAGGGCCTTGCCCTCCTGGGGCAGCGGCCGGCCGTCGAGCGTGATCGTCCCGGACTCGACGGTCTCCAGGCGGTTGATCGTCCGGCACAGCGTCGACTTCCCCGCCCCCGAAGGGCCGATGACGACGACCACCTCTCCCCCGCCGACGGTGAGATCGATGCCCTGGAGGACATGGAGCTCGCCGTAGTACTTGTTGACGTCCCGCAGTTCGATCAGAGGATCGACGGCCATCCGCAGCCCTACCCACTCTCAGCTGTGTCGTGGTTGCCGCAAACTATCCAGCCGCGAGTGGACTTAAGGCACGACACGCACTTTTCGGGCATTAGCCGTATTTATGCCGTCTTTACTGGAGGCCCTGTTCGCCGTCCTGATCGCCGTGCGGGCGGCCGTCGTTCAGGCCTCGGCGACCTCCGCGTAGAGCTGGGAGAGCTCGGGGACCCCGCTCGCGGCCCAGTCGTGGCCGGACTCGACGACCTCGAACTCCCGCCCGGACGCGAGCCGTACGACCGGCTCGCCGTCCGCCCGGATCTCCCACTCGGCGCCGGGCACGGTCCGGGTCAGGACGGTGCCCAGGTACAGGCCGGCATCGGTGCCGAGCCAGGTCAGGGTCTCCTCGTCGTCCCGCCAGCGCGGGAGCAACTGGTCGAGGGCCTCCAGCGAGGCCGGGGTGTCGTCGAGCGAGACACCCTCCTCGGCCGCCTGGGCGCGCAGGAGCTCGCACTCGGCGAGCAGATCGGGATCGGCGTGGTGGGGGACGTCACCGGTCTTGCCGTGCCTGTTACCCAGAAAGGGGAAGTTCATGGTCCCAGGTTGACACTCACACCTCCAGGTCCACCACCACCGGGGCATGATCGGAAGCGCCCTTTCCCTTGCGCTCCTCACGGTCGACGTAGGCGTCCTTCACGGCTTTGCCGAATGCTTCGTTCCCGTACACCAGGTCGATGCGCATGCCGCGGTTCTTGGGGAAGGCGAGCTGGCGGTAGTCCCAGTAGGTGTAGGGGTGGTCGTACTTCAGCGGGCGCGGGACGACGTCGGTCAGGCCGGTCTCGCGCAGGGCGGTGAGCGCGGCGCGCTCGGCCGGGGTGACGTGGGTGAGGCCCTCGAAGGCGGCCACGTCGAAGACGTCGTCGTCCGTCGGCGCCACGTTGTAGTCACCGAGGACCGCGAAGGGGCGGCTGCCGCCCGCGTCCCCGGCGACTGCGGCCTTCAGCGCCTCGAACCACTGGAGCTTGTAGGCGTAGTGCGGGTGGTCCACCTCGCGGCCGTTGGGCACGTACACCGACCAGACCCGGACCGGCCCGCAGGTCGCCGAGATCGCGCGGGGCTCGGGCGCGCCGTCGTAGCCCGGGTCGCCGGGCAGGCCCTTGACGACGTCCTCCAGGCCGACCTTCGACAGCACCGCCACGCCGTTCCACCGGCCCGTCGCGTGGACCGCCGCCTCGTAGCCCAGCTCGCGCAGTTGCTCGAACGGGAACTGCGCCTCGGCGACCTTGGCCTCCTGGAGGCAGAGCACGTCGGTGCCGCTGCTCTCCAGCCAGGCGAGGAGCCTCGGCAGGCGGGCGGTGATCGAGTTCACGTTCCAGGTCGCGATGCGCATGCCCACAACCTACCGGGCCCCTCTGACAAGCGGCCTCGGACGTCCGGCCCCGGACGTCCGGCCTCGCACCACCGCCCTCCGGTCCCCGGCCTCAGACGTCCGCCGAGGCCCCCGGTGCCAGCCGCTGGTGGTCCGCGCCGCCCAGGGCGCCGATCTGGCGGTCGTAGATCGGCCGGGCGAGGTCGGTGAGCAGGGCGTCGTGGATGTCGTAGGCGCGCTGCGGCTTCACCTCGCGGACGTAGTCGATGACCTCGGAGATCTTGTTCCAGGGCGCCATCACGGGGAGCATCAGCGTCTCGACGGGGTGGTCGGGGACGGTGAGGGCGTCGCCGGGGTGGAAGACCTTGCCGCCGTCGATCAGGTAGCCGACGTTGGTGATCCGCGGGATGTCCGGGTGGATCACCGCGTGCAGTTCGCCGTGCACCTGGACGTCGAAGCCGGCGGCAGTGAAGGTGTCGCCGTGGCCGACGGTGTGCACCCGGCCCGGGAAGGCCGCCGTCAGCTGGTCGGCGACGGACTTCAGGGTCCAGATCTCGACGCCGGGGTTGGCGTCCAGCGCGGCCCGCAGCCGGCCCTCGTCGAAGTGGTCGGCGTGCTCGTGGGTGATCAGGATCGCGTCGGCGCCGACGGCCGCGTCCTGCTCGCTGAACCCGCCGGGGTCGAGGACGAGCGTGCGCCCTTCCTTCTCGAGGCGCACGCACGCGTGGGACTTCTTGGTCAGCTTCATGGTCACCATCCTGCCCCCGGGCCGTCCCGCGGTCCTCGGGGACTCCCCGGTCCCCGAGCGGTCCCTCAGTCCTCGGGAGTGGTCTCCTCGCGGATGACCTGCTGGGCGACCCGGAACGCGCTGTTCGCGGCCGGTATCCCGCAGTACACCGCCGCCTGGAGCAGCACTTCCTTGATCTCGCCCGGGGTGAGGCCGTTGCGCAGCGCGGCCCGGACGTGGAAGCCCAGCTCCTCCAGGTGGCCGCCCGCGACCAGCGCGGTGAGCGTGACACAGCTGCGCGAGCGCCGGTCGAGGCCGGGCCGGTCCCAGATCTCGCCCCACGCGTAGCGGGTGACGAGCTCCTGGAAGTCCCCGGAGAACTCGTCGGCCTGCGCCAGCGCCCGGTCCACGTGCGCGTCCCCGAGCACCTCCCGGCGGACCTTCAGCCCCGCCTCGTAGGGATCGGGCCGCCCGAGCGGCTGCGGTGGAACGACCGGCGGGGCGATCTCGGCGATCGGCGTGACCTGGGGAGCGAACTGGGGCACGGCCTGGGGAGCCGCCGTCAGCACCGGCTTCACCGGGGCCGCCGGGATGGCGATCTGGCCGGTGGTCGAGTCGTAGGCGGGCTGCCAGGCGGTGGAGAAGTGCCGCACCAGCAGATCGGTGACGGCGGCGGGCTGCTCGACCGGGACCAGGTGGGAGGCTCCGGGTACGACCGCGAGCCGGGCGTCCGGGATGCCGGCGACCAGGGTGCGGGCCTCGGCGGGTCCGGTGATCTGGTCGTCGGAGCCGACCAGGACGAGCGTCGGTACGCCGACCCGGGCGAGTTCGTGCCGTACGTCGAAGCCGGCCAGCGCCTCGCAGGCGGCGATGTAGCAGCCGGGGTCGGTGGTGCGGACCATCTGGACGGCCCACTCGGTGATCGCGGGCTGGGCGGCGGCGAACCCGCCGGTGAACCAGCGCTCGGGCGAGGTCCGGGCGATCGGGTCGAGGCCGTTCGTCCGTACGATCACACCGCGCTGCCGGAACTCGTCCGCCGTCCCGAACCGGGGCGAGGTGGCGACCAGCGCCAGCGAGGCGATCCGCTCCGGGTGCCGCAGCGCCAGCTCGACGCCGACGGCCCCGCCGAGCGCGCAGCCCGCGTAGCCGAAGCGCTGCACACCGAAGGAGTCCAGCGTGGCCAGCAGCCGGGCGGTCAGCTCGGCCACGGAACCGCCCGGGTGCGCCGGGGCGCCACCGTGCCCGGGCAGGTCGTAGCGGAAGACCCGCCACTGCTGGATCAGCTCCGGGATCTGCCGGTCCCACATGTGCCATGTGGTACCCAGTGAGGGACCCAAGATCAGGACCGGAGCGTCTTCTGGCCCGTCAAAGCGGTATTGCAGGGTGTTCGGGGGTGTCTCACTCACGCCCCAGACCCTCTCACGTCTCACGGACGCCCCTATAACGCGGGGGCGCGGGAAACCGGTCTGACCAGGTTGAAGACCTCGCGGGCGGCATATCGCTTGAGGCATCGGATGATCTCGCGTCGGGTCTTGCCCTCCTGGGTGCGGCGTTCGTAGTACGCCTGGGTGCGCGGATCGTGGCGCAGCCGGGTGAACACGATGCGGTGCAGGGCGGCGTTCGCCTGACGGTCGCCGCCGTAGTTGAGCCGGCGCGTGCGACGCCGGCCGGAGGAGTACTCGATGGGGCTGACTCCGCAAAGGGCAGCAAAGGACGCCTCGGAGCACAGCCGCCCGGGATTGTCCCCCATGGTGATCAGCAGGGTGACGGCACTATCTGGACCGATGCCCACCGGTACGAGCAGTTGCGGCGCGTGGCGTTCGACGAGCCGGGTCAGTCGCTGTTTCAGCTCATTGATCTGTCCGGTGAGCTGCTCAATGCGTTCGGCAAGCATGCGTAATGTCATGCAGGTGGCCTGGGCCACCGCGTCCTCCTCTCTCCCACCGTCGGGTGGGCTGAGGGTCGCGCAGGTGCGGAACAGCTCGGCATTGCCCAGGCCGGACAGCCGCTCCCGCAGGACGGGATCGGCGATCACCAGGACGGCCTTGAGCTGGTTGATCGCCTGAGTGCGGGCCTTGACCGCAGAGTCCTTGGCGAGTTTATAGATCCGGGCGCTGTGCACCGGACCGTCGCCGGACTTGGCCCGGGCCCGGGCGCGACCGCTGAGCACGGCTCGCGCGGCGGCCTGAGCGTCGAGCGGGTCCGACTTCCCGAGCAGCCGGCGGGCCGACCGGTCGGGCCGGTTCACCTCGTATACCTCGACCTGCTGGGCCAGCAGGTAACGGGACAGGCCCGCGCCGAAGGTGCCGGTGCCCTCCACACCGGCCCGGCGCACCGTACCCCTCTTGCGGGCCCAGACAAGCAGTTGTCGGTAACCGGCCGCCGTCGCCGGAAAGGACTCGGTTCCCAGGACCTTCCCGAGCGGGGAGATCACGGCGGCGACATGCACCTCACCGTGCGTGTCCACGCCCAGGACGACCTCGCGCCGAACGGGCGGATCCGTGCTCGAGGAGGTGCTGCGCTGTCGGGTCGTCATGATGGTTCGCCTCCCACGTGGCGTGCTGGCTAGGGTGAATGGCACCGGCCTGTTCGGGCGGTCTGAACCGTGATGGCGCCTGAAACTCGGCAAGGCCCCTATAGGGACACGCCCTGTGGCTCGGTGGCAGGCAGCATCCCGCAACGGCAGTCGACAGGTCTGTGACTGGACACTTTGGTCATAGATCTCACGAGTCAGACCCCCGTCCGGGACAGCACTGCACAACCGTCCCATCGATCGCGGTACAGCGACGTGGCTCGATCACTGCCGGATGACTTCGGCCGAACCAATACTCAACCTGACTGAGGGGATTGACAGGGCGTTGACTCTCGTCCACTCCTGACCGGTATTGGCAGGGAGACCTCACGCAAGGAGGTGGTGCTCACCGGCTGCGGCAGCTGCGGCTCCTCCGGCTGTCGTCAAGGAGCCCTGCGCAGGTGCGGAAGAGTTCTGCGTTTCCTAGCCCAGCCAGTTCCTCCCTCAGCTGCGGATCGGCACGGACGAGATCGCCGGAACCGATTCTGCGGCCCCCCTTTCCGTCCCTGCGGCGGCGGCCATGGCGGCGAGGAAGGCGTGGGCGAGCATGGCCAGGGTGATGTGCCGATACCAGCCCGGATACCGGCGAACTTCGTGCTGATCCAGGCCGCACTCGTTCTTCGCGGCCTGGAACACCTCCTCGATCGCTCAGCGCGTCCCGGCGACCCGCACCAGTTCGGCGGTGCCGGTGCCAGCCGGTGCATAGGCGAGGTAGTAGGCGATCTCGTCCGGACGGGCCAGGCTGCGGCGGGCCAGCACCCACCGGTCGTGGGTGGGCGCATCACCGTCGAAGTCATCGATCGCGGGCAGTCTCGCTGCCGCCCAGTCGTAGACGCGTGGCCCTTTCGCGCCCGCCCCGCAGGAGTGCCGTTCCCAGGCTTCCTCGGGTGCCTGGGTGATGGTGAAGTCGATGCGGCCGATGGCGTGCACGAGCTGGGACTTCGGCACGGCCAGAACGTAGCCGACGCCGGCCTCCTCCAGCAGGCGGCGCAGCCGCCACTCCTGGCCGTAGGCCGAGTCTGCGGTCACCCAGGCGGTCGGCAGCGGCGAGGCCAGGGCCCGCATGATGATGGCCTTCGCGAGATCGCCTTTGGTGGCGAACGCGCACTCGTCGGGAATCCTTGCCTCTGTGCAGCGGTCCTGATCAGAGGTCCAGGACTTCGGCAGATACAGCTCTCGGTCCACCAGCGCGCGGCCCTTGGAGGAGGCATAGGCGGCGAACACGCCGATCTGGCGGTTCTCGGTGCGGCCCGCCGTGCCGGAGTACTGCCGTTGCACCCCGGCCGAGACGGTGCCCTTCTTGATGAGTTGGGTCGGGGACGGGACGCCGTGCACCTTCTCGGGTGTCGGTCTTCCCGTCCCCGCCCGCCGAACCGGACGTGCTCGTTGGCCGAGCATCCGGCTCTCCACGCGATCCGATGGATTCAGGCGAGGTATTCGCTGACCTGGCCGACGAAGGCCACATCGTCGTGGGTGGTCCGGCGGAAGCGTGCTCCGCGTGGATCGACCTCGTCGATGTTGTATGGCGTGCTGATCTTCGCTCCGCGGAAGCGGTAACGCTCGACCTTCATCTTCGCCGGGTTGTAGAGGGTGATCCCACCCTCCGCGATGCTGTCCGCCGCGAAGTAGCGGCGGCGCATCTGCTTCCAGGTCATGCGAGGGTGCTTGCGGCGAATCCAAAGATTCATCCTCCGCCACGCGTACCAGCCGAGATACGAGAACGTTCTCTTCGAGACGCCGTAGCGAAAGTAGGCCGCCCAACCCCGGAGGATTGGGTTGACCGCCCGCAGCACCTCCTCCAACGAGAGCGAGGTCGTGCCCCTCCCCGTCAGTTTCTTGATCTTGTGCATCACCGATGCCAAAGACTGCTTGGACGGAATGGTGAGCACAACACGACGGCCGCCGCCCCAGGACCTGCGCTGGATGTGGAAGCCCAGGAAGACGAAGCCGTCGTCGATGTGGGTGATGTGGGTCTTCTCGTCTGAGAGGGTCATCTTCAGTCTGCTGGCCAGCAGTCCGCCGATCTCGGCCTTCAGTGCTTCGGCGTCTTTTCTCGTGCCATGCACCAGCACGATGAAATCGTCGGCATAACGCACCAGCCGGAAGTTCGGCAGCCCCTTGCGGCGTCGATGCTGCCGACGCCACGCCGGGGTCATCTCGGTGTCCCAGATCCGCGAGAAGTGCCGGTCCAGGACAGAGAGATAGATGTTGGCCAATAGCGGTGAGATCACGCCTCCAACGCAATGGGCAACTTCACCTTCGAAGTGACGCTGCGTTATCGGAGGTTGGAGAAGCTGCCTCGTGGGGAGAGTAGGCAGCGTCA
>NZ_JBIAUL010000009.1:0-6713 GCF_042892755.1 Streptomyces sp. NPDC001714
ATGGCGATCATGGTGCCGCCGGGCGGGAGTTGTTGCATGAGGGTGGCGCGGGCGGCGACCAGTCGGGTGGCGTCCGGCAGGGTGAGGACGCCTGCCGCGTGGGCGGCGGAGATCTCGCCGATGGAGTGCCCGGCGAGGTAGTCGGGTCGTACGCCGAGGCTCGTCAGTAGCGTGAACAGGGCGGTGTGGTAGGCGAAGAGTGCGGTCTGGGTGTAGAGGGTCTGTCCCAGCAGTTCGGTGTCGTCGCCGAACATGACCTCGCGCAGCGGGTGTTGCAGGTGCGGGTCCAGGAGTGCGCAGACCTCGTCGAGGGCTTCGGTGAAGACGGGGTAGGTGTCGTACAACTCCCGTCCCATGCCGATGCGTTGTGACCCCTGTCCGGAGAACAGGAACGCCACCTTCGGCGTGTTCACCGCCGTACCACGGACAAGGTGCGGCGCCTGTTCGCCGTCGGACAACGCGGCCAGCCCGGCGAGCAGTTCCGCGCGGGAGGTGCCGACGATGCCCGCGCGGTGCTCGAAGGCGCTGCGGGTGGAGGTGAGCGAGGACGCGAGATCGAGCAGATCGGTGTCCGGAGCCGCGTGCAGGTGGTCGGCCAGTCGCGCGGCCTGGGCGCGCAGCGCAGCCTCGCCGCGCGCCGACACCAGCCAGGAGAGCGGTCGGCCGGTGACCGGGGCGACGGCATGGGGCCGGGTGTCGGGCACAGCCCTGCGCCGGGGAGGTTCGGTCACCACGAGATGGCAGTTGGTGCCGCCCATGCCGAAGGAACTCACCCCTGCGATGAGCTTCTTGCGCGGGTTCGGCCACGGGGTGAGGCCGGTCTGGACCCGCAGGCCCAGCTCGTCCAGGGGGATCGCGGGGTTGGGCGTGGCGAAGTTGAGGCTCGGCGGCAGTCTCCGGTGTCGGATGCTCAGGGCGACCTTGAGCAGACCGACGATGCCCGCGGCGCCTTCGAGATGGCCGACGTTGGTCTTGGCCGAGCCGACGGCCAGAGGCCGGTCCGGGGTGCGGTGTACGCCGATCGCCGCACCGAGCGCGGAGGCCTCGACGGGATCGCCGACGGGCGTCCCGGTGCCGTGCAACTCGACATACTGGACCGCGTCGGGCAACACCCCCGCCTGGGCGTGTGCGGTTCGGACGACCTCCGCCTGGGCGGTGGGGCTCGGCACGGTCAGCCCGTCGGTGGCACCGTCGTTGTTGACGGCGGTGCCCCGGATCACGCACACGATGTCGTCGCCGTCGCGCAGCGCGTGGTCCAGCGGCTTGAGGACGACGATGCCGCCGCCCTCGCCGCGGACATAGCCGTTGGCCCGCGCATCGAAGGTGAAGCAGCGCCCGTCCGGGGACAGTCCGCCGAAACGGGCGGCGCCCAGGGCGCTTTCGGGGGCCAGGTTCAGGTTGACGCCCCCGGCGAGCGCGAGGTCGGCCGCGCCGGTCCGCAGGCTCTCGACGGCGAGGTGCACCGCCACGAGCGCGGACGACTGCGCGGTGTCGACGGCCATACTGGGACCCCGCAGACCGAGCGCGTAGGACACCCGGTTGGCGATGATGCTGCGGTGCAGTCCGGTGACCGAGTGCCGGCCCACCGCCGGGAAACCGTACCGGTGAAGGAGTTTGGCGTAGTCGTCCCAGATGGCGCCGACGAACACGCCCGTACGGCTGCCCGCCAGCCGGGACGGGACGATACCGGCGTCCTCCAGGGCCTCCCAGCTCAGCTCCAGCACGAGTCGCTGCTGCGGGTCCATGGCGGCGGCCTCACGCGGCGAGATACCGAAGAAGGCGGGGTCGAACCCGTCGACACGGTCGAGGAAGCCACCGCGCCGGGTGCGGTCCCAGTCGCCGTCCGGGTCTTCCTCGTCGGTGGGGACCTCGCCCGCCCAGCGGTCGGGCGGCACTGTCGACACCGCGTCGGTGCCGTCCCGCAGCAGCCGCCAGAAGGCGGCGACGTCCTGGGCGCCGGGGAGTCGGCACGACAGCCCGACGACGGCGATCGGCCTGTTGCCATCCGTGCCACCGTGCCGCCGTTCCGGCTCGGTCGGCTCGGGTGCGGAATCGGACCTGGGCTCCATGGCGCTCGACCACCCCTCGTCGTCGCTGCACGTGCTGTCTGCGGCTGGCCGCAGCGCACGCCGGCTGCGGCCGGCTGTGCCGCACCGAACGATCAGGCTCAGGCCGTCGGCTAACGACGTCCTTGCCTTGCCCTAAAGCACCCGACCTCCGCCCCCCGGTGGGAGTGAGCCCCCACGTCCCATCGGGCGGGCCTAAGCGACGCTTCAGACCCCACGACGACGATGGACCGCCCGTGCGCCCCGGGACCGCGTCGGGCCGCCAGGGGAGAGGAAGGGAACCGTCATGAGCCTGAGGCTCTGGCTCGGCAAGGCCGGCGTTGCCGCGGTCCGGCTGCTCGCCCATCTCGGCACCGCGAGTTTCTTCGTCGTGGGGCCGCTGCCCGGCGTGCACTACCGCGACCCCGAAGCCGACCCCGCCGTGCCGGAGACCTGGCCACCGGGCGCGGCACACGGCCCGTACGGTGGCGGCGGCCGGATCCAGGAGCCACCGGCCGGCCATCCGGAGCGGCACAGCGCGACGCCGGCGACCCCGGTCGAGCGGCAGCTGTGGGCCGCGCTCGGCGTCGACGTGGACCGTACCGGAAGGTGACGGACCGTCATATTCACTGCCGAGCACCGGTTTTAGCCGTACGAAGGGCTGTCGTTAGCGCGTCGTCCTAGCGTCGGGGCGTTTCTCCAGGCGTGCGACGACGGTGAGGATGCGGCATGGCGGACTTCACGATGACCATCGGCGGCGAGGGCGTGACCTCGACGGGGACGTTCGGCGTCGTCAACCCGGCGACCGGTGAGGTGTGGGCCGAGGCCCCGGACTGCTCGCCCGGTCAGCTGGACGAGGCGCTGGGCGCGGCGCGGGACGCACAGCCCGGGTGGGCCGCCGACCAGGCGGCGCGCCGGACCGCGCTGCACGCGGCGGCGGACCTGCTGATGGCACGGGTCGCGGACATCGCGCCGGTGCTGACCGCCGAACAGGGCAAGCCGCTGAAGGAGGCGGCCGAGGAGGTCTTCGGATTCGGGTACTGGCTGAAGTACTTCGCGGACCTGGAGCTGCCCCGGGAGATCCTCCAGGACGACGCGAGCGCGTTCGTTGAGGTGGTACGGCGGCCGGTCGGGGTGGTTGCCGCCATCACCCCGTGGAACTTCCCCCTGGTGCTCGCCTCCTGGAAGGTGGCGCCCGCGCTCCTCGCGGGGAACACCGTGGTGCTCAAGCCCTCGCCGTACACACCGCTGGCCACACTGAAGGCCGGTGAACTCCTCGCGGAGGTGCTGCCGCCGGGTGTGCTCAACGTGGTGAGCGGTGGCGACGAACTGGGCGCCCGGCTCACCGAGCACGAGATCCCGCGCAAGATCAGTTTCACCGGCTCGGTCGCCACCGGCAAGACCATCGCCGCGGCGGTGGCACCGGACCTCAAGCGGATCACCCTGGAGCTCGGCGGTAACGATCCCGCCATCCTGCTGGACGACATCGACCCGGAGTCGGTCGCCGACCGTCTCTTCACCGCCGCCTTCGCCAACAACGGCCAGGTCTGTGCGGCCGTGAAGCGGGTCTACGCCCCTCGGTCGCTGTACCCGCGGGTGGTGGAGGCGTTGGCGGAGCGGGCGCGGCGGGCGAACGTGGGAGACGGCACCCAGGAGGGCGTGGAGCTGGGCCCGGTCAACAACCGGCGGCAGTTGGAGCGCGTCACCGGGCTCGCGGAGCAGGCGCGAGCGGGCGGGGCGCGTCTGCTCGCCGGCTCGGCGCCCACCGGGGCGGGCTTCTTCTTCCCGCCGACGATCGTGGACGGCGCCGTGGACGGTGCTCCCGTCGTGGACGAGGAGCAGTTCGGCCCGGTGCTGCCGGTCGTGCCGTACACGGACGTCGATGACGCCCTCGACCGGGCCAACGGGACGAAGTACGGGCTGTCGGGCTCGGTGTGGGGTGCCGACCCGGACCGCGCCGCGGCCGTGGCGGCCCGGCTGGAGTGCGGCACGGCCTGGGTCAACACCCACTTCGCCCTCGGGCCGCACCAGCCTTTCGGCGGCCACAAGTGGAGCGGCGTGGGGACCGAGAACGGTCTGTGGGGCCATCACTCCTTCACCGAGCTGCAGGTGCTGCACCGCGCGCGGTCCTGACCTCCGGTGCGGACCGGTCAGCCGCCCCGTACGGCGTCCGCGTGGCCGGACTGCATCCCGTCGGTGAGCAGCGTCAGGATGCGCCGGGCGCGTTCGCGGTCGGAGTACTGCGCGGCCCAGCCGATGGCGGCGGCGGCGGTGAAGAGGTCCTCGGCGTCCACGTCCGGCCGGACCTCTCCCGCGGCCTGGGCGCGTTCCAGCAGCCGGGAGGCCGATTCGTGCATCGCCGCGCACGAGCCGTGCAGTTCGGAATGGACGTCGTGCAGGGCGGCCAGCACGGAACCGGGCAGACCGTGAAAGGTGCCGGAGCCGGCTGCGAACCGCTGGAGCCACGCGGCCAGCGCCTCGCCTGGGGACGCCGCCGTGAGGGACTCGTCGGCGGCGTCGGCGAGCGCGTTGAGCCGGTCGCTGAGCACCGCCTGGACGAGGGCCTCGCGGGTGGGGAAGTGCCGGTACAGAGTGCCGATACCCACCCCGGCGCGGCGTGCGACATCCCGCAGGGACGC
This sequence comes from Streptomyces sp. NPDC001714, assembly GCF_042892755.1. Taxonomy (NCBI): domain Bacteria; kingdom Bacillati; phylum Actinomycetota; class Actinomycetes; order Kitasatosporales; family Streptomycetaceae; genus Streptomyces; species Streptomyces sp. NPDC001714. The sequence goes on from NZ_JBIAUL010000009.1 coordinate 4,685, forward strand.
CTCCAGCCCCTCCTCGGCGAGGACTGTGCGGGCCACCGCGAGGAGGTTGTCGCGGTTGCGGCGGGCATCGACGCGCATGCCGCCCTCGGCCGGGGTCGATGGCGTGCGGCCGCCCGGGGCCGAGGCTCCCGCCGTGCCGCGGGACGAGCCCGCACCGTCGGCCGGACCCGAGGCCGCGCCTTGCTTGTCACTCATGGCACCTCGCTCGGTTGAGAATCGGAGCGGCGCTCCGTATAGTCATCAGGAGCACCGCTCCGTTTTATCGGAGCAGTGCTCCTCATCCTACATAACCTCCAGGTCGACACTCATAGGGAGACCGACCCATGGCAGCGGAGAGCACCACCAGCCCACCGGACACCGGACGGGAACCCTTCTCGCCCGAGCTCCGCAAGGTGATCGCGGTGACCACCCTCGGCGCGTTCATGACCTTTCTCGACTCCACGATCGTCAACGTCGCGCTCCAGACACTGACGATCAAGATGGACGCCTCGCTGTCGACCATCCAGTGGCTGGTCACCGCCTATCTGCTGGCGATGGCCGCGGTCATCCCCATCAGCGGCTGGCTCGGCATGCGGCTCGGCGCCAAGCGGGTCTTCATCGCGGCGATCACCCTGTTCACCCTCGCCTCCCTGGCCTGCGGGCTCGCCACCTCGATCGATCAGCTGATCGTCTTCCGCACCATCCAGGGCATCGGCGGCATCGCCGTCCCGGTGAGCCAGGCGATCCTGGTCCGCGCGGCCGGACCCCGGCTGATGGCCCGCGTGATGAGCGTCAGCGGTATCCCCGTCATCATGGCGCCGGTGATCGGCCCGACCGTCGGTGGACTGCTGCTCCAGCACGTCGGCTGGCGGTCGATCTTCCTGGTCAACATCCCGATCGGGATCATCACGGTGCTGCTCGCCCTGTGGCTGCTGCCCGCCGACGCGGCCGCGCAGCCGGGCCGGCTCGACGTGCCGGGTCTCGTGACCATCGTCGGGTCCAGCGTCGCGCTCACCTACGGGCTCGCCGAGATCGGCAACTCCGGTGACGCCGGCTCGCCCAAGGTGGTGGTCTCGCTCGTCGCGGGCGTCGCGCTCCTCGTGGCCTTCGTGGTCGTCTCCCTGCGCAGCGCCAAACCCCTGCTGGACATCAGGCTGTTCAAGGGCCGGCTCTACACCGCGGCCTCTCTCACCAACTTCTTCATGGGCGCGCTGAGTCTGGGTGCCGTCATCCTCATGCCGCTGTACTTCCAGGTCGTCCGCGGCGAGGACGCGGTCAACACCGGTCTGCTCCTGATTCCGCAGGGCGTGGGCGTCGCCATCGCCATGTGGCGGGTGGCCCGCTTCGTGGACAAGTTCGGCAGCGGTCCGGTCGCCCTTGTCGGCGGTCTCATCAGCATCGCCTCGACCGTGCCGTTCGTGGTGATCGGCGCGCACACCTCGTACTGGTGGATCGGAGCGGCCATGGTGGTGCGCGGTTTCGGCATCGGCACCTGCGCCGTGCCGGCGGTCACCGCGGCCTATCGAGCCGTGTCGATGATGAAGATCCCGGACGCCACGGTCCAGCTCAACATGGGCCAGCGGATCGGTGGTTCGCTCGGCGCGGCGATCCTCGCGGTCGTCCTCCAGAAGCAGCTGCAGGACGCCCACTCCTCGGGCGACCAGGCGCACGGCTTCGGTGTGGCCTTCGGCTGGGTGCTGGCCATCGGCGTGGCGGCGACCCTGCCGGCGGTCCTCCTCGCCGTGGCCGAGCGCCGGAACGCGGCCGCAGCCGCCGCAGCAACCCCGGCGGCACCTGCCGGATCCCTCAATGAGGCCCGCAAGGCCTGATCCCGCCCCCTGGGCGGGGCGTGCGGGACGGGGCGCCAATCCCCCGGGCGGACTCGTCCGCAACGCCCTCGGCGGGGGGGGGGGGGGGGGGGGGGGGGGGGGGGCGGCGGCCGGGGGGGGGGGGGGGGGCGGGGGGGGGGGGGGCGGGGGGGGTGGGGGGGGTGGTGGCGGTCGCCGTGACCGTCGGCTTCGCGGTCGGGGTGGCCGTCGCGGTCGGGGTG